>JAQSWN010000002.1 GCA_029266615.1 Polyangiaceae bacterium
GCATGAGCGAAGGCAAACTCGACCGCGGCGTGCTCGAAGGGCCGGTGCTGCCCGCCTTCCTGTACTATGCCGTGCCGTCCTTAATCGGTCTGATCGCCATTTCCACGGCCAGCATCGTGGACGGCCTGTTCGTGAGTCGCTTCGTCGGCCCGGAAGCGCTCGCGGCCGTCAATCTGCTGCTGCCCTACTTCACCTTGCTGTTCGGCTTGTCGCTCATGCTCGCCCTGGGCGGCTCCGTGCAGGCGGGGCGTAGCTTGGGAGAGGGGAACGTCGCCGCCGCGAGCGCGACCTTCAGCAAGTCGGTCGTGGCGGTAGCGCTTCTGGCCGCGGGTGCGGCTCTCTTCGGCAACCTGTTCGATAGCGCGCTGTTTCGCTTGCTCGGGGCGCCGGAGTCACTGTTCGGCCTCATGCGCGCGTACTTCAGCGTCATTTCCGGGGCGATGGTGGTTCAGTTGACCACGCTCGTCGTCTACTACTTCGTTCGGTTGGATGGCAGGCCCGTCTTGGCGACGGCTGCGGTCGTGACGGGGGCGCTCACCAACATGGCGCTCAACGCGCTGCTCGTCGGCCATCTGGGCGCGGGCGTTGGCGGCGCCGCGTATGCGACGCTGCTTGCGCAAGTGCTGCAGCTCGGCGTGCTCCTCACGCATTTTGCGTCGGCTCAGTCCAAGCTACGCTTCGGGCTCAAGCAACAGCGGTGGGGTTCGCTGTGGCGCTCGGCCTACGGCGGCTTGTCGGAGCTCGTCAACGAGCTATCCGTGGGGGCTTTGGCGCTGGTGATCAACTGGCTGTTGGTGAGGCGTATCGGGGTGCACGGCGTCGCGGCCTTCGCAGTCGTCAACTACGTCACCTTCGCAAGCTTGATGGTGTATTACGGCGCTGCAGACGCGCTGCACCTTTTGGTGAGTCAAAACCTGGGGGCGGGTAGGCAAGAGAGGGCCCGCGCATTCCTGCGCTGCGCGCTTTTGGCCGTGGCCGGGGTCGGGGTCCTGCTTTCAAGTGCCCTCCTCGCTTTCGGTGACCACTGGGTTTCCCTTTTCGTGAAGGAAGCCAAACCTGAGGTGAGCCAGGCCGCGGCCGCATTTCTGCGAGTGATCTGGCCGCTCTTGCTGTTCAACGGAGCGAACGTGGTGTTCACGGTCTACCTGGCCGCCTCGCGCCGCCCCGGTGCGGCGAGCGTGCTGGCGCTGTCGCGCACCTTGGTGTTGCCGGCCGCGTTCTTGCTGGCGCTGGCGCTCCTTGCGCCGTCGCTGCCGTTCCTTTCCGCGTTGCCCCTGGCGGAGGTCGTTACGTTCTTGCTCGGGCTTGCGCTGCTGATGCGGCGCGAGCCGGCTCCGGCGCCACTGACCGCGACGGAAGGAGCGGCCACACCGTGAACGAAAGCCTGATTTTCCTAGCCGAGCAGGCGTGCTTCGACGCGTTCGTCACCTGCTACCTCCAAGAGCTGGGCGCGGGGGTTTGGCACCGCGCCGAGGATTTTCGCCGCGAGCGCGATCCAGATCGCGCGCTGGGGAGCGAGCTCGTGGTGGAGCTGTACCTGCCGCGCGAGGAGCAGCGGCTCGCGCTGGAGGTCGTGTACCGCTCGGCGGTTGGCCGCCACCGGCTCGGGGCGGTGCGCGTCCATTGCAACGGCCGATGGCGCGACGCGGATCGGCTGCAGGTCGTGCTCTTGCTCATCCGCGAGCTCTACGGAGCTCGCGCCAGCGTGGACGCGACCGCGCGCGCCCACGAGCTGGAGCTACTGCTGCGCTACGTGCAAAGCCAACAGCTGATGGCCCGTTACCTCGAAGCGAGGGCTCATGATCGGCGGTTGGACTCGGATCGTTTCATCGACGGCGAGCAGTCAATGCTTTACGGCCATTGGCGGCATCCGACTCCGAAGAGCCGCCAAGGCATGACGGAGTGGCAGCACGACAGCTTCGCGCCCGAGCTCCGGGGGCGCTTTCAACTCCACTACTTCGCGGTCGCGCGCGCGCTGGTAGTGCAGCAGTCGGCCTTGCCCCAGACGACCGAAGAGATGCTGTCGCGCCTCATTTCCTCCGACGCTCAGGCGCAGCGAGCGCTCCGGGAGGCGAACGGCCGGGATGAGGTGCTGGTACCCGTTCATCCACTGCAAGTGGATTGGCTGCTCCACCAGCGCCACGTGAGAGGCTGGCTCGCCGATGGCTTGCTGCGAGAAGTGGGGCGCCTCGGGCCGCGCTTCACGGCCACGTCTTCCGTTCGCACCGTGTACAGCGAAGACGCGGAGTGGATGGTCAAGCTGTCCATCCCGGTCCGCATCACGAACTCTTTGCGCTTCAACCGGCGTGACGAGCTGCCAGCGGGAGTGAGCATGGCACGCCTATTTGCCTTGCTCGGCGAGCGTGCAGGGTTTCACTGCATCGCCGACCCGGCCTACCTGACGCTTTCGAGCCCGGGCGATGGCGAATCAGGGTTCGAGCTGCTGCTCCGCGAAAATCCGTTCCGTCGCGGGCGGGACCGCGGCGTCTACTGCGTCGCTGCGTTGGTGCAAGAGGCGCTGCCGCACCGCGCCTCGCGACTCCGCACGGTGCTCGAGGGGCTCGCGCTCACGGAGGGGCGCGACGTGACGGACGTGAGCTTCGACTGGCTCCTGCGCTACGTGCGCGCCGTCATCGAGCCGCTCATTCGCCTCTACGACGAGCACGGCATCGCGCTGGAAGCGCACCAGCAAAATAGCTTGGTGGACTTGCAGGCGGGCTACCCGCGTTCGTGCCACTTTCGCGACAACCAGGGCTACTACCTCTCGAATCAGCACCGCTCGCGCTTGGTCGCGCTTCTCCCGGAGCTCTTGCAGCGGCCGGAGCTGTTCTTCGACGACGCCCTGATCCAAGAGCGGTTTGCTTACTACCTGCTCAGCAATCACCTGTTCGCGGTGGTGCAGCGGCTCGGTGCGGACGGCCTGCTGCACGAGGACGTGGCGCTCTCCGTAGTCAAAAGGTGCTTCGAGCAGCTGCGCGCGGAGCTGACCGGACCGGGACGGCAGTTGGTAGCAGGCTGGCTCGAGCACCCGCAGCTTCCGTACAAGGCCAACTTGCTGACTCGCGTTCACGACGTGGACGAGCTCACGGCCGAGAACGAGCAGGCGGTCTACGTCCGCATACCGAACCCATTGGGCCGCCCTCTGCAACCGCTACCTCGGGAGCTAGAAGTTGCCTGAAGCGCGCGTCCTCCGACAGTTGGTCGAAGCGCTGCTGTTCGAGCGCATCGCTTCGTGGCCGAACGAGCGCTTTTCCCAGCATGCAAGCGCAGCTCGGGAAATCTTATTCGTCGTGGGAGACGGCTCATACCGTTGTCGCGGGCGCGTGACCGCGTTTGGGCGCGTGCGCCTGGTCGAGGGCTCGGTGCGGAAGGTGGTGCATGGGGCGCCGCAGGAAACCAGCTGGCAGGAGGTGCTCGCGGACGTGCCGGGCGACGCGGCCGTCAAAGCCACGATCGCGGAGGAGCTCGACAACACCGCGCGGCTCTGTCGCTGGAACGAACTGCACCTGCCGAGTCTGCGCCGCAACCGCCGCGGCTTGCCCTACGAGGAGCTCGAGAGCTTGCTCCACGAGGGGCATCCGTACCACCCGTGCTTCAAGGCTCGCGCCGGCTTCTCGCTCGCGGATCACGCGGCGTATGGACCCGAAGCCGGACAGACCTTCGAGCTTCGATGGCTCGCGGTGCAGCGCGCTCGGTTGACTCAGACGTTTCCGACGAACGAAGCAGGGCACTTTCGAGCGGAGCTGGGCGCGTCGGGCTACACGTTCTTGGTCGACGCGCAGCGCCGGTGCGGCGCAGAAGTAGCGCAGTACGGGCTACTGCCGGTGCATCCCTGGCAGTGGCAAAAGCTGGCTGGCTCACCCTCGCTCGCGGCCGCGCTGGCCCGCCGCGAGCTGGTCGACCTGGGCGTCGCCCCAGGGCGCTACCGCGCCTCGCAGTCCTTGCGAACGCTGCTCCCGGTTTCGAGCGCCGCGTCGCACCTCAAGCTGCCCTTGGCGGTGCGCGTCTCTTCGTCCTTGCGCACGCTGCCGGCCGAGACGGTCAAGGCCGCGCCAGCCCTGTCCGCTTGGCTCCAGTCGCTGGTCGCCTCCGACCCGTTCTTCGACGAAGTGTCGGGAGCGGTGGTGCTCGCCGAGCATGCCAGCAGCTTGTACGAGCCCGCCGCCGACGTTCCGGAGCTAGACGGCAACTTGGCCGCGATCTGGCGAGAGCCGGTAGGGCCGCGACTCCGAGGAGGCGAGCAAGCCATCCCTTTCAACGCGCTGTTCGCGGTGGAGCACGACGGGCGCCCCTACGTCGACGCTTGGCTCCAGCGGCACGGAACGGCCGCTTGGGTCATGCAACTGCTGCGCGTCACGCTCTTGCCTTTGTGGCGGTTGCTCTCGCACCACGGGGTGGCCCTGGAATCGCACGCGCAGAACCTGCTGCTCCTGCATCGTGACGGCTGGCCCACGCGGGTCGCGCTACGCGACTTCCACGACAGCGCAGAATACGTGCCGAGCTTCTTGGCCGACCCTAGCCGCGTTCCGCTTTGGGCCGAGCTGGACACGCGGTTCGCGGCGGCGCCCGCCGGTCGTCACTACGCCATGCAAAGCGTGGTGGAGCTGCGCGATCTATTCATCGACGCGGTCCTGATTTTCAACCTCAGCGAGCTGTCGTGGCTGCTGGAGCAGAGCTGCGGTTTCGCGGAGGGTGAGTTCTGGAAGCTCGCTCGCGAGGTGCTTTGGGGCTACGCCCGCTCTCGCTGGAGCGACCCGGAGCGGGAGGCGGCGTTGCGACTGCACGAGCCCTTCGTTCACACCGAGAGTCTCTTCGAGGCCCGGTTGCAGAAGCCCTCCGCGCCCTTGCGTCATCACCAAGTGCCCAGCGCGCTTTACGACCACGCCCAGAGGGAGATCCATGCTGGCCATCAATGATCTGAAGTTTTCTCGCGACTATTTCGACGCGCGCTTCCTCGCGCTTTCCCGCTTGCCCCACCTGAAGCAGAGCGGCGGCCAACGTTATGCGGTGTGCTTGCAAGAGCCGGAGCGGTGGCTCGCGCTAGGCCTCTACCTGCGCCAGGTCGGCGCGTCCGTCGCGCCCCTGCACCCCAGCACGCCGCTCGAAGCAGCCAAGCGGCTCGCGAAGCGCATGCGCTGCAGCCAGCTGATCTTTCATGACGAGGCGCAGAGTCTCGCGCTGGAAGACGGCGCGCGAGACGACACGGGCTTACTCGTGCAGCTCAGCTCCGGAACCACGGGCGAGCCCAAGAGCATCGAGCGCACTTGGGCCTCGGTAGACACGGAGGTTTCGAGCTACGTGGAAGCCTTGGGCGCGCTCGGGGAGCACACGCCACTGTTGGCTTGCCCGGTGACTCACTCGTACGGACTCATCAGCGGGGTGCTCTCCGCCCTGCATCGCGGCGTCGAGCCGGTCGTGTTGACCAACATCAACCCGAAGTACGTGCTGCGCCGCGCCGTAGGGCAAGAGCGCACGCTTCTCTACGCCTCGCCGACGCTGCTGAACGTGCTGGTGCGGCTGTTGCCGGAGGGCGATCGCCTCGGCACGGTCATGACCTCCGGCGCGCCCTTGCGCGGCGCCTGGTTCGAGGAGCTGCGCCGTCACTCCTCCCGCGTCATGCAGCAGTATGGCTGCTCCGAATTTGGCTGCATTTCGCTCAATTTGGAGACTCGGTTCGCGGAGGAGATCGGCGCCCCGTTGCGACACCTAGACGTCACGGCGGGTAGCGCGAAGGACGCCTTGGAAGAGATCCGCGTTCGTGCGGGGAGCCGCTTCGTGAGCACGAAGGACTTGGGGTACTTCAACCAGAGGGGATTGTGCTTCGTCTCACGTGTGGACGACACCATCAACGTGGCTGGCATCAACGTGTACCCGCGAGAGGTAGAGGAAGTGGTCCTAGAGCTCGGCGGCGTGGAGGAAGCGGTCGTGTACAAGCGGAGCGACGCTTACGCCGGCGAACGGGTCTGCCTCAAATTCGTGGCGAAGCGTGTCATCGACGCCGCGGAGGTGCGCCGCTTCTGCGCGGCGCAGCTCACCCCCTTTGCGGTGCCGCTCGAGGTCCACCAAGTAGCGGAAATCCCCAAGCTGGAGAACGGCAAGGTCAACCGCCGTCAGCTCGCGGAAGCGGCGGAAGAGCGGCAGCCATGACGCGCGCGGAGCTCGTCGCCATCATTCGCCTCGTCCTGAGCGAGAAGATGGCGCTGCCGAACTTGCAGAGCTTCAGCGAAGACGCCCTCCTCAACGAACAGCTCTGCCTGGACTCCGTGCTGATGCTGGAGCTTCTGGTCCACTTGGAGCTGGACCACGGGCTCGCGCTGCCGGAGGAGGCGGCGCTGCAGAAGCAGGCGGGGACGGTGGGCTCCTTGGCGGAATTTCTGCTCGCGCAACGCGCGGTCAGCGCTGCCGCGCAGGGAGGTGCCACGTGATCCGCGTCCACTGCTTCGTCAGTTGTGTGTGCGAGGCTCTCAAGCGAGCTCCCGGCGTCGACCAGCGCCCCTACTACTTCGGGGTGTGGGACGCGCCCTTCGACGTGACGAGCCGCTTCGAGCTTTCGTACCACGGTGAAGCCGGCTACCAGCAGGCGTTCTTTCGCGAGTGGTACGAGCGGCTCTACGGCGCGCGCATCCGCCAGTGGTACGACCATGACGCCCCTCGCGAGGAGAACGTCCGGCGCCTCGAGCGGCTAGTCGTGGATCGCCCAGCGGGACGCAACATCCTCGTCATGCTGGACTTGTTTCGGCTGCCGGAGCGAGAGAACAAGTTCAATCAGAACCCGTTTCCCCACATCGTGATGCTTCAGGCCACGGCCGACCCCGAGCAGTGGCGAATGCAAGATCCTGATTTTCGCTGGGAGGGGAAGCTATCCAAAGCGCGCATCTTGGATGCGGTGCGGAGCCCCGCCGTGGCGGGCGGCTTCCTGTTGGACGAAGGGGCGCTGCGCCCCGCCGAAGATGCCGTGGTTCGCCAGTACTTCGCTACCTGCATGAGCTACCCGCACAATCCATTCACGCATGCGCTGCGCGGGATCGTGCAGGCTCATTTGGACGGGCGAGCGCCGGGCGGAGTACCGGGGCTCAACCAGGCGTTGCGACAGATCCCGGTGCTGGCGATACGCAAGTACGCTTACGAGCATGGCTTTGCGTTCTTCTGGCGAGCGCTCGCGCTGGACGTGCCGGAATTCGAGCGCTGGTGCGACGAGGTGGACGAGCTGGTCAAGGGCTTCACCGCCGTCCAATACCGCGCGATGAAGCTGGCCATCTCCGGTGACTTCAGCCTCGCCACGGGCGTGATGGAGCTATTGGACCAGCAAGACGCGCGGGAGCGGCGCATCAAGCAGCGCCTGTTGGAAGCGTACGACGAGTGGTGCTCGGACCTGGACGCCCCGGTGCGACCCTTGCGCGTGAACCCGAACGGAGTCGTCTCATGAACCTGGCCATTTGTACCATTTCGTTCCGCCACCACCTCATCTCCATCGAGGAGGTCGCTCGCTGGGCTCAGGCTCACCGCTTTCAAGGCATCGAGCTTTGGGGGGCGCACGCGCGCAGTTTGGCGGGCGACGAGAAGTACGGCGCCGAGTGGCTAGCCGAGTATGGGCTCGCCGTGCTCATGCTCAGTGACTACCTCCCTCTGGACGCGCCGCTCGACGAGCTGTGGGCCAAATTGGAGCAGCTCTCCGCCTTGGCGCGCCGCTGGGAAACCCGCAAGCTCCGCACCTTTGCCGGGCGGCTCGGTAGCGCGGAGACGAGCGCGGCCGCGCGCGCGCGCGTCGTGGAAAGACTACGCGGCGCCTGCCAGCGCCTGGCCGACCGCGGACAGCTCTTACTGGTGGAGACGCACCCGAGCACGTTGGCGGACACCGCAGAGTCCACCTTGCAGCTCCTGGCAGAGGTCGATCATCCGGCGCTTCGCGTCAACTTCGACGTTCTGCATGTTTGGGAGGCCGGCGACGACCCCCTCGGCGCACTGGCACGACTGCGCCCCCACGTCTCGCATTTGCACTTGAAGAACGTGAGCCGGCGCGAGCGTCTAGACGTCTTTGCGCCGGCCAACGTGTACTCTGCGGCCGGCTCCCGCGTTGGCATGGTGCCGCTGTTCGAGGGCGTATTCGATTACCAATCATTCTTGGCCGACCTCCCGGGGGATTCGCTCTGGGACGCTTCGCTCGAGTGGTTCGGGGACGACGTGAAGGGCACCCTGAGCCGCGACCGGCGCGCCATCGAGCTGCTGGCCGGTGGGGCGGGCGTCGCACAACCGGTCCGGGGCCAGCGCTTGACCGCCTGAGCCGCGCGTGCAAGGTGAAAACGCGAATCGTTCTCATAACTAGGATCGCTCGTTGCGCACACAGCTTTTCGTCGCCACCGCGGCCGCGGCGGCTTTTTTCTCGCCTAAAATCAGCATCGCGCAGTCGAACGACGCCGCCGTGGCGCCGCCGCCGCAGGACGCGCCGCCGGTCGAGATAACGGTCTCGGGGCAGGGCGGGGGCGGGCGGCGGCTGCAGCAGTCCGCGGAGGCGGTCCATGTGGTGGAGCTGCGCCGCGCCAAACAGCAATCGGCGGACTTGGGAGAGGTATTGGCGCGCACCCAAGGCGTCTCGGTTCGGCGCGATGGAGGGCTGGGCTCCGCCTCGCGCTTCTCGCTGAACGGCCTGTACGACACGCAGATTCGCTTCTTCGTGGACGGCGTGCCGCTGGAGCTCGCAGGGTATCCATTCGGCATCGCCAACGTTCCGGTCAACCTCATCGAGCGCGTCGAGATCTATCGGGGGGTGGTGCCGATTCGTTTCGGAGCGGACGCGCTGGGCGGCGCGGTCAACCTCGTGACCGACGAAGGCCTCTACCCGTTCGGGAGCGCGAGCTACCAGGTTGGCTCTTTTGGGACCCACCGGCTCAACGTGGCGGGGCGGCAGTACCACGAGCCGAGCGGCGCGTTGGTGCGCGCGCACGCCTTTTTGGACAGCGCCAACAACGACTACGAAGTGGACGTCCGCGTCTCCGGGCCGACGGGCGAGCTCTCCGACGCGAAAGTACGTCGATTTCACGATGACTACCGCGCCTATGGCGGCAGCGTGGAGGCCGGCATCGTGGAGCGATCCTGGGCCAAGCGCTTGCTCGTTCGAGGCTTCGCGTCGGGCTACGACAAGGAGCTGCAGAACAATCCGGTCATGACCGTCCCGTACGGTGAGGTGCGGTACGACGAGACCGTGCATGGCGCAAGCGCGCGCTACGACGTCGACCTGCCCTCCGGCTTCAGCCTTCAGACTCTGGCCAGCTACTCGCGTCGGGCCACGGAGTACCTGGATCAAAGTCCGTGGGCCTACGACTGGTATGGCCAACGAGTCTTCCGCAGGCCGAGCGCGGGAGAGGTGGACGGGCGCCCCCACGACCAGACCCTGTGGCAGGATGGCTACTTCGCTCGCGCGCTCCTCGGCTGGAGCCCCAACTCGACTCACGCGCTACGCGCTTCGTTCACTCCCCAGTACGCCTCACGCGCGGGGGAAGATCGCGCGCTCGTGAGCAGCCTCGCGCGCGACCCCCTCACCGCCAAGCGCGAGCTATTCAGCCTCGTGAGTGGATTGGAGTACGAGCTGGCGCTGCTCGAGGGACGACTGTCCACAGTCTTTTTCTTCAAAGACTACTACTACCGGGCCACGACGGATGAGGTGGTGCCGGGCAATATCTTTCTCGAACGCACCGCCGGCGACCACTCGCAGGGGGCCGGCTTCACCTCGCGCTACCGCTTCACGCCCTGGCTCCTCGCCAAGGCATCCTACGAGCGTGCCACGCGCCTGCCCAGCTCGAGCGAGCTGTTTGGTAACGGCGTGCTCATTCGCGAGAACGTGAGCCTGGAGCCGGAGGTCAGTCACAACGCGAACGTAGGCCCTCGTCTGGAGCTGAAGCGACAGAGCTTTGGCGATCTGACTTTGGACGTGAACGCGTTTTGGCGCGGCAGTGACCGCCTCATCGTGCTGCTCGGAGCCGAGCAGGCGTTTCGGTACGAAAACCTCTACGCAGCGCGCGCACTCGGGCTCGAAAACGCGGGCAATTGGCTTTCGCCGGGGCGCCTCGTGAGCCTGGAAGGCAGCTTGACCTGGCTCGATTTGCGCAACGAATCGACCGAGGGGACGTTTGCGCGCTTCGAGGGGGATCGCATCCCGAACCGGCCGTACTTGTTCGGCAGTTGGGGCGCTCGCCTGCGCTTGCAGGGGGTGACGGACGCGCGCGACACCGTCGAGCCATTCTACTACGGGCGCTACGTGCACGGCTTCTTTCGTGGCTGGGAGAGCGCGGGCGATCGCGACTACAAGCAGCGCCTCGACTCGCAAGTCACCCACTCGGTCGGCGCTACTTGGAGCGTGATGCGCGACGGGCTTCGCGCCACGTCCACGTTCGAGATCGACAACGTCACGGACGCAAAGCTCTTCGACAACTTCGGGCTGCAGCGGCCGGGCCGGGCGTTCTACCTCAAGGTTACGGGCGAGCTCCGTTGATCCAAACGAAACGGCGCGACGAGCCGAAGCTCGCCGCGCCCGTTGGTTGTGTCCGAGACGCGCTTACTTGACGAGGATGGCCGGGCCCGGAAAGCCAGGCAGCTCGAGCGCGCCGGTGCGCTCACCCGCGACGGACACGTCGTGATACTGGCCCGCGGCCAAGTCGCCCGCGACCGTGATGATGAACGGCGTGTTGTTGCCGCTCACGCGGGCGCTGAAGGCCAAGCCGTAAGCAGACTGCAAATCGATGCCGTCTACGGGCTGCACGTCCACGGCTTCGTCGCCCAGCGTGAGGCGGTTCAACTCCCAGGCGGCGCGCGTGTGGGCCTTGGCGGAGTTGGCTAGCGTCAGCGGCTCGCCCGCGTACTTGAGCACGAACGCTTCGTCCCCGGCGCCCTGCATGAGGCCGCCGGTGGGGGCTCCGGCGACGTCACTCAGATCGACGTAGTAGTCTTGGTCGAACTCGCTCTCGCCGGTTCTGATGCGGATGATGCAGCTGGCGGCAGCGGGTTCGCCCGCGGCGCCGACCTCCACCACTGCCGCTTGCGCGGGGTGGCTGGCGAGGTAGAGGTTCTGCTCACTGTCCACGGCTTTGAAAGCGATGTTGCCGCAGCGCTCGTCGTCCACGTACTCCACCTCGTCCGTGAGCGTGTCGATGATGGCGACGCGGGTGAGCAGAGCCGCCGTGTCGTCCGCTCGATAGTAACGGGCGGAGAGCAGCACGCGGTCTCCGTCGCGGTACGCGAACGTCAGGCTCGGGAAGAGCTCGCCTTCCGCGAAACCTTCCAGCGTGAAGGCGCCGATGGTCTTCATCGTCTGCGGGTTCCAGATCACGACCTGGCGCGTCTTGGCATCGATGAAGTAGGCGCGATCTTGCGCCAAGAAGTGGAACGGATCTCGTCCGCCCAAGCCGCTGGCGATACCGTACTGAGCCAGCCCCATCTCGCCGTTCTTCTCGAGCTCGTTCGCGTCGTTCAGCACCCAACGCTCGATGACCGCGGAGCTCCCGCGACCGACGTAGACCACGCCGTTGCCGGGGCTTGCGTAAGACATGTCGCCCGGGAATTCCATGGCCTTCGAAATGTCGACCGTGCCATCGGCACTGATGTCGTCCGTCACCGAGAGGTAGCCGATGTATTCGTCCTGCACGGTCACGTAGTAGCCGACGACGTAGATGCCTTCGGCCATGGGGATCGGTGCGACGCCTCCCGCGCCGCTGCCGCTGCCGGCAACGGGCTCTTCACCCCCGTTGCTGCTTCCGCCTTTGCTCGAAGAGCCGCTCGTGCTCGCTGACCCACCTTTGCCGGCTGAGCCGCCCGAGCTTTCACCGGCCTGGTTGTCCGCGGGCGCCCCGTCGTCGTCGTCGTCGCCGCACGCCACCACGGACCCCAACACCATGGCCGCGCACAGCACGAGCCAATGAGATTGCTGACTTCTGAACATGACTTTCTCCGCCGCCTCGGGCGTCTTGATTGAGCCAAAAGCTTGGCGGTTTTGCCCCAGGCTTCCGAGGCGGTCAATGAAAATGCGAATCATTCTCGAAATGCCGCCGGCTCGAACGGAAGCCTTCCCGATCGGGCGGGCCATGTGTCATCGCGACGCGAGCGCGGTCACGCCGTGGCGGGGGGCGGCGGCTGGTCTTGGCAGAACCGTTCGATCGCCTCGCCCAGAAGGCTCCGCCGGTAGCCGCGGAGGGCTTCCGACAGGCGTGCGGGGCCCCCCTCTTGGAGCTTGGCCTTGAGCTCGCGAACGACTCGCTGGGGCAAAACGTGCTCTGGCGAGACCTGGAGCTTCGCGCAAACCTCGGCGCGAAGTAGCCCCAGCCACGCGTCTCGCCGAATATCCGCAAACGTCGCGTAGGGGAGCGGCTCGATGGGAACGAAGTCGGTCCCCGTGGCCTGCCGTGCGGCCTGGTTCAGCCCCCTCGCGAGGTGCGCCCCGTGCCGCTGAGCCACACTTGGCGAGACGCCTTTGATGCGCGCGAGCGCGACCACCGTCTCGGGGAGGCGCGCTGCGAGCGCCTGCAGCGTCTTCAAATCCGGTGCGTTGGCTTTCTCTTCGGAGGAGAGCGCGTTGTGCCAATCGATCAAGAAGCGCAGGCCGGCCTGGTTCTCCGGACCCAGCTGCCAAGCGTTGCGAAAGTGATCGAGGGTGAGCGGCGGCGGCGGCTCTCGTGAGGGGTCGAGCGCTTCACGAGACGCTTCAAACACCAGCTCACGGCGGCCTTTGTCCTGTGCGCGCTGCAGCAGCAGCTCCGTGAGCGCGGGCAAGTCGCGCACGTCGCTTGCCGCGTACAGCAGCTGCGACTCCGAGAGGGGGCGGGCCAGCCAATCGTCCGCCTGGTGCGCTTTTCCCGAGCGCGCTCCGAGGAGCTGATAGCGCAGGTACGCGAGCGAAACGTTGCTCTCTGCGGATACGAGGGCGTACGCCACCTGCGTGTCGAACAAGCGCTGCGGCGCGCGGACGTGCAGCCGTTGCTCGATGAGCGGCACGTCCTGCAGGCCGGCGTGAAATACCCACTCCACTTCGGGTCGGGCGAACACCTCGCTCAGCGCGTCCAACTTCCCGAGCTTCAGAGTGTCGACGAGGAAGATCTCGGACCCGGACGAGACTTGAAGCAAGCAGAGGCGCGTGGGGCCACGGCCGCTTTCGAACTCCGTGTCCAGATAGAAGCGTCCGCAAGAAGCGAGCGCGCTCGCCGTTTGCTCCAACTGCGGCGGTGTGTCGACGAGCACATAGGAAGAAGTGTTCATGGATGGGGACGCTCGGGCAGGGCTCTCGAGCGAGGCATACGCTGTATGCGTCGGCGCTACCAAGCCGGCGCGCCTACCCGCGTCCCGCCGCCGGAATCTCGGCCGTGTTCCCTTCCACTCGCGGCGCCCGGAGCATCGAATCCGCGCCCGTCGGCGGCGCTCTCATTGCCACAGGCAGTAGCCGATGGGTGATTTCGGCGGCGAGTAGCAGGTCATCGCGCCGGGACAGGTGAAAGATTGGCTCTCGGTCCGGCAAACGAGGACGCAGTGACCCGAGGAGGTGAACGGGACGCAGCTGGCTTGCGCTTGTGCACCCGACGGAGCGGTCGAGCAATCGGCCTCGGACTCACATCGGTTGGCGCACGCCCAGCCGGCGGCGACGTTCGGCGTCGCACTACCAACGCCAAAGCAGGGGACTGCGGCCAGATTGCAATCCTTCGAGTCGCCGTGGCATTCCTGTGCGTAGACGGACTTTCCGTTTAACGTCGGCGGCGGGCCCCCGGTGTCGCCAGCGACATTTCCGCCGCTGCCGATAGCAGTGCTACCCCCTGCCGTGGCGGAGCCTGCGGACGCCGCGCTGCCGCCTCGACCGAGGGCGCCAGCGGCCGCGCTCGCGCCGGATTGTCCAGCTCCGGAAGGGGCGGCCCCGTCTTCACCGCCTTCTGCGGAAGAGCTGGCAGCCGCGCTCGCCTCCGAAGCGTCAGTCGAGTTGCAGGCGCAGACCCAATACAGCGCGCACAGCCCCGCAAGAGCCAAAAGCCCGTTCGCCATGACGATGGCATACGCGTTTGGTCGCGACTCCGCAACCACCGAGCTAACCAGTACGTAATCGAGAACAAGGGCGCGTCTGCTTCAGAAAACGCGGAGCGATGCCCCATGCGCAGCGCCGCAAACGAATCGCATCGAGCTCACTCTTCTTTCGGAGCGGTTTCAGAAAACCGACGAGCCGTTTCCATCAGGGGATGTGCAGCGCGTTCATGGATCGGTCTCGGCTCTGTGCTCGGTGTTGGCCGGCATCGGCGCCTCGTGGCTGCTCGGTGCATGCTCGGGTAACGAAGCTCCCGCCGAGTCGGATGGGGCGATCGCCGGCAAGCCGTCGCTCGACTTGGACGTGAGCGGCGGCGGCAAGAGCGGCTCGGGCTCCGGTATCACCGCCAACGGCTGCGAGGTGATGACTGACGACGCGGTGTGCGCCGCGCAAGCCTACGAAGGCGAGGCCATCCCCCTCGACATCTACATCATGTTCGACCAGTCGGGCTCGATGTTGAACGACGTCGGCGGCCTCACGCGCCTCGAGGCGGTACAGCGGGCCACCAGCGCGTTTCTAAGGGACGAGGCGAGCGCCGCGATCCGGGTGGGGGTCGGATACTTCGGTTTTCAACCGATTGGGCAGACATCCTGCTCCGCGGAGGATTTTGCGAGCCCCACCGTCCCGGTCACGCTCGACCATGAGGAAGTCCTGCGCTCCCTGTATGCCCGAGAGCCAACCGGAGAAACGCCCACCGGCGCGGCGATTCGGGGCGCGTGTAGCTACGCCCAGGAGTGGAAGCGCGCCAATGTTGGTCACTCGGTGGTGGTGCTGCTGCTCACGGACGGCGAGCCCAAGGCTCCGATGAGCTGTGCTTCCGGGGCGTGCTGTCCCACGCTCGACGACGCGGTGGAGGCTGCCGGCGAATGCCGGCGTGGCGACGCTGGGGTCGATACGTACGTGCTCGGAGTCGGTCCGTTCCTCGACAATCTCCAGCAGATCGCGCAGGCGGGCGGTACCGAGCAGGCGTACCTCATCGGCGACGAGGACGTCGAAAGCAAGGTCCTGGCCGCCCTCAATTCGATCCGCGGCGCGGCCAGCATCCCGTGTGAGCTTCAGCTGCCGGAGCCCACGGGCGGCGCGAAGCTCGACTACGGGTTCGTGAACGTTGCTTACCAGGACTCGAGCTGCGTGCTCTCGACGATCTACAACGTGCCGAGCGAAGCGAGCTGCGACGCCGCGGAAGGCGGCTGGTACTACGACGACCCGTCCGCGCCCACGTCCGTCAAGCTGTGCGGCGCGAGCTGCGACGTCGTCTCTGCTCCCGGCGGGCGCCTCGCGTTCACCGTCGGCTGTGAGACGAAAGTGTTGGTCAAGTGAGCTCGGACTCGAGGGTGCTCGTTAGAAAGGTGCAGATATGCGGTATTTTCGTCAATTCTCGCTGAGTGCGGCGGCGCTCTCGTTGAGCCTCTTTGGGTCTGCAGGCTGCGGGAACACCGAAGGGGGAGGGACATCGCCCGGCTCCGGTAATGGTAATTCGCCCGGTAAAACCGGAGTGGCGGACGGGAGCGGGTGTGACAACGCTGCGGAATGCGCGAGCGGCCTCTGCCATGACGGCCATTGCACGAGTGGGCCCAGTAGCGTCGCAACGAGCCCGGGCCCCCATTTCGATGGCGGAGGACCGAGCTCCCGTCCGCTGACCACCGGCTGTGGCCCGGGGACGGCCCCGCAATGCGGAGGCACGTGCGAGATGGCGGGCGGGGTTCCGGTGACGGTTCTCGCCCCGCCGGCCACCATCTGTTACGCGGGCGCTGGCGACCTCACCCCCGATGATCCGAGCGGCGTCATCGAGCAAGTCATCGAGACAATCGACGGCAAGACGTACCTGCACCTGCGCGTCACGTTCGACCCGAGCTTCGTCGACAACACCTACGGCGCCAATGCTTCCGCAGGCTGGGCGAACCGGATGATGGCGCGGCCGAAGGGTGAGATGCCCGGCGGTCCGATGGGCGGCAAAGCGGGGCCGATGGGGGGCAAGGCTGGTAAGGCCGCGCACACTTTCGACGACCTGCTGGGGAGCGACCACGTGGAGCTCGTCCTCGTCGATGGCAAGGGCAACACGGTGCTGGACTTCAAGGTGGACTACGTCTCGGAAAACCCCGCGGCGCCCTGTGGTTACGGCACGCTCGGCGTCAGCGGCGGCGAAGGCAAGATGCTCCAAGGCGATGCGTCGGCGATCGTTGGGGTCGCAACGTCGATCGATCGCAACTTGAACGGCTGCGGCTACTGTCTCACGACGGATTCACCGGCGACCGACGCCGCTTTCACGGCTGACGCCGCCGCGCCCAACTGGGACTACCGAGTCATCTACGAGGTTTGGATCGATTTCTCGGTATTCAAGGGTCATGGCTTCGGGGGCGCGTACATCCCCCAAGTGCATGCCTCGCCGTCCATGGCGAGCACCAATACCATCGACGTCGATCCCGATCCGTGCCCGCCGGACTGGGACACGCCGTACTGCCCTCCCAGCGTGATCGAGGAGGGTGGCAATTGCTTCGACACGCCGATTGGTGACGGGGGGTGTCCGGAAGGCACCGTCCCTGATATCAAGAACGAAGGTCAGAGCTGCGTGCCGGTCAACTACTGAGACGGTGGGCCCATGACTCTCAGGCAACGCGCGATCGTGCTCGGCCTTGCCGCGCTCTCCTGCGGCGGCGTTTTCGCCGCGTGCCACGGCGCAGAATCCTCCACCGTCGCCCCCGCTTCGAGCGGCGGCGTGAGCGGCACCGCCGGCCTGGACCTGAGCTTCGGCGAAGGGGGCGTGGCCGGTGCGGGCGGTGGGTCCGATGGCGCGAGCGTGGCGGATTGCGAGAGCTTGGCCGGGCTGGAGCAGTGTGGCTTGACGTCCGTCGAGGCGACGTTCAGCGCGGCAAACGTGCTCTTGGTCATCGACAAGTCCAGCAGCATGGATGACCAACCCCAAGGGTTCGAGCTCAACAAATGGGAGGCGTTGAAGGCCGCGCTCGAGCCGGCGCTCACCGCGGCGCCGCAGGAGATGAGCTTCGGCTTGCTGCTCTACCCGTTCCGTGAACAGTCCGAGATCCCGCTCGATTGCTTCGAGGGCTGTTGCGAGCTGCCGGCTGCCCCCGCCGCGATCCAAGTGGGAGTCGAGCCGGCGAGGTCGAGCGCCGGTAAAGTCATGGCCGCGCTCGAAGCGGCGTCGCCCGGCGGCGGCACACCGACCGCGGCCGCGCTCGACGCCGCTCTCGCCTATTACACGCTCGGCGCGGGCAAGGAGCTGAAGGGCGACAAGCTCGTGCTGCTCGCGACCGACGGCGGTCCCAATTGCGGCGCTAGTGATGCCGTCTGTTCCGCCGAACAGTGCACACCGAACTTGGACGGCGTCTGTCCGGCCGAGCAAGGCAACTGCTGCGCCGGTGAAGGGTCTTACTGCTTGGACGCGGCCGCGGTCGTCGAGAAGATTCGGGCTCTAGCCGAAGCAGGCGTGCCCACGTTCGTCATCGGTATCCCCGGTACCGAGCGCTACGCCGAGTACTTGAGCGAGTTCGCGACCGCCGGGGGCGTGCCCAATCCGCACTCCGGAGCGGCGTACTACGCGGTCTCGGCGGCAGGTGGAGTAGACGAGCTCACACGAACGTTCGTCGATATCACGACCCACCTCGTGCGCTCGTGTGCAGTGGAGCTCGGCGCGGCTGCGCCGGACCGAAGTCTCCTCAACGTCGCGGTCGATTGCGAGGTCGTCCCGTTCCAAGACGGCGCGGGCTGGGGGATCAGCGCGGAGGCGCCCGCGACGTTGAAGCTGGTGGGCGAGACCTGCCAGCGCGTCATGCGCGAAGGGGCCAGGCGCATCGACGTTCTCTACGGTTGTCCGACGGTGAAGTGAGGAAAGATGCGCAAACGATCTCGCTTGGTGGCCCTGCTGGCGGTGCTCGTTGCTAGCCTCGTCGGCTGCAGCGAAGACGAAGGCAGCACGGTGGGTCGCAGCCCGCGCGCGTCCGCGGGGATGCAATCGACCAGCGGCGGTAGCGCGCCTGCGGGCGGCGCTGCGGGCCGAGGTGCGGCGGCGGGTGCGCCGAGTAGCGGTAATGCGGGGGGCGCGGGCGGGACCGCGTCGGGTGAAGCGTGCCCCGGCCTGCCGATCGCGACGGCGGGCGTTTCGGGCGGCGGCGGCGAGGGCGGCGCTCCGCTCGAGTCGGACGCGGATGCCTGCAACGGCGTGTCGGTCGAGGCCGAGGCCGTACCGGTGGACCTGTTCGTGATCATGGATCGCTCGCAATCGATGGCCGAGGCCGTGCACGGTGGGAGCATGACGCGCTGGGAGGCGCTGCGCGGCGCGGTCCAAAGCTTCAGCGAATCTCCCGGCGCAGCCGGGATCCGCGCCGGCATCGGCTTTTTCAGCAGAAGCGGGGGAGGCGACGATGCCAAGGATTGCGATCCCGACGCCTACGCGGCGCCGAGCGTGCCGATCGGCTTGGTCTCGGACATCGGACCGGACATGGTCGCCGCGATGGACGACGTCTCGCCCGGAGGCTTCACACCTACCGTGCCCGCGCTGCAGGGCGCCATCAGCTACGCACGCGGGTGGGCTCAGGATAGCCCCGGGCGCGCGACGCTAGTCGTGCTCGTGACCGACGGCTTTCCCACGCAATGCGTGAACGATCCGGACCAGATATCGCAGGCGGCTCGCGCTGGCTACGAAAGCGCCGAGCACATCCGTACGTTCGTGATCGGTGTCGGCGACGTCGCGAAGCTGAACCTGGATAACTACGCGCGGGCCGGCGGTACCAAGAAGGCCTACTTGACCGATCAAGGAGACGTCACCCGAACGTTCGTCGACGCGCTCAACAACATCACGAGCCGAGCGCTCGCCTGTGACTACCAGCTCCCGCCGGCCCCCGACGGGATGAAGCTCGACCGGGAGCGGGTTCAGGTCGTCTACACGCCGTCCTCCGGCGGCGCCGAGGAAATCCCGAGCATCTCCTCGCTCGGCGCATGCGCCAAGAACCAGAACGGCGGCTGGTACTACGACGACGCGACGAATCCCTCGAAAATCACCGTGTGCCCTTGCACGTGCGCGCGTTTTCAAGCGGGCCGAGTCGACGTGCGGCTCGGCTGCAAGCCGCGTCTCGGTCTGCGCTGACGCGTCGCCGAGGTTTGCCGCCCCCGCGCTGAGCCGAGGGCGTTCGCGGTTGATCTCGTGAAACCATTTGGTATAGAAAACCACATGGTTTTAGATCGCTCGCCTCGGCTGGACCTGGTGTTTCACGCCTTGGCCCACCCCGCCCGACGGGCGATAATCCGGCAGCTTTCGGGGGGAGAGCGGAACCTCAGCGAGCTCGCGGCGCCGCTGAAGATGACGTTTCCGGCCGCCACCAAGCACGTGCGCGTGCTCGAGCACGCCAAGCTCGTCCGGCGCCGTGTCGCGGGGCGGCAGCATTTTTGCCGGCTCCAAGCCGCGCCGCTCCGGGAGGCAACGCTCTGGACCGAGTCGTTCCGCCAGCACTGGGAGGCCCGGTTCGAAGCGCTGGACTCCCTGCTGGACGAGATGAAGTCCGAGGAGCAAGCGCCCTCTCGCCGAACCTGAGCACTTCACGGCTCCTCGCCGTCCGTTTCGGTCCTGTCACGAGTCAAAACGCCATGAATTCAACCTCACCTCACGGCCTGCAAATCGCAACCCCCACGGACACCACCATCGTCCTCACCCGCACCTTCAACGCGCCCCGTCGGCTCGTCTGGGAAGCCATGTTCACTCCGGACAAGATGCGCCGTTGGATGCTGCCCCCGCCGGGGTGGACCATGACCACCTGCGAGTGTGACGCGCGCGTGGGCGGCGCGCTCTTCGTGGCCTGGAAGAGTGACGAGGCCGATCCGGCCATGACCCTCCGCGGCGAATTTACGGAGGTTGCCTTGCACGAGCACGCCGTTCACACCGAGTTGATGGCCTTGGGGTCGGGCCAGAAGATCGGCTCGCTTTTGGAGAAGCACGCATTTGCGGACAAGGGCGGCGCTACTGCCATGAGCATCACGCAAACGTACGACTCTAAAGAGGACCGGGACGGCGCGCTCGCATCCGGCATGGACGAGGGAATGGAGGCCTGCTACTTGAAGCTCGAAGCGTTGCTCACTCGCCCTGCGTGAGCGAGCGAGTGAGGATGCGATCACTCGCGCATGGTCGCGCTGCTTGGGCCGGCGGTGCTGTTTGCGAAACTCTCGTGGCGGTGCACTAGGGGCACGAAAAACGGTGTTCCCCGGAGGTCAGCCCTTTGAGCCACGTCGTGCCATCCTCAACGTTGAGTTGCGCTGGCAAGCCGTCGAGCAATGCGCCGCACTCGGTCAAGCCTGCCGGCAGCTGAACGTCTGCTTGCATGTTCCCCGGAAGCGAGATGTCTAGCGTCGGTGTCTGCCCGGCCGGATGAGCCCAGCTCACTCCAATGGGCCCGCGGATCGTCGGCACGGTGCCCTCTACTCGTGCGAGCGCTCCGGGCTGAGGGCGAATTTCGGCGACGCCGAAGCCGGCCGTGCGCGGCGTCACGCCCAGTAAGAAACGCGGCAGAATATTGGCCGGCGCGCCTCCCCAAGCGTGATTCCAATCCAGGTTCGGCTTGTACTTAACGTCCCAAGCCTCCAGCGTGATGGTCGCGCCAGCACGGATCATGTTCATCCAGCTTCGGTCTGATTCAGAGGTCAGCAGCTCCAGCGCCGCTTGCGCTTCGCCGGCTCGGAACAAACCTTCCAAGAGGTACTGCGCGCCGTAAACGCTGCACGCCATGCCACGGGACTTGACGAAGTCCACGACTTTGCCAAGACGCGCAGGAGGCACGAGACCGAACGCCAACGGCACCATGTTCGAATGAAGCGACGAGTGCGCGGTCCCGACCCCGTCGACATAGAGCCCGGTGGCGGAATCAACGAGCTTTCGATTGAGCGCCTCTATCGCTTTGTTGGCCAGCCCATCGTAGCGGTCCGCTTCGCTCGCCTTGCCGAGCGCGCGCGCCATTTCCGCCATTTGCTGAAGATTGCGACAAAAGAAGGCATTGACGACGGTGTTGACCTCTTTCACCACGTGACCATCCCGTTCGCCCTCGGGCCAATCCACCAGGTCTTGCAGCCCAGCGCTGTTCAATAAACCGTCCGCGTCGACGCGTGATTCGAAGGTCTTTTCGGCTACGAGGACGTCGTACGCCTCGGCGATGGATTCGGTGTTCCCGGTGTACATCCAATCCGCCCATGCCATCAACACGGAGTGCTGCTTCCATTCCGTGGGCCACGTCGGGTGCGCCAGCAAATACTCGTGGCTGTAGCGCGCTAGGGCAAACTCGCGATCGATACTGTAGTGCCCGAGTTGTTGAATGTAGGCGTCGCCCTCGTAGGGGATGCGCTCTCGGTCCCCGTCGACGTAGATGCCCGCAAAGGTCGGCGCTACCATCGAGTACTTGGAAATATCCCAGATCTGATTCAGCTTGGAGTCCGACGAGCTGAAGGCGCTCGCGTTCGCGTCGTACGGGTAATGCACCGCCACCTGACGCAGCATCTCGTCTTGAATCGGCACCGGCGACCCGAGCACCTCCACGAACCGGAACGGCATGACGACCCCCAGCTCGTCGGCCAAGCGGATGGCTTCGCCGCTGGTGTTGCGGGTGTCCTTCGGGGTTTGGACGCGATACTTACGCAGACCTGGCTGCAGCTGCAACTGAACGCTCGCAGCTCGAATGCTGCCGCCCGGCGTGAGGTTCACGCTGCTGCCGTTGGCGCGCTCCCCCAGCCGCACGGTGACGGTGGCCGCGGTTTTTGCGTCGAGCTCCAGCTCTAGCCAGCCGAAAGCGTCACGACCGAAATCTGCGAATACGTGGTCCGGCGCGATCGCGGTGACTTTGACCGGCGGTAGGGGAGTCTGTTCGACGGGCGCGCGCGGGGTGCCGTAGGCTCCGAGCGCCGCCGCCATCTTGAGCTCTTGCGCTTCCGACCACGGACTCGCCGCATCTGCGGCGTCCCACGTCCTCACCTTCCAAAAGTACGTGCCGGACGGCTGCAGGGGAGCGCCGGCGTATTCGATGTCGATGGACTGCTCCGAGAGCTTCTTCCCGGAGTCCCAGGCGTCCCCCTGGTCGCTGTCCAGGGCGGCTCGGTTCGTGGCGACCAAAATCTGGTACGCGGTTTGCCGAGCAGCGCCCGAGATGAAGCCAAGCTCCGGCCGCTCATCGGTGATCAGCGAGCGCTCGGGATGCGGTAGCAACTCACACAACAGCCCGCTCGGTGCGCGGCTTTCCTCTCCCGGAGCGCCGCCAGCCCCGAGACCGCCACCACCCGCGGTGACCGAGCCCCCGGTCCCGGCCCCGGTCGCCCCGCCGGCTGCGTTTCCCGACTCGCCCATGCCCAGGCCGCCGCCACTGGGGCTCCCCGCACCCTGACCGGGCGTACCACCCATCGCGGTCTCTGAACGCGTTTGGTTGCTGCCTGACTGGCCGCACGCCACCAACCCGAGCTGCATCGCCGCAATCCAGACCCCGTACCTCTGCCGTTTGGAACCTTTGGACGAGCTCACGGCTGCTCAATGGTCGTGGTGGCCGCTCGCCTTTCCGATTTGACGGCTCCGCCCCAAAAGAGGTCGGGCCCGCCTCGTGCGTTCCGCACTTCGTCGTGGGATCGTTCGGTCATGAGCGATTCGTTCACGCTGGAGCAGCTCCGTACCTTCGTGGCCGTCAACGAGGCGGGGAACTTCAGCGCCGCGGCTCGCAAGCTGGAACGCGTGCAGTCGGCGGTCAGCACGACCATGGCCAACCTGGAGCAACAACTGGGCCTCACGCTTTGGGACCGCTCCACCCGGATCGCCACCCTGACCGAGCACGGGCGCGTCATACTCGCGGCGGCGAGTCGGGTCGTGGGCGAGGCCGAGACGCTCCGGCGCACCGCGGCCGATCTGGTCGGCGGCGTGGAAGCACGCGTCGCCCTGTGCGTGGACGCGCTCTTTCCGGTGGCGGCTCTGGTCGAGCTGGCATTGGAGTTCGCACGCGCCTTCCCCCAGGTCGATTTGCACGTCGATACGGAGACGCTGTCGGCAGTTTCCGAGCGCGTGCTGGGGGGCACGGCAACCCTCGGCGTCGTGAGCCCCCTCGGCGTCCGACCGGGTTTGGAGCGACGCGCCTTGGCATCCGTGCGCATGATCGCCGTGGTCGCAGCGGGCCACCCGCTCGCGAAGCGCAAAGGCGCGCTCGACACCAGCGCGTTCAACGACTTCGTGCAGATTGTGCTGTCGGAGCGCCAAGATTCCGGAGTCCCGGACCAGGCCGTGCTCTCACCGCGCACCTGGCGCACGACGGATCTTCACACCAAGCGAGCCCTCATCGTCGGCGGCGCCGGTTGGGGCAACCTTCCGCATCACTTCATCGCCGACGATCTCGCGCGAAAGCGCCTCGTCACGTTACGGCCCGCAGCTTGGGCTGAGGACGAGCACACCTTGGTGCTGTCGTTGGTTCACCGGCGGGACCTCGTGCTTGGTCCCGCTCATCGCTGGCTCGTGTCTCGGCTGGAGGCCCTGTGTGAGCAAGAGCTCGGGCAACCCCGGCGGAAAGCTAGCCGACGCGGTCGGTCATCTGCCTAGTTGATGATAACTATCTACTCAGCATCCGTTTCGCTGATGGTAACTGCGGCTTAGACTGTGGCTTCAAGGAGCTCAGATGAACACTATTGCAAGCCCCGACCTCGCGTTTCGATACTCCGGCGATCGTGGCCTCGCCGAACACGGCTGGCTCCGCTCTCGGCACACCTTTTCCTTCGCGGACTACCACGACCCCAAGTGGATGGGATTCCGGAACCTTCGCGTCATCAACGATGACCGGGTGGACGGGGGCGAAGGCTTCCCGACTCACGGCCACCGCAACATGGAGATTCTCTCGTACGTCCTGGAAGGCGCGCTGGAGCACCGTGACTCGATGGGTACGGGCTCGGTCATCCGCCCCGGGGACGTGCAGCGCATGAGCGCCGGGACGGGGGTGCGCCACAGCGAGCAGAACGCTTCCAGTCGCGACCTCGTTCACTTTCTACAGATCTGGATCATGCCAGAAAAGGAAGGCATCCCACCGGGCTACGAACAAAAGACGTTCTCAGAGGCGGACAAGCGCGGCAAGCTCACGCTCGTTGCTTCGCAAGACGGCCGCTCCGGCAGCGTGACCGTGCACGCGGATGTCGCCATCCACAGCGGTGTCTTCGCAAACGGCGAGCAGACCACGTTTCAGCTCGAAAAGGGCCGATTCGCGTGGCTCCACGTGGCGAAGGGCAGCGTCAAAGTTGGGGGAAAGCGCCTCGAGGCGGGAGACGCAGCATTCACCACCGACTCGCGAGGGGGCCCGCTGCTGATCGAAGGCGACGGCGACGGCGAGCTGCTGTTGTTCGATCTCCCCTGAGGGCTGCGCACGGACGATTTCGACGGGCGGCTCCGCGTTCGCGTCGGCAAGGTTGTTGAGGCACGCGTCGCCGCTACCCGTGACCTTTTGTTTTGCGGATGCGGGCGCTGCTCACCGACGGTACGTTGGGCGGACTTGGAGATGCGCACGCTTGATGAGCTCGTCGAGAAAAAGGACCCCGCGTGGCCAATCGTTCGAGGCTGGCTTGAATCCGCGTCGAACACTGTGGACGTGCTGCCCGTCGAACGCGAAAACGCCAATGCCTCGCTGCTTGAGCTCCAGGTGACGACACGGTCCCCGATGGGCGCCATCGTCTATGAAACTGGCGGACTTCTCGTTGACCACGGTTGGCTTCGAATTCTCGGCTCGGGCAGCCACCGTCTTCCGCGCTCATTGCCGGACTGGAACGCGGAGGTGGCCCCAGCGCCGTCGGGAACGCCCTCTCCGTTTCTTCTGATCGCCGACGACGTATTGGGAGGATTCTTCGCGATCGACGGCGGCGGTCTGACCGGAGCCCGAGGCAAGGTCCACTACTTCGCCCCCGAGTCACTCGATTGGCAAAACCTCGACGCCTCCTATTCGGATTTCATCGGCTTTGCGCTTTCAGGTGACTTGGAGCGCTTCTATCAGAACTCGCGCTGGCCCACTTGGCGGCAAGAAATCGGCGGTCTTGATGGCGACCGTGCCCTTTCCGTCTACCCGTTCTTGTGGACGGAGGGACCGCCCGTAGCAGAGCGCTCGCGTCGACCCGTCCCGATCGCCGAGCTGTGGAACCTGCAGCAAGACACCCGCCGCCACATGCGAGGGGCTGGCTAACAAGCCGGTTTGGCACACGGCCGGGGATCTCGCGGCTGTAGCTGAACGGCGGTGCGCTGTGCGGACGCATGAGCATGGCTGAGTCGCCGCTGTCGCTGTCGGCGGCCTGACCGCCGTTGGCTCTCTCACGACCGAATAGTAGGCAGCCGCCTCAGCGCGTAAAGTCACGGCATGACATCACGAACGCTCCTGACGCCCGAGTTTTGGGATCGCCGCTACGCATCGGCCGAGTACGTGTATGGCAAGGAGCCGAGCGACTTTCTTGCCGAACGCTTCATTGAGCTACCGGTGGGGGGCGACGTCCTTTGCCTCGCTGACGGAGAGGGCCGAAACGGAGTCTTTCTGGCCACTCAAGGAATGCGGGTTACCGCCGTCGACAACTCCTCGGTGGGTCTCGAGAAGGCGGAGCGGCTCGCGGCGGAACGCGCGGTTGCGCTCACGACGGTGCTTGCAGATCTGGCGGAGTGGGACGCAGGCGACGCGCGGTGGGATGGCGTGGTCTCCATCTGGGCCCATCTTCCGGCTTCGGTGCGAGCGGCATTGCATCCCCGGATGGCGCGGGCGCTCCGGCCCGGCGGGGTCTTGCTGCTCGAGCACTATCATCCGCGCCAAGTCGGCTACGGCACTGGTGGCCCGGATGATGCGACGATGATGCTGACTCTCGACGAGATCCATGACGCGTTTCCCGGGTGGGCTCGCGTGCATACCTTCGAGGGCGAGCGGGTCGTGACTGAGGGTAGCGGCCACGGCGGCAAGAGCTACGTCACGCAGGCCATTCTACGGAAACCGGGCTGAGGCGCCGCGCGCCGAGGGGGCGCCTCGGACGAGGAGCTCGGAAATGGCCTGGTTCGGTCATCGCGGACCAGTTGCGCTCGAACGGCTATGCTCAGCCGGTCATGGCGGAAACGACCGACCCTCTTCTCGAAGCCCTATCGCGATACAGCGCCGCGGTTTACGACAAAGACGTGAGCGCGTTCGTCGCGTTGTACGCGGACGATCTGCACGTCTTCGACATGTGGAACAGCTGGGAGCTGCGAGGGCTCGTCGCGTGGCGCGAGATGGCAGCGGGCTGGTTCGCTTCGCTCGGCGACGAACGCGTGGTCGTCAAAGCGCACGATGTGGCCTCGGAAGTGCGGGGCGACTTCGCGCTGGGCCACGCGACGCTGACCTTCACGGGCTTCTCTGCGCAAGGCCAGGAGCTGCGCTCGCTCGACAACCGGCTCACCCTGGCCCTCCGACGTGAGGGCGGAGGCTGGAAGGTGTTTCATCAGCACACGTCGGGGCCCATCGCTCACGACACACTCAAGGCCACGCTCAAGCGCGTGTCCCCCTAATCACCAAGGCAGATGCCGACGTCGCGCGCGGTTTGGATGGTGTCGCACGCCGTGTCCACACTGCGCGTGCCGCCCACGACCTCGGCGAATGGCACGAGCACGATCTCACCGGCGATCTGCGCTACGAGGCCGCTGCGATCGGTCTCCGCCAGGTAGCGCACGGCGGCACAACCGAGTCGCTGCGCGAGCAGCCGATCGAAGCTGTTGGGCGAGCCGCCTCGTTGCAAGTGACCGAGCACGACGGAGCGGGTCTCGTAGCCGCTCCGCTCCTGCAGTTGCTGCGCGAGGCGCGCCCCGATGCCGCCGAGCATCGCGTGCTCGGTGAAGGCATCCTTCTCGATTTTGTACAGCTTGTCAGCGCCCGTTTCCCGTGCGCCCTCCGAAGCGACGACGATCGCGAAGCCCGGTCCGCGGCGGTAGCGGTCGTGCAGCTTCTCGCAAATTCGGTCGATGTCGTAGGGGATCTCGGGGATGAGGACGACGTCCGCGCCGCCGGCGATGCCCGCGTGCAGGGCGATCCAACCGGCGTCGCGCCCCATCACCTCCACGATCATGACGCGCCCGTGGGCCTGCGCCGTGGAGTGCAGGTTGTCCAGCGCCGCGGTGGTGGTGTCGACAGCGGTTGCGAAGCCGAAGGTGACGTTCGTACCACGCAGATCATTGTCGATCGTTTTCGGGACGCCGATGACTCGCGGAAAGCCTCGCTCCATCAAGCTGCTCGCGATGCGCATCGACCCATCACCGCCGAGCGCGACCAGCGCGTCGATTCCAAGCTCGCGCGCCCGCTTCACCACGCGCTCCGAGACGTCCGTCGGCGTCTTTTGGCCGTCGCGCAGCACCGGGTACCGCAACGGATCACCACGGTTGGTGGTGCCGAGGATGGTGCCGCCTTGATGAAAGATGCCGCGCACGCGCTCGCGAGTCAGCTCGGTCACTCCCTCCGCGTCGTCTTCGATCAGGCCCTGGTAGCCGCGACGAATCCCCAGCACCTCCCAGCCGCGATTGAGCGCGCTGAGTGCGACCGAGCGGATCACCGCGTTGAGGCCCGGCGCGTCGCCGCCGCCCGTGTTGATCGCGATGCGAGTCACCATGACCTCAACCTAGCCTCACCCCACGCGCGGGGGTCAAGGGGATAGACGCGGCCGTCTTCCCCTGCCGCGCACAGCCCGGAGGGCGAGCACGGTCTTTGGGCAAGACCGCAGGCGCCCAGCCGAAGGCGAGCACCTGCGAGTTACCTGCGAGTTGGGGCAGCCCCAGAGGCGCCTACGTGCGGTGGCGCACGGAGCTCGCATGCGGGCCAACGAAGCTGTTCCGCGGCGGCACGAACAACGTCCGAACCCGCTTCAGCTCCGTGCGACGCAGCGCGCAGCGGTCGGCGATCGTCAGAAGGACAAGGAGGGGGCTCTTCGCGTCGCTGCATCAGTCACCGGCACGACCAGTCGGCGGCACCACCCCCCCTGCGGAGGAGCCTCAAGCGGCAGCCGCGGAGGAGCGCGCGGCCAAAGCGCCGACAAGGCCGAGAAGTCATCGGACGACGCCAAGAAGTAACATCCTTCAAACCGCCCGCGTCACCTTAGACTCGTTGGACGAGCACCAGGTGATGCCGGCGGCTGGGGACTCGCGCCACGTGAGTTAGTCACGAATCCTAGGGCGTCGGTGCCGTGACGGTGCTGCTCGCCAAGTCGACGGCCGTTTGAGCGAGGAGGCGACCGTTGATGGAAGCGCCAGCGGCAAGGCCGATTCGCGTTTTGGAGAAGACGACGCCTTCCGCGTGAGCGTCCACGCCCAAGTCTACCGCGCCCGCGACTTGCCAGAAGACGTTTTGCGGCCGCGCACCGCCGCTCAAGGTGACGCGTTGACCGGCGGCCAGCGAAAGATCGCCGGTAATCTGAAAGATCCAAACGTCGTTGGGTGCGCCTGCGAGGATTACGTCCGCAGACGTGGTGACGGATGTGGTCCACTTGTACAGGCCCGGTTCCAAGGTCAGCCCGCCCAGCTCGCCGGCTTCGAGGTTGAGGAAATCGGGGGTCGGGCGTCCCGCGGCATCAGTATAGGCTGCCTGCATGGCGCCCACTGCTGCGGTCAGCTTGCTGGGAGTCGGCGGATCATTGTTGGCGGCGAAGACGCCGCCACTCACTTGTGGCGAGGTCCACCGGGTGCCGGCTCGAGTCAGTGAAAAACCGGTCACGTAACTCGCGGCTGCCGGGCTTAGGCCGATATCGCCTGAGATTTCGGAGGTCGGCACGTTCGAGATCGCGGACTTCGCGAGGACGACGTAGGCGCCCGCGGCGCCGAGCACCACAGGGGCAGGGCCCGTTCTCGGAGTGCCATCGGTCGAGAAGCTCCACGAATAGGCCTGCTGAAGAGGATTGCCGGCCAGGTCCGTGGCGTTAGTGCTGATGATGGCGGTGTACGTCTCACCGAGCTCGAGCTCCGCGTCCGGCGTAAACATCAGCCTCTCGGCGACAACCATAACGACGCCCGGAACGGCCTCGGCGCCAAGGCTCAGGCTGAAGGTGGCGCCATCAAGGCTATCGGGTGCCATCATCTCGCTGAACGTAGCGACGATCTCGCTGCTCGTCGCCTGCGCATCCGAGTCGTCGAGCGGCAACGTGTGGACGACAGTGGGCGGAGTCTCGTCGGGCGAGCTGGCGCCAGCAGTCCCCTCCCCACTTCGTCCAGCGTTGGGATCGCCGGCATTGCCTCCGCCGGCATTTTCCCCAGACGCGCCGGTGTCGCCGCCGACCGCTTGCGTTGGTGATTTCACTTCGTCGGAGCACGACGCCGCCACGATGGCAAGCGGAGCCAACACGAGCAATGACGAGAATAAATGAAGAGAAGGAACGAATCGAAGCACGCTACACCCTAAGTCTCGGCGAAAAACGAGCGCAGACCTGGCCGTCACCAACTCAACCAGCGCCCTGACCGACTCGACGTGCACCGCAAGCAACCAGCTGGCTGAGTCACGCGCTTCGGCGACTGAATTCACAAGTTAGGGACCGCCGCCCCAACAAGCAAGGGCATGGGACAAATGATGTCAGCGCCAACGAACCGCCGCTAAACTACGGGGCTTCGACCGCGCCAATATCCGGAGCGTCCCCGTTCGGGCGCTTTTGGCCGAGCAGATCGAGCGGCGGCGCGTCGTTCGGATTGCCGCCGTCGACCGCAGGAGAATTAGGACCAGGGGTGTAGTCGCCGTTCGCGGCGTCGACGAACTTGGGATCGCCCACCTGGTTGGTCGCACCTGGATAAGCGACCTCGGTCAGGCTGTAGCTCAGGGTGCCGCCGTACCAAACTTGGTCCTGACAATCTTCGCCAGGGAAGTTGTTGTACGAGATGTTGGCGATGTTCGCGCAGCCGCTGTTACAAGCGACGATACCCACGTACGTGCACCCGTTGAAGTTTTCTACCAGCGTGTTGTACGCAAAGCGCGTCTTGACGGCGTTGATGTCGATCACCCGCGTGTAACCAGGGGCGCCGTTGCGCACGAAGAGGTTGTTCTCTATCGTCACTTCGGCTTGGTCCCAAGCGCGGAGGGCGACGCCGTTGCCATCGAACCGATTGCGGAGGATGTTCGTCGTCTTCGTGCACTCGGCCGTGCAGGAGAGCGCGACGGCGGCGGCGAACGTTTCCGAGAGGCCGTTGCGATTGAAGGACGATTGAGTGATGATCACATCGCAGTCGGTCGCGTCCAAGGCCGTCCGGTTGTCTTCCAGCGTGCTCTTCGTGATGGCAAGCGATCCGCCCGTGCACCGGATGGCTGCGGTGTCCTCTCCGGTCGCGCCGCTGATGACAATGTTGTCGAAGCCGACCTCCGCTCCGGCCGGCACGATGAACGCGCCGCTGTCGTAGGGCTGAACGCGGACGCCGTTACCGATGACGCGGAGGCCCTTCAGTGCGGGCAAGGTTGCCCCGCCGCTATCGAACGCCTTCGGGGTCTTCACCATGACCAGCGTGCGACGCGCGGCCGTGAGCTTCGTCGTCGCATCCGACAGATTGCGGCAGGGCTCGTCTTGCGTGCCACAGGTCGCGCTGCTCACGCCGGTTTGAGCCAGCGCGTAAACAACATTCGTCGGGCTTTCGCACGCTCCGTTCGGATTGCACGCTCCGGACGCGCACTCATCGTGCTCGCTGCAGGCGCGACAGAGGCCGCCGGGGCCGCAGACTGGCGTTCGCCCGGAACAATCGTCGTCCGCGAGGCACTCGGCGCAGCGGCCCTGCGCCGCGCCGCTCATCACGCAGTGCGGTTTGCCGACCTCTGCTGCACACTCTTCGCTCGTCGCGCAGGCTCGGCATTCGCCGCTCAGCGCGTCGCAGATGGGGGCCGTGCTCCCGCAGTCCGCGGGGCTGTCCGTACAGCTCTTCCCCAGCGGGGGCGCGCCTCCTTCGACGCATTCGGAACCGCAATCGCCGGCCCCGGCGCCCCCGCCGAGTGGGACGCCGCTGTCGCCGCCGAACGCCGTTCCTCCGCTGCTCATGGAGGTGCCGCCGGTGCTCTGAGCGCCCGCCGTGCCGGACACCGCCCCGCTTCCTTCGTCCACGGGCTTAAGCGCTTCGGGAGAGTTGAGAACGGAGCAGGCGCCGACGCTCACGAGCACCGTGAGCGTCGAGTAAGCACTGCGGCGGATCATCGGAAAGCTCCTTCCACGCTCAGACCGGAGTGGTTCCACCCTACTCGGGGCGCGAGGCGTAGGTCGAACGCGGAGTCCCGCTGCGGGCGGCGCAGGTAGAGGAACGTCGTGACCCCGGCGCCAACTACGGCTGCGCCGATGAGCACGTCCGTGACCAGGTTGAGCGTCTTCGTCTGGTCGCGCAGGTTCAGGGCGTCCGTGTCGGTGCCGTTAGCTTTCTCGTAGTCGCTGTTTTTGCCGAGCGCGAGCGCGCCCGTCACGCCCGCACCGACCGCGAGTGCGCCGGTCGCCGCGAGCCCCACCCAAACACTGGTGGGAACGGGGCGCGAGGTGGGCGTCGGCGCGGAAGCCGCCGGCGTCGTGGGGGACGGTGATGGCGTTGGCGGAGGAGCGGCCACCTCCGCGCTGAGGTCGAAAGCGTGCTGGTACGAGCCGCCGGGCTCTGCATCCAGCTCGAAAGTTTGGGAGGGCTTCCCGGCGGCGCTGGCCGTGACGACATGATGGCCGGGACGGATCTGAAGTCGCAAGACTCCCGTCACCGCCTGATAACGATTGCGGACCCGCGAGCCGGTGACGGGCGTGCGCTCGTCCGTGATCACTACGTCGGCCGGGGTCGTCGTCAGTTCGAGGCTTACGGCGGACGCGCGCAAGGTGCCGAGGTCACGCTCGATGTCTGCGCGCTCCGAGGCGTCGATGTCTTTCTTGCCCTCCTCCAAGTAGCGAGAGAACGCCGCGATCGCCTCCGAGTCGCGCTCGAGCTTCATCGCGCAGATCCCCAAGTTGCCCAGAATCTTCCACGACGGTGAGGCCTCGTAGGCCGCCTTGAACTCCCGGTACGCGTCCTCGTAACGGGCGCCGTCGGGATCCTTCAGCAAGGCGACGCCTGCATTGAAGTGCTGCCGCGCCGCGTCCGTGATTTTTACGTCCGCTGCGACGCTGGGCCGGGCGACGAGCGAGCAAGACGCTATCATCAATCCCAGAACGAACGCGCGATGAGCCGATGAGCGGAGCATTGCTCGCAATGTCTCCGAAATGCCGGGGATGTTCAAGCCGCCTGCGCAGCTAACGGCAGGGCCGCGGCTCAGCCTTTCTTGAAGTGCTGGAACAGCTCGGCCGCACGCCCGCCTCTGTCGAGCCGAGCGCTTCGAACGGCGCCGCACGGTCGACCTCGATGATGAAGGTGAGGGTAGGAGAGCCGTTCAAAAGGCATCGCAAGTCGGCGATACGAACCGCTCCGTCGAAAGGGCGAGCGGCGCCCCGCTCACGATCAGGAAGTGAGAGGCTGCGCGCTACAAAGGGCGTATTCGCGCCCCTCCCCATCTCTGCTGGGCCTGCCAGCGCGAGCAGCGAAATCGCGCTCGCGTTGCGGACAGGCTATCGCACCTGATGGGAGTGCCACAGGTGTCGGGTGCCGGCAGGAGCTCCAGCCGCGCCCGCTCCGTTTGCTCGGGCGAGAGGCGTCCGTCGAAGCGGAAGATCGGCGCGGCGCGCCCTGCCGTGCGGCGCGGTTTGCCGACGACGGCAAGGGGTTGCTCAGCATGAACGCCAACCGTCGCGTGCGAGAGCTCGCGGTGCGTGAGTCGACAAATGGCAACGCGGGCGCAGAGGGTGGAGGACACACCTTCGGCGTCCTCCACCGACCCCGCCGATCTCCAATCAATTCCGCACGCTATGTTGGCGCGCCCCACAGGATTCGAACCTGTGACCTACGGCTCCGGAGGCCGTCGCTCTATCCAGCTGAGCTAGGGGCGCGTGAAGACCGCGTCATGCCGCGGGGAGGGTGGGGGCGTCAAGGGTTCCGCGCGTTTAGCGAAGGATTTGTGCGCTTGAGTGCGGGTTGCGGCGTCGCCAAGGTGCTACGCGCGGAGGGCGCGGGACGGGCGTATGGTGGCGGCGTGGAAGTTCATCTGGTGCCGTGCTTGAAAGATAACTACGCGTACCTGCTGCACCGGCCGGGCAGCTCGGAGGCGATCGTGGTGGATGCGAGCGAGGACGCGCCGGTGTTGGCGGAGCTCGAGCGGCTGGGCCTAACGCCGAAAGCGATTTTGGCGACGCATCATCATGTGGATCACGTCGGCGGCAACGAGGGCGTGTTGGCGAGGTACCCCGGCGTGAAGGTGTTCGGCTACCGGACGGACCGCGGGCGCATCCCGGGGCAGACGGACTTTCTGGAAGACGCGCAGGAGTTCGATGCGGCCGGGATTTCCGTGAAGGCGCTCCATATTCCGGGGCACACCCTGGGCGCGGTGGCTTATGTGGCCGAGGGCGCGGCGTTCACGGGTGATACTTTGTTCGCGGCCGGCTGCGGGCGCCTGTTCGAGGGAACGGCGGCGCAGATGTACGAGTCGCTGAACATCAAGCTCGGCGCGCTGCCGGACGACACGCGGATTTACTGCGGTCATGAGTACACGGTGAGCAACCTGCGCTTCGCGGAGTCGCTCGAGCCGAACAACCCGGCGATCGCGACCAAGCTGGCATGGGCGCAGGCGGCGCGAGACAAGGGTGAGCCAACGCTGCCGAGCACGCTGCGCGAGGAGCGGATGACGAACCCATTCTTGCGCGTGGCCGAGAAGGACGTGGTCGCGAAGGTGAATGAGCGCTTGGCCCAGGATCGTTCGCCGCAGGCGGTGCTGGCGGCCGTGCGAGCGATGAAAGATGCGTTCTGAACTCACGAAAGCGCTCGCGCTGGGCGCTCTCATCGCGATAGGTGGCTGCTCGAAGCAGTCACCGCCGGGAGAACGGCTGGCTTCAGCGGCGAGCCCGAGCGCCCAGGCGGGGCCGACGGACGTGCGCGAGCCGAGCGAGCGAGAGCGCGCGGTTGCGCCGGCCGCGGCGGTGAAGTTGCCGCAGACGGAGGTAACTTGGTCCTACCCAGAGACGCCGGTGGGGCCCATGAGCGCCGTGGTGGTGCTGCCGGAGCGACTACCGGACGAGCGCTTTGCCGTGCTGCTCACGTTTCACGGAACGGGCGAGGCGAGGAAGGGTCCCGAGAAGGGCGCGCGCGGCTGGCTTGACGACTACGGCATGACCCGCGCGCTTTCGCGATTGAAGCACCCGCCGCTCACCGCGGAGGACTTGCAAGGGTTCGTGGATGAAGCGCGCCTTGCGAAGCTGAACACGGCGCTGGCGGAGCAACCGTATCGCGGGCTCGTGATCGTGAACTCGTACACGCCGGACATGCTGCGGGGCGAAGAGCCGTTCACTAAGGTCCCGCCGCTCGCGAAGTTCGCCGTGGGCGAGCTCTTGGCGCGCGCCGCGCGAGAGACGCCGGCCATCGGTACGCCGCAGACGACGGGCGTGGACGGCATCAGCTTGGGCGGGCGGGCGGCTTTGGCTATTGGGCTCGGCAATCCCGAGGCATTCGCATCCGTCGGAGGGCTGCAACCTGCCTTTGATTTGGAGAACGCGGGACCGGTGGCGACGCGCGCCGCACAGGCGCGCCGGAGGAATCCGGCCCTCACGTTTCGGCTCCTGACGAGCGACGGCGACTATTTTTTGGGCGCAACGAAGGCGATGAGTGCGGCGATGAAAGCGGCAGGGGTGCCGCACACGCTCGTCGTCGTACCGGGGCCGCACGATTATCCGTTCAATCGCGGGCCGGCGGTTTACGAGATGCTGATCCATCACGACCGCGTGCTGCGCGGCTTGCCGCCCATCTAGGTGTTCTCCGGCGTTCACCGTGCCACGCGCTCGTCTTCAGACGGATCCTGAAGGTCGCGCGTCGCACGAGCGCCGGTGAGCGGGTGTACGTGTATCGGCGCCCGCTCGTCCGCTCGGGCCTGTCGCGAGAACCGTTCGAAGACCAGGCGGGTGAGCTCTCCGACGCTCGTGCGAGCCGTTTTGAAAAAAGGGAGGGTGTTCGAGACTCGGGGCGATGTCGCGGTTTGGACTAAATTTACTGAATGATTCTGGGGCCTGGCTCCGAATCGCCGACTTAGTCGCAGCGGCGACAATTCGGGCGTGCTCTCCGGAGATTGTCACCGCCGCGACTTCTAGGACTGCGATCCGAGTCTACAGAGGCCCTCTTTTTTGAGTGAACGTTATCTCGAGGCGCCGCGTTGCGTGATGAGTCGAGCGTTGCGTGATGAGTCGAGCGGCGCGTGATGAGTCGAGTGGCGCGTGATGAGTCGCGTTGGGTCTGGACTCGAGCTGGGCGCGGATCCGCGGAGTGAATCGCGTCGGGGGTCGGGGGTGACGAAGTGGCGGCGCGGATGAAGCGGAGGGCGCCGGGCAGAGGACGACGCGGAACGGGGGCAAGAACGCCGCGGCGTGCGCGGCGGGGCGTCGACGGCACGGGGGCCTGGACGGCCTGCGCGGCGGGCGTGGCCGGCACGGGGGCTGGACGGCGTGCGGGGAGGAGGGCGCGTGGACGGCGCGGGGCGCGGACGGCGTGCCGCGGGGCGTGGACGGCGCGAGCGCGCGTGGACGGCGCCGGGGGCGCGTGGACGGCGCGAGCGCGCGTGGACGGCGCCGGGGGCGCGTGGACAGCGCGGGGGCGCGTGGCGCGGACGGCGCGGGCGTGGATGGCGCGGCGGAACGGCGGAACCGAGGGACGGCAGGGAGTGACTGCTGGGGAGCTGCGCGAGTGGCAGCCCCAAGCAAGGCTCAGTGGTAGGCAGCGGCTTCGAGCAGCTCGGTGAGAGTGCGCAGCGTGCGGCCGGAGCGGTGATAGAAGCGAACGCCGAGGCGTGCAGCGCCGTCTAGGGTGTGCAGCCAGACCACCTCGCCTTCGAGGAAGAGGGGATCCCAAAGGTGAGGCGCTTCGACTGCGAGCGAGATGGCGGTGCCGTTCGGGACGGCTTCCAGCATTTCCATACAGGCGCCGCCCAAGCCGAGGTCCAGGAGGCGGGCGGGGCGCTGCCAGGTGCCGTCGCCGCGGCTGACGACTGCCGATAGACCCACCGGGCGGCGTGCAAAGGCACGGAAATGGTTCAGGCGGGGCCGACTCATCGGGGGGCATCCTAGCGCGCATTTTTCGGGCTTGGCGGACGCCGTCAGCGCGGGCCCGGTGGCCGGTGCGAGGCTAGGACCGCGAAGAAGTTTGGGTTTAGGGAGATGGGTCCGCTACGATTGCCTGCCCGATTTGGGTCGCGCCACCGCGGCCGGCTGGCGTAAGACGCTGGCCTACGGGTTCCGGAGAACTGATGGCGCAGGAAACGCGAAAAGACCCCCGCGCGAAGGTGCTGACCATGACGGTCCGCTACAAAAGCGCCACCCTCGACGAGTTCATCGAGCACCACTCGCACGACGTGAGCCGCGGCGGCATGTTCATCAAGACGCCGTCGCCCTTCCCGCCGGGCACGCTGCTGAAGTTCGAGGTGAAGATCGCGGAGGACCAGAAGGTCATTCAGGGCGTGGGCCGCGTGGTGTGGAAGCGCGAGAGCGAGACCGGTGACCGTGAGCGCCCGAACGGCATGGGCGTGAAGTTCATCAAGATCGACGACGCGTCTCGCAAGACCATCGATCAGCTGGTCGCGACGCGCGGAGACGCGGGGGCTGCGTACGAAGCGGGCGGTGGCGACGGCGGCGGCAACAAGACCGCGCCGAGCGTGACACCGGCCGCCGCGATGAGCCCGGGCGCCGCGTTGACGGAGCCGACCGGCAAGGCGCCGCGCAAGGCGACGATGATTGGTCTGGGCGCGATGGGCGCGCACGCTGCCGCCAAAGCGGCTGCGGCCGAGCCGACCCCCGCACCGCCGACGGCGGCTTCGGGAACGTTTTTCCCGGAGTCGGACTCGCTGGCGGACATGCCGCCGCCCGAAGACCGCACCGTGATGAAGCAAGCCGCGGAGCTGCTGCAAGACGCGCTGCGCGAGGCGGGCGGCTCGTTGGACGACGTCGGCACGAAGCCGGAGTCCAAGAAGCCGGAGGCGGTGAAGCCCGAAGTCGAGAAGCCCGAAGTCGAGAAGAAGGCCGAGCCGGAGCCCGCGGTCGCTAAGAGCGTGCCGCCGGCAGCGACCGACAGAGGGCCGCACACGCTGCGTTCCGACGCGCCGAAGAGCGAGAAAAAGCCGGAATCAAAGCCGGCGAGCGCGCGGTCTACCGCAGCGGCGGCCAAAGCCGTCACCGCTGCCGAGCGCGCCGCCCCCACTCGCCCGTCCACGCGCCCGAAGCCGGTGCTCTCGGAGGCTACTGCGGCTCCGGACGGAGGGAGCAGTCGCGTCCTGGTAATTCTCGGAGCCATCGCGGTAGCGGCCGCGGCCGTCTTCTTCCTGACCAAGAAGGATCCGCCTCCTCCGGAAGCGGCTCCAGTCGCGGAATCTCCGACACCGGCAGTCGCTCCGACGCCGCCTCCCACCGAAGAAGCGAAGCCGGAACCAGCCCCGAGCGCCACGGCTCCGGCCGAGTCGGCGAGCGCGGTCGCGATCGCGCCCAGCGCGGCACCTTCGGCCAGTGCGGTTCCGGCGGCGAGCGCTTCCGCGGCCTTGGTGCCCACCGCCAAGCCGGTCGCTCCGGCTCCGGTCGCACCAAAGCCGGTTGCGGTCCCGAAGCCGAAGCCCAAGCCTGCCGCTCCCGTTGACACTGACCCCGGCGCAGAGCCCGCCCCCACACCCGCGCCCGCGGCCGAGCCCAAACCGGCCGAGCCTGCGCCGGCGCCCGCACCGAAACCCAAGCCCGCCGAGCCGTCGGGCGACAATCCCTACTGACGCATTTGAGTGGTCCCACGTCTTCTGGCCTGAGCGGGAGCGACCCCCGCGTAGGTACGACGCTCGCCGATCGTTATCGCATCGATGCGCTGATCGGCGAGGGGGGCATGGGGCGCGTTTACGCGGCCGAGCACGTGCTCATGCGCAAACGCCTTGCGATCAAGGTGTTGCACCGCGAGCTCACGACGATGGCGGAGGTGGTCGCGCGCTTCGAGCGCGAAGCGATGGCCGCGGCCAACATCGAGCACCCCAATGTCGCGGCCGCGACGGATTTCGGCAAGCTGGCGGACGGGGCAGTGTTTTTGGTCCTGGAGTACGTGCAGGGCAAGAGCCTTCGCGACGAGGTGGCGGCGGGTCCGATCGCCCCCGAGCGCGCCCTGCACATCGCGCGGCAGATCGCGGCCGGGCTCGGGAGCGCGCACGCCCTAGACATCGTGCATCGGGATCTGAAGCCCGAGAACGTGATGCTCGTCGAGAAGGGCGGCGATCCGGACTTCGTGAAAGTGCTGGATTTCGGCATCGCGAAGGTGCCGATCGGGGAGGTACCGGGCGGGACCGACACGCCTGCGCACACGCCCATCACCAAAGCCGGCATGGTGTTCGGCACGCCCGAGTACATGGCGCCCGAACAAGCGCTCGGACAAACCGTGGACGGCCGCGCCGACCTGTACGCGCTCGGGGTGATTCTGTACGAAATGCTGTCCGGCTCGCGCCCCTTTTCGAGCCAGAGCCAGGTGGGCATCTTGGGCCAGCAGCTGTCCAAGCCGCCACCGAAGATCAGCGACCGCGCTCCCGGCATCCTCGTGCCGCCGGCGGTGGAAGCGGTTGCGATGCGCCTGTTGCAGCGCGAGTCGGGCGATCGCTACCAGTCTGCGGCGGAGGTAGTCGACGTGATCAATCGCCTACTCGCGCCGATCCCGGGCCGCGGCATTTACCGCTTCACGTTGCCGGAAGGCTTTCCCTCGCAGCCGCCGCCTTCGGACGAGGTGCTGTCGCTCCGCGAGGCCATCACCGTGAACACCGCGCCGAAGCGGCTCGACCCGACGCCGGTGCCGCTCGCGGGCTCCCTGCCGGAGCTCGATCCTCTGCTCGGCGCGTCGCCGAAGCCGAGCTTGGACGAGCGGCTGGCCGCGCTCCGCGCTAAGTTGCCTCCGGCGTTGCAGAACGCGGCCAAGAACGTGCCTTCGCGGCTGTTGTTCGGTGGCGCGGCCGCGGTCGTTTTGCTGCTGCTACTCATCGTCGTGGTGGCGGGGTCGTCGGGAGGGGACGCCGAAACGGGACCGACGGCGGCCACGACCGGGTCACCCGCGACCAGCGCCGACGCACCCCCAACGCCCGCCAAGGAAGGGCCGTTCGCCCGCCCCGACGAGCTCACGGAGGCGAAGGCGGGCGGTCCCAAGGCGTACGACGCGCTGCTCGACAAGTACCCCAAAGATCCGAACATTGCCGTGGAGATGGCGCGGGATTTGGCGGCGAAGAAGAACTACCCGGGCGCGGTGGCGGCCGTGGGGCGCGCCCTCTCTATCGATTCGTCGTTTCAAAACAACGCTCAACTCGCGTCCCTCGTCTTCCAGACCGCGCAGGTCAAGGCGAGCAGCGACGCGGCGTTCGCCCTGCTCGAGGGCGCGATGGGCTCACGCGGCGCGGACATTGCGTACGATTTGGTCACCACGCCCAACGTGAGGCCGTGGGTGCAATCACGCGCGGAGACGTTCCTTCAAGCGCCCGCGTTCGAGAAGGTAGCGACGCCGGGGCTGCGCGCCACCATCAAGCTCCGGTACTCCGCCGGCTGCGACGAAAAGCGTGCCCTTCTCGGCGAAGTGAAGAAGAGCTCGGACGAGCGAGCCTTGTTCGAGCTCGTCCCGCTCCAGGACAAAACCGGCTGCGGCGCGCGCAAGAAGGACGATTGTTATCCTTGCCTGCGCACCTCCAACGAGCTGGACGACGCGATCGCCGCGGTGCGAACTCGTAAGCGATAGGGCCCCCGCCCCGTCGCGTCATGACGCTTTGCGTGTGCTCCAAGAGCTTGCGCGGTTGTGCGCGCGTCTTCGGGAGACACATTCGGTCATATCACTCCTCGGGGTGATGTGTGTGCAGCTCGCACGAATCGGCGCGCGGCCCCGCTACGACGCGGCTTTTCGCAACATGGAGGACATCCGCCAGACACCACCGCATTGAGCCGCCGTGTCTTCGCTACGCGTGTGCGAAGCGCGCGGCGTTCCCTCAAAGGAGCCCCCTCGAATGCTACGTTTGACTTTGCCCCGCCTCGCTACGCTCGCGCTGAGCGGCGCGCTCGCCGCGTGCTCAGGATCGGACCCCGCGGACCCACCCCTCGGTAATGCCGGCACCAACGCGGGTGGCTCCGGTGCGGGATCCTCGGGATCCGGAGCGAGTGGCTCCGACAGCGGCGGCTCGTCAGCCGCAGGAACCGCGGCGGGCGGCTCGTCCACGACGGGCGGCACGTTCAACCAAGGCGGCAGCACGGTTGGTATCGGCGGCACTTTCGGCACGGCGGGGGCGGCGGGGACGGCAACGGGAGGCGGTGGAAGTGGCGGAAGCGGCGGAGCGGGGGGCGCGGCCGCGGGCGGCGGAGCGGGCGGCATGGGCGGCAGCGGAGGCGCGCCGACCGAAGCCATGGTCTGTGAAGGAACGGGGTGGACCGCGTCGGCGCTCGTCTCGACGGATCCGCCCTCCAATGCCATCGATCGCGATGCGGATCGCAATCAGAGCCGCTTCTCGACGGGGCGACCCATGACCGTCGGCGATTGGTTGCAGGTGGACTTCGGCCGAACGCTCACGGTCGACGACGTTTCGATTCGCTGGGGCGCGAGCGACTACGCCGGCAAGCTCGACGTGCGTCTTTCCGACACCCCCGCTCGCTCACCAGAGCGCTGCGACCGTGGCCGGCGTAACTGGCGTCGTGGGGACCCAGAAGGTGGACCTGCCCTACCAGGCTGAAGGTCGCTACCTACTCATCACGCTCAAGGACATCAGCTCTACGAACTGGTGGTCGATCCAAGACGTCTTCATCACTTGCGGCGACGGCATGATGGGCGGTGGTGGCGGCGGTACGAGCGGAGCGGGCGGAACCGCGAACGGCGGAGCGGGCGGAGCCGCGAACGGCGGAACCGCGACCGGTGGCACGGACCCGGGGAGCGGCGGCACCGCGAGCGGCGGCACCGCCGGCACCGGCCCGGAGCCGGAATGCCAGACCGCAGCCGACTGCGTGAACGAAAACGCGTGCCTGGACGTTGCTTGCACGGCTGGCCAGTGCGTCACGACGCCGAACAGCGCGGACTGCCCGGACGACAACAACCCCTGCACGGACGACGTCTGCAGTCAGGGCTCGTGCGGCGAAGACACCGGCGTGTGCGTGGGCAGCGACCTCGTGATCATTCGCGTGAATCGGCCGCAGGCAAATCAGCACGTGTTCGTCAACCCGGCCGACGGCATCTTGAGGTCTACGGCAGCGGCGTCCGGGGCAGCCATCTTTCAGCAGGAGTTTTTGAACGGCACGAAGCTCCAGTTCAAACTCAAGGACATGGAGACGGGCCTGTACGTCGGCATCGGCGCCAACGAACGCCTGTTTGCGAACGCAGACGTGGCCGCGGCGATGGTGTTCGGCGCTCCGGACTGCACCACCCCGTTCGTCGGCCTCTTCGCGTATGGGGACGATGACGACCTCCGCGCGTTGACGGCCGAAGCGAACGAGTTCCTCGAAGCGACGAGACCGTCATGCGACCCGAACAACGCCGGCGCCTGGGAGAAGTTCCAGCTGCTCCCCGTCGTGCCCGGTTGCAAGGCGGACGTCGACTGCGACGACGATAACCCGTGCACCGAGCAGACGTGCAACGCCGGTCAGTGCGTGTTCGCCGACGCGCCGGAGACCACGGCTTGCGCGAGCGACGACAACGCGTGCACGACCGACGTCTGCATGGGCGGCCTGTGCGTCCACGAAAACAGCGTTATTGGCGGCGAGTGCGGAACGGCGCTCGTGACCATCCGCGCCAACCGCAACGACAACTACATCACGCTGAACGAGGTCGGTAACTTCCTGGACTGGAACGCTCCGCTCCTGGAGAACGCCAGCATGTTCGAGCTCGTGGACCAGGTCGGCACGCAGTTCAAGCTGCGCGCCGAGAACGGCTCGTTCGTTCGGATCACGACCTTGGGTGCCAACCCAGACGAGCTGGTGGCCGACGCCTCCTACCTCGAGGCGGGCATCTTCGACAACGCGCCCTGCGGCGTGGCGGTGCCGAAGCAGAGCTTCCGCGCCGTGAGCGACGTCGACGACGCGCAGCGCTACGTGAAGACGGACACCGCCCACCTGCGCGCCATCAACGCCGACTGCGGCGGTGGCACCACGTCGTGGGAACAGTTCGAGTTCACGCCGGTGGCCCAGCCTTGAGCTAGTCCGGCGCGGCCCACGCGGGGCAGCGAGCTTTCGAGCCCGCTCGCCCCGCGTAGCCGTTCGTGTCTCAACGAAGCTCGGGAGCGAGCTCCTCGAGCCACAGGTTCAGGTATTCGGAGCTGATCGCCGAGGCGTGCGGCATGACGTGCAGGTTCGGCACGTCCCAGAGCGGTGAGTCGGCCGGCAAAGGCTCGACGTGGAACACGTCCAAGAAGGCGTGCCCGAGTTGGCCCGCCCCGAGCGCTCGCACCAGCGCCGCTTCATCGACCGCGTTGCCTCGCCCAAGGTTGTACAAGCTCGCGCTCGGTTTCAGCAGGCGGAGCGCGGCTTCGTCGATGAGGTGATCGGTGCCCGTATCGCTCGGTAGCGTGAGCACGACGTGATCGGCCTGGGGCAAAAGCCGACGCAGCTCCGAGACGGGGTGAACCGCGTCGGCGGGAGCCGGATCGCCCGCAGGGCTACGTTTGACGCCGGTGACGCTCATTCCGACCGCTTTGAGTAGCCGAGCGCATTGTCTCCCGAGCGGCCCGTAGCCGACTATCAGCGCGCTCTGACCCGCGAGACGCCGCGTCCTTCCGAACGCGTCCCGATCCCAAAGCCGCTGTTGCTGCTGAGAGAGGCACAGATCGAGGCGGCGCGAATGAAAGAGCATCATCGCGAGGAGCGACTCCGCCATGATCTTGCCGTGAAAGCTGCCATGGCTGACGCGCACGCGGCGCTGTGGATCCATGTCCACCAATTCACGTCCAGCTGACGGTGTCGCCACCAGGCGAAGCAGGGGTGCGCGCGGGTACCACTCCGCTGCAAACCGCCACACGAGCGCCGCTTCCGCGCTCGGAATCAGCGCTAAAAACGCGTCGCGGCTCTCCGCGACGACGAAGTCGTGTTGTGGATATTCACTCCGGAGTGCCTCAAGTTGAGACGAGCTCAAATCGAACGCTCGAATCGGGCTCTCGAGCCAGATGACGACCTTCATGGCCGCGAGCCTAGCAAGGAGCGCCGCCGTTCATCACCCTTCTGTGTAAGCGTGAGTAGATGAAGGTATGCGGGTTGTTTCGACGCTAACCAAATAACTAAAGTCAGCGAGCGTCCAAACTTCGTAAGGTGGTCGCCATGGGACTTCACGGCGCTTTGTTCGCAGCGTGGGCGTTTAGCTCATTTCCGGCCTATGACATTCTGTCTACCAACGTCACCCAGCCTCACTGCTCTCTCGAGCGCGTCGAGTACCGGGTGGAGGTGGACGGAGAATCGCTCAACCGCTTCTCCATCACCCACGTGAGCAAGAAGCACGGCGCTAGCAAAGGAGCGTTGCTGCTCCTGAGCCCCTTCTCGCTTCCGGGCGCGTTCTACGAGATCAGTGAAGCGGGCGACTACCAAAAGTCCGCCGCGGGCGAGCTCGCCAAAGCCGGGTACGACGTGTGGCTCGTCGACCAGCGACGCACCGGCCTGCCCGTAGGCGCGTGCGAGTCAGGGACCGACTGTAGCGCGATGGCGGGCTGGGACTTCGACACCTACTCGGAAGACGCCTTGTTCGCGCTCGAGCTCGTGAAGTCCGACCGCCCGCGTGGCAAGCCCGTGATCGGCGGGTTCTCCGCGGGCGCCAACGCGGCTCTTGCCACCGTCAACCGCGCGCCGGGCGAGTTCGCTGGCGTCTTCCTCTACGAAGGCACCTTTTACAATCAGGACGCGGCGATCGCCGCGCACAACGACCCCATCTGCACCAACCTCGAAGGCGCGCTCGCTGGCGGCGCCTTGTTCGACCCGAGCACCGCGGTCCTGGGCGGCGTTCTCCAGCTCGCCAAGTCCGATCCCGCAGGCCTTTCCCCATTCCCGTTCTTCCCACCCGGAACGACCAACCGGCAGTCGATGTTCTTCGTTTTCAGTGCGCCCCCTCCGCCCGGAGCTCTCGCCCCCACCTCTAGCTTCATCCGCAACATCGGCGATTTCGGCACCCAGCAGTTCGTGTACACGAACGAAGCGCGCCTGCAGCTGGTAGGTCCCCTCTTCGACAACTACGGCTCACTACCCGCGCTGCGCGATCTCGCATGCGGCCTCGCCGGACGTGACGACAGCCACTACGACAACGTTGGCGAGTTCCATGGCGACGTCCTCCTCTTCGTGGAGGGCACCGGCTTCGGTCCGGCCATGTTCGACACGGCGGAGCTCTTCGAGGGCGCGGACGACATCACCATCGACCACAACCCGGAGCTCGGCGAGGCGGACCCGTACTTCGGCTCCGCCTGGAAGCGCACGTTTCTTCAGCCGCTCCAGAAGTGGCTGAAGCAGACTCTGTAATTACCTGGGGGCCAACGAAAGCGGTCTCGCGGCGGCACGAACCCTGTGCCGTCGCTGGTTCCCGCTCGGCGGGACGAGATTCTGAATTTACAGGGCTTCTTGACGCGAGCACCAGGTATCGCGCTCAGCGCGCGCGTGGTGACCCGTTCTCGGAGCTGGGCGAGCGCGCCCACGTCTACGCGGACCCGACCGCCTTCGAGAAAGTAGTTCGCACCTTCGAGAACTGAGCCGCGCCGGCGCGAACCCAGAATCTCTCCCTCGCACAACTCCCGATCTCCCGAACTCCTGCGAATCTCGGTCTCGGTCTCGGTCTCCGTCGAACAAGGTGAACCAGTGACGCGAGAGAGTTCGTGCCGGCGCGTGACCGGGTTCGTTGGCCTAACCCGGTCAGTAGCTAGGGGGCTTCGCGAAGCGCGCGCTCGATCACGATGGCGTACTCGGACTCGAAGCGCGCGCCCATCAGGTAGTAGTCGTTGATGAAGACGGCGGGAGTGCCCTCCACCCCGGCGGCGTCGCCGGCTGCGACGTCTGCGTCGATGGCCGCGTCCCACTGCGTCGAGGTGACGGCTTGCGCGACCTTGGTCGGATCCAGCGAGAGCTTGGTGGCGGCTTTTTGAAGGCCTGCGTCGCTGAGGTCGGCTTGGGGGGAGAAGAGCCAGTCGTGGAATTTCCAGAAAGCGGGGTTGCCGCCTTGGGCAAAAGCAGAAAGCGCCGCGCGGGCGGCGGGGCGGGCGCGAGAGTGCATCGGCAGCGGGTAGTTACGCCACACGACGCGAATGCGTCCATCGAAGCGCTCCTCTACGTCGGCCAGCGCGGGGGCGGCGCGCACGCAAAAGGGGCACTCGAAATCACTGAAGACCTGCACGGTCACCTTCGCGTTCGCGGGACCTTTGGCAGGATTTTGCGCCGACACGGCGGGCGCTCGGGGAACCTTCACGGAGACCTTGTCGACGTCCGCGTCCGTGAGCTTCGGCTCCGGCTCGTCCCCGAAGCCTGGCCAAATGGGGCCGCCCGGTGACGTGACGTCGATCTGTCCGGATTTGGCGCCGGCTTGGCCCGGCCGCTCGCAAGCGACCGAGCCAAGGACGCACAGGAGCGCGAGCGCGCCCGCGACGCCAGACGGCGCCCCGAAGCGTGCTTGCGCTCCTCCTGCCATCAGTTGCCCGCTTCTTTGAGCGCGCGGTTGATGAGCTTCTTGAACGCCGCCGCCGGTTGGGCGCCGCTCAGGTAGTAGCCGTTGATCACGAACGCAGGCGTTCCGTTGATCCCGGCGTCGTTGCCGATCTTGGCGTCCGCATCGACCTTGGCCTTGTGGGCGTTCGAGTCCAGCGCGGCCTTGAACTTGTCCATGTTCAAGCCGAGATCTTGGGCAATCTTCTCGAGCGCGGGGCGCTTGATCGCGTCCTCGCCCGAGCCTTGTGCCTCGAACAGCTTGTCGTGGAACTTCCAGAACGCGGTGTTGCCCTTCTGGGCGAACGCTTCTTGCGCGGCCTGGCTCGCGAGCGGGGCGTCAGCGTGGAACGCCAGCGGCATGTGGCGCCACGCGAACCGGATCTTGTCGCCGTACTCTTTCTCCAGCTCGGCGAGCGTGGGCTCGACGCGCTTGCAGAAGGGGCACTGGAACTCCGAGAAGATCTGGATCGTGACCTTGGCGGCCTTGTTGCCCTTGATCGGCGTCTGCGCGTCGGGAGCCGCGATTTCCTTCTTCTCCGGCGGCGGCGGACCCTTCGCGTCCTTCATCAGCTCGTCGTACACCTTCGCGCGGGGCACGCCCTTGGCGACGATGGCCTTGGCTTTGACGAGCTGCTCGTCGATCGCCTTCTTGAAGGCGTCCAGCGGCTGGGCGCCGCTGAGGCGCACGCCGTTGATGAAGAAGTGCGGGGTGCCGCGCGCCTGGACGTCGTTCGCCAGGTCCACGCTCGCGTCGAGCTTGTCGCCGAACTTGTTGGTGTCGATGGCCGACTTGACCTCTTCCCACTTCACGCCCGCCTTCTCGGCGATGCCCTTCAGGTCGTCGTCTTCCAGCTTGGGCTGCGACTCGAACATCGCGTCGTGCACTTCCCAGAAGCCCTTGTCGCCCTTCTGCTTGTAGACGAGGCGACCGAGCGTGGCGGCCGGCTTGGCGCGCGGGTGGAAGGGCAGGGGGTTGTCCTTCCAAACGATGCGCAGGTCGTTCGGGTACGCGGCGGCGACCTGCTTGAGCGTGTCTTCCACGCGCTTGCAGAACGGGCACTGGAACTCCGAGAACACGATCATCGTGACGATCGCGTCCTTCGGGCCCTTGATGGGGTCGTCGTCTTGCACGAGCACGCGCCAGACGCTCTTGTCCTCTTCCTCGTCGTCGCCCGCGGGCTTCTTCGCGGCGTCGGCCGGCTTGGCAGCCTGGTTCTTGTTCGTGAGCGTGACGTACACGTCGCTCGGCTTGGTGCCGCTCGCGACGAGCTTCTTCGCCTCGGCCAGCTGCGCGTCGATCACTTCCGTGAACTTGTCCACGGGCTGCGCGCCGCTGAGCGTGACGCCGTTGATGCGGAACGCCGGCGTACCGGTCGCGCCGATCTTCTTCGACACGGCCATGTCGTCGTCCACCTTGGAGGCGAACTTCTTGGCGCTGTACGCGGCCTTGAACTTGGCGACGTCTACGCCCGCGTCCTTGGCCCACTTCTCGAAGTTCTCGTCGGTCAGGCCTTGCTGGTTGGCGAAGGCGCTGTCGTGGAACTTCCAGAACGCTTCGCTACCGGCCAGACCCATGACGGTCGCGGCGGCTTCGTGCGCGGGGCGCGCTTGCTTGTGGAAGGGGAGCGGGTTGTGCTTCCAAACGATGCGGACCTTGTCCGGACCGTACTTTTCCTTGATCTGCTTGAGCGTCGGACCGACGCGGCTGCAGAAGGGGCATTGGAAGTCGCTGATCTCGACGATGGTGACGGGCGCGTTGGGCTTGCCCCACTGCGGGTCCTTCGACGAAACCGGCACGCTGGCTGCGCTCTGATCCGGGATTGCTCCCGCTGCGGTCGCCGAACCTTCGGCGCTGATGTCCGCATCGCCTGCTCGCTTGTCCATGCCCCACATGAGGAACATGCCCGCGAGGAAGCTGATAAAGAACCCGACAATCGCGGTTCCTTTGTTCATGACTCTCTCCGTTATTGGTTTTGTAAGTGACAGACTCGAAAACAGTGACAGCAGCGCGCGCCCGTGAAGACACCGCGGCGCCCGCTGATTGAACGAATGATGGTGACGTTGCCGTAGGCGCTGGCGCGCCCGCGCCTTCAGCCTCGCGGCGGGCGGAACAACGTGTCTACGAAGCCGGGACTCACGAGCGCACGGCTCGCGGCCGAGATGGGCGCGCGCGCCGACTCCGTCTGCGTGACCAACAAGCTACCGAAGCCGAGCACTCGCTCGGGCCGCTCCCACACGACGATGCGCTCTGGCGCCAAAGGCGAGCCACCCTCCGTCAACGCGTCGAGCGGCCCTCGACAGGGGAGCGCGCTGATGGAGCCGTCGTCGCCCACGGCGCGAAAGATGGGGGGCGCTTCGATGGTCTCCGCGCGCTCGCTACACATGCCGACCGCGACCATCGCCGCTGAAGCCTCCTGCGTGACGCAGAGCACGACGAGCGCGGCCACCACCGACACGAGGCGGAGTAGCAAACGCAGCCCGGAGCTGCTGACGGAGCACGAGACGTCACCCATGGATCGCGGCTGGCGAGGCGGAGCCTATCAGGCCGGAGCGAGAACCGGCAGTCCCGGGATCCCATTCCCTTGGTCGGTTCGCCGTTTTCTTTGCCTACATGGTGCGACATAGGCACCATCGGGTACATGCAGGCCATGGAGTCGCTCGCTAACCCGACGGAATCGCTGGAAAATAGTGCCTCGGAACGCCAAGCCGAGACGGCGCCCGCGCAGGCTGCGGAGCCTCCGCTGCCCCGTCGGTTCGAGCGCTACACGCTGCTCAAGCGCCTCGCGCGCGGCGGCATGGGGGAGGTGCTGCTCGCCTCCTCTGGCGGCATCGAAGGCGCCGAGCGGCCCGTGGTCGTGAAGATCATCCGTCGCGAGCACGAGACGGACCGCTCCTTTTTGGCGCGCTTCCTCGACGAGGCGCGAATCCAGGCCCAGCTCCATCACCCCGGGGTCGCGCAAATCCTGGAGGCGACGAGCGACAGCGAAGGCAAGCCGTTCGTCGTCGTGGAGCACGTCGAGGGCCGGAACTTGAGCGACGTGCGGAGCCGCGCGTCGCAGCTCGGCGTGCGCATCAGCTGGCCGGAAGCGGTCGCGCTCGGCATCATGCTCGGCGAAGCGCTGCACCACGTGCACGAGCGCACCGACGCCGAGGGCAAGCCGCTCGAAATCGTGCACCGCGACCTGAGCCCGCAAAACGTGATGGTCGGCTACGGCGGTGAGCTCAAGCTGATCGACTTCGGCACCGCGCGCGCCGAAAACCGTCGTTGCCACACCGTGGCCGGCATCGTGTTCGCGAAGCCGGGCTACGTCGCGCCCGAGGTCGCCAACAACACGCCCGGTGGCGCGCCCTCGGATCTCTATGCCTTCGGCATCATGCTCTGGGAGCTGGTCGCCGGGCGTCGCTTCCTCATCGGCGAATCGTCGCAGCACATGGCGCTCGTCGGCGCCGGCAAGCGCAACCCCACTCCGCTCGCGCAGCTCATCGGCGCGCCCCCGGAGCTCGACCAAATCATCCTGAAGCTCACCGCGACTGCCATCTCCGACCGCTACGAAGGCGCCGGCAAAGCGGTTTCGGACCTGGGCCGGCTGCTGCAACGCGCGCCGAGCATGGCCGACGGCGACCGCAGCGTGCGCGGCCGCGTGTCGCAGCTCATGCGCCGCCTTTACCCGGCCGAGCCTGCGCGCTCTCGCGCGGAGTTCGCGCGTCTCGTCGCCGAGTACCGCGCGGCCGAAGCGCGCCCGCTTCCGATCCCGGCGTCGCCCGAGCCGCCCGTCGCGGAGCCAGCCGATCCGTCCCTGCTCGCGGGTACGCCGTACAAGCTGCTGAGCGAGCTCGGGCGCGGGTCGATGGGCGTCGTCTACCAGGCGATGCACCTGGACCTTTCGCGCACGGTCGCGCTCAAGGTGATGGATCCGGACAAGCTCGGCGGCAGCGCCGTAGATCGCTTTCGCGCGGAAGCGCGCAGCATTGCCGGCATCTCTCACGAAAACCTGATCAAGGTGTTCGACTTCGGGGTCGCGCAAGATGGCCGTCCTTATTACGCGATGGAGTACCTGGTCGGTGAGTCGCTGGAGCGGAAGCTGGCCAAAGACGGCGAGCTTCCGTACCGGGAAGCGGTGGGCATCGCTCTTCAAGCGGCGCGCGCTCTTGCGGCCGCCCACGGAGCGGGGGTGCTGCACCGCGACGTCAAGCCGGGCAACTTGCTTTTGACCGCGCATGGCGTCGTCAAGCTGTTCGACTTTGGTTTGGCGGTGGAGCCGCAGAGCAGCGGGGACGGCGAGGCGCTCCACGTCGTCGGCACGCCCGAGTACATGGCGCCCGAGCAGGCCCAGAGCGGCACCTCGGACGCGCGTAGCGACATCTACGCGCTCGGCGCCGTACTCTACGAGCTGGTCACCGGCTACCAGCCCCACGTAGCCAAGAACTTGGTCGAGCTGATCGACCTCAAGCTCCGCATCCATCCGCTCCCCCCGAGCGAGCGGCGCCCGGAAGCCGGCATCCCCAAGTCGCTCGACGCGCTGCTCCGCCGGATGCTCAGCGTGGAGCCGAGCCAGCGCCCGCAATCTGCGCTCGAGCTGTGCGACGCGCTCGACGCCATCCTGAGCGAGCGCGTCGTCCGCTCTGCGCCCGCGACTCGTCGTCGTGGGCTCGCCAACACGCTCGTCGCGGGCATGTCCGTGCTGGTACTGGGGGTCGGTGGCGCGGCGCTCGCCAAGACTCCGGCCGGCATCAAAACCGTCGCGTCGGTCAAGACCGCCTACGAACACGTGGTGAAGCTCCGCGCGGACGCGCTCGCTCATCGCGCTCCCCCCGCGCCGGTCGCGGCGACGGTCGTCATTGGCACCGAGCCGAGCGAGCCGGTCGTGGCTCCCGCCGCGCCGCCCATCCCGGCCGAGCCAGCGTTCGCGGCCAACGGGGCGGCCGAGAGCGACGACGAGGGTGAGGTCGAAGCCGCCGACGCGCCGCCGAGCGAAGACGAGGCCGCCGTCGTCGCGACGCGCACCATCGACCTCGACGAGGAAGAGCCGGAGGTCGAAATCAAGGGCGCGCCGACGTCCTCGGAATCCTCCGTCATCGAGAAGGCCGACGCGCTGTGGGAAAAAGGCGGCAAGCTGCGCGCGCTCGCGATGCTCAAGCGGGCCGCCAAGAAGACGCCCAACGATGCGGGCGTCCAGAAAGCGCTCGTCGCCCGCGCCGAGCAAATGGGCGAGTGGGGCGAAGCCGTCAAAGCCGCCCGGCGTTGGGCGCTGCTCGACCCCACCTCGGAGGCCCGCCTGTCACTCGCGCGCCTCGAACGCGCGACCGGGCACAAGGAGCGCGCGGTTGCCCTCGTCGAAGGCGTCATGAAGGACGACCCGACCTCACCCGACGCCAAGACGCTGCTCGGCGAAATGCGCGGACAAAAGCTGGCACTGTCCCAATAAGACCCGGCTCTCCCAGGCGTAATCCGAGAAGTCACTTGCAGGCAGGGGCCCGGAGTCCCTACAACCCCCGGGTCCGTGGCTCTTCCCCCCAGCACGTCTGCCGCCCCCCTCGACCTTTCGGGCTCCAAGCCCCGCATCGTCCTCAAGCTGGCACTGCCCACCGTGCTGGCCATGCTGGCGCAAAGCGCGGTCAACGAAGTCGATATCATCTTCTTCGCGGCGCTCGGCTGCCCCGGCTCCTCCTACGCCCAGGCCGCCCTCCTGCCGTGCCTGCTCCTCTTGTGGATGTTCGGTGGCTCGCTCAGCGCCATCTCGGTGGGAACGCAGGCGCTCGGCGCGCGGCGCGCGGCGGAGGGGAAGCCCCTGGAGGCCGGCACCGTGCTGGCCAATTCGTGGATGTTCTCGCTCGCGGCCGGCGTCGTGTTCACGCTGCTCGGCTACCTGACGATACCGCACGTGCTCGGCGTCTTGGTGCGCTCGCCCGAGGTGCGGGAGGTCGGCACCGGTTACCTCAACTGGCGCTTGCTGGGCATCACCAGCATGGCCGTCACGTTCTCCTTCAAAGCGTTCTTCGACGGCATCGGCAAGACCCACGTTCACATGATCGCCAGCGTGGTGATGAACGTGGTCAACGTGGTCCTGTGCGTCATCTTCATCTTCGGCAAGCTCGGCGCGCCGGCAATGGGCATGGCTGGCGCCGGGCTCGCGGGCGCGGTTTCGTCTTGGGTCGGCTTGTTCGTGATGGTCGGGTGGGCGGCCCTGGACCACTACCGCACTCGTTTCCAGCCGTTTCGGCTCAGGGGCTTCTCTCGGGAGCTGCTCGGCAAAATCCTGCGGCTTTCGGTGCCGAGCGCCATCGCCACGATCGCGGTCATGAGCGGCTTCATGCTGTTCGCGATGATCGTGAGCCGGCTGGACGCGATGATGCACACGCACTTGGTGGAGACAGGTGACTGCCCCGGCGGCAAGCGGGAAGCCGTCAACGGCGCGGCCACCACTGTCATCGTCGGCGTTTTGAAGCTGACTTTTACGGCTTGCTTGGCCTTTGGCACGTCGACGGCCACGCTCGTGAGCCAGTCTCTCGGAGCCGGCAAGACCAAAGACGCCGAAGAGTTCGGTTGGACGTCGGTCAAGCTCGGCTTGGTCATCTTCGGCGTTGTCGGCCTCCTCGAGGGCGTGATCCTCACCGACCCGATCCTGCACTTGGTGACCAAGAGCCCCGCCGTGTTCCAAGCCGCTCAGATGCCGATGCGCATGATGGGCCTAGCGACTCCGCTCATCGCAGTAGGCATGATCTTGACGCAGGCGTTGTTCGGCGCGGGCAACACTCGCTTCGTGATGATCATCGAGCTCATCCTGCACTTCGGCTGCTTGGTGCCGCTGGCGTGGCTGCTCGGCATCACCATGGGCTTCGGCTTGGTCGGCATTTGGAGCGCAGCGTTGGTCTATGTCGTGCTCCTCACCGCGGTGATGGTGTGGAAGTTCCGCTCCGGGGACTGGAAGACCATCAAGCTATAGGGCGGCGACGCCCGTCTCGCGCCTGTGCCATGTTCACGGGCATCGCGGGTCAACGTGGAACAGCTTGGAACAGTCTCGCTCTGCGTAACTCACTGAAATCATAGAGAACCGCCACGGTCTGGCAATTGCTGTAGGTCGGGAATGGACCGAGCAAGGACGTGCGGATTGGTCGCCCTGGCCACTTTGATTTGGGCTGGCTGCGGCGGGAGTGACGAGGGCGGCGAGGGCGGCAACCAAGCCGGGCGGGCGGGCTCCTCTGCGGCGGGGACGAGCGCGGCTGGTTCCAGCGGCAGCTCGGTGGGCGGCGCGGGCGGTTCCGGCCCGGGCGGCTCCGGCGCAGGCGGTTCCGGCGCAGGCGGCTCCGGCGAGCCTGAGGGTCCACCGCTGCTCGAGCGACCCGCCGACATCGCCTACGACTGTGAGGTGACACGGCCGATGGCGCTGCTCGGCCTCAACCCTTGGGTCGGTGGCAGTCTGCACTTGAACGCGAGCAGCGCCTACGTGACGCGTCTGCAGGGCACCATGCCGGCCAGCTCAATCGGCATGAAGCCGACGTGGTCGTCGCTCGGCTTCGACGGAGCGCTCGGCAGCGCTCGCGAGTTGCCGGTCGAAGCCCAGACATACCTCGGCCAGCTGACTTCCGCGCAGCAGGGCGAGCAGCTCACGATGCTCTGGTCGCAGACGTCGTCTGGAAACGACTCGCAGCTGGTGCTCGCCAGCGTCGAGGCGGCGGGCGAGGTGACCGTGCCGCAAGCCCCGCTGACCTCTGGCGCGGGACAGAAGAACTTCCCGGTCATGACGGCGGCGGGCGAGGGCTACGCGGTGGCGTGGACCCGCCAGAGCGCTGGCGGTTCCGGGGGCAGCACGATCCAGCTCGTGCAGGTCGGGGCCGACGGCAAGCCCATCGGGGACGTCGAGACCGTGCTCGAGAGCACCGGCAACTTGCAGACTCAGGAGCTCGTCCCCCACGCGGGCGGACTCGTCCTCTTGTACTCGCAAGTGGATTTTGCCTCGAACATGCAGGGGAATTACTACGTCTGGCTGGACACGAGCGGCGCGCGCCAGGGTGAGCCCGTCAAGCTCGGCGACGGCTTCGGCGCGACCAGCTCGCTTTCCCGCGGCGAAGAGCTGCTGGTCGCGTGGACCGAGCAAACTGGCAACTACGACGAGAAGATGACCCGCACCGTTCACGTGGGCAAAATCGGCGCCGCGGGAAAGCGGGTCGGGCCGTCGCACGCTCTGCAGGCGCCGGTCGACGACCAGGAGAACGTGGACCCGCATTGGGTGGACATGGGCGAAGACGTCGGCTTGTTCTGGTCCCAGGGCTCGGTCATCTACATCTGCGCCGGCTGCTTCCCCGACAACCAGCTCAAGTTCGTGGTGCTAGGTGGCGACAACCTCACGCCGAAGTCGGAAGTGTTGTCGCTGCCGAGCCCGAACCCGTTCGGGCTTCGCTCGCCGCAGGCAGTGCGAGTGGACGAAGAGATCCTGGCCATCGCGAGCGTCACTCACCACGTGGACGCGGAAGGCGCCTCCGCCACCATTCGCTGCACACCATGAAGCGCGAGCTAGCGGCGCTGATGTTGAGTGTAGCAACCAGCTGTGGCTCGGACCCGGAGCCGCCCCCGGAGCTGGTCGTCGCGGTGGTCGACGAGCAGGGCGAAGCGCGGGAAGCGTTCCGCGCCGTGCTGGCGTACGAGGACGGAGGAGCTACCGCCTTCAGTTGCCCACAGGCGCCGGCCGACGTCGTTACCTGCGAGCGGGGCGGATTTTCCGTGCGGCGTCGGCAAGGAGAGACGGCGGTGACGGTCAAAGTCCCGGGCTACGGCTTCGAGACCGCCTCCGTGCCCGAGCCCGCCGGGCACATGCAGGTCTTGCTCGCGCGGCTCGCGCCGTTCGAGCAAACCGACCATTACCTGAGCGGTGCGTCCAGCGAGGACGCGTTCTTGAGCCTGGCCGCCGAGAGCCGAACGGAGCTGGGGACGGCCTACTCCGTCAAGTTCTACATTGCGGGGCTCGACGGCGAGCCTCGAGTCTACCTGCAGAACACACGGCGGTACCCGCTCCACTTCGATTTCGTGCGCACCGTGCTCGGCGCGGCCGCCACGCGTGAGGAGTTCGCCCGACGCACGTATCAGGGGGAGGGTCGAGCCGCGCTGGCAGGCACGCTCGTTTACTACCCCGAGCTCACGTATGGCGGCGCATCGAGTCGCGACGAACGTTCGTCGCCGCTCGCGCTTTCGTTCTTTCCGAGCGATGACCTCTCGCCGGCACTGGTGCTGCGCGCGCATCGCTTGCTGGAGGAACGTCTGCCGTGGCTCGCGCTCGAGGGGGACGCGCGGCGCCTTACCTACGTGCCTGCTGGCAGCGCCCAGGAGGCAGCCCTCGTTGATGCACGAGCGCGCTTCGCTCAGCAAGACGCGTCGTGGAGCGACCACGTCGAGCTGTTCGCGGGCGTCACGCAGCAGGTGCTGAACCCCGGCGTCGCGTACGGCACGCTGACCCTGCTCGGTCCGAACGAGCTCAGCCACGCCGTGCTTTCGTCGCACGATATACTGGTATTGTCGCGGCTCCCCAACGACTTGCCGCTCGTCGGCGGCACCATCACGGAGGAGCTGCAGACCCCGCTCGCGCACGTGAACTTGGCCGCCCGGGCCCGCGGCACACCGAACTTGGCCCTGAAGGGCGCCGCCAGCGACGCACGCATCGCGCCGCTGCTCGGCAAGCTCGTGCGGTTCGAGGTGAGTGAAGGCGGCTTCTCTTTGCAGGAGTCGAGCATCGAGGAAGCCGAGCACTACTGGAGCTCCCGGTCGCGCCCGCGGCTGGTGCCAGAGGCCGATCTGGCGTTCGAGGGCTTGCCAACGTTCGACGAGCTGAGCTTCGCAGACGCGCGGAGGGTCGGGGTTAAGGCGGCCAACTTGGCGGAGCTGCACCAGCTGCTGGGCGACCTAGCGCCGCGGGGCTTCGCGGTTCCCTTCTCGGCCTATGCCACGTACATGGCCAGCAACCGCGTCACCGCCACTCTGTGCGAAGCGGCCCGGGCCGACTGCGAGGTGGAGGGCCGAGATGCGGCGCGGTGCGATCGCGCTCAGGAGCGCTGCACCGACGCGGAAGGGACCTCGTTCATCGACTTGCTCGAAGCGCTGCTTTCGGACGACGAGGTCACGACCGAGAGCGCGCTCCGCGAAGCGTGCTTGGACGCGCTCAAGTACCTGGTCGGCCACGGCGAGGTGGAGGAAACGTTCGCGGCTGCGCTGGACGCGCGGGTGCGGGAGCTGTTCGCCGACGGGCAGGTGCGGCTGCGCTCCAGCACCAATGCCGAAGATTTGCCTGGTTTCAGCGGCGCGGGGCTGTACGAGTCCGTCTCCGCGAGGGCCGAGGGTGACAAGCGCGCCTCGTTTCGGATTCGCGAGGTGTGGGCCTCGGTCTGGCTTTGGCGCGCCTTCGAAGAACGCCAATTTTGGAACGTGGACCAGCGAGCGGTGCAAATGGCGGTCGCCGTCAACTCCGCCATCGACGACGAAGCCGCCAACGGTGTGCTCATCACTCGCAACCTGCTGCAGCCCGGCGCGGAGGGACACTATGTCAACGTGCAGTTCGGAGAGGTAGAGGTCGCCAATCCCGAGAGCGGCGCCGTACCGGAGGTGTTCGCGATCGTGCCGGGCCCTGCAAACTCCGTGCAGGTGCTTCGTCAGAGCTTCTCTTCTCTTTCGCCGCACGAGCCGCTGCTCCGCGACGCCGAGGTGGCCGCGCTCTCCGACGCCGCCGACCTCGTCCAAGCGCACTTCGCGCCGCTCTACGGGGTGCCTTCGAGCCAGCTCGCTTTGGATCTCGAGTTCAAGATCTACGGGCCGGAGCGGCGCCTACGGGTCAAGCAGGCGCGCCCTTACTCGCGGCAGACGCCCTGAGCGCATCCGGGACCATGACCTTGATCAATGCCGCGACCTCTTGGTCGCCGAGGTTCTGCTGCAGAGCTCGCTGAAAGAGGCTCGCGGTGAGCTCCGGTAGCTCGGTGGAAAGGCCTGCGCGCCGCGCGGTCTGCAAGAGGCGCTCGGTCGCGTCCACGGAAATACGCAGCGGGCTCTGGCTGATGGCGAAATCACCCGCCGCAATCACCCCGCCCTCGTGCTGGAAAAATGCTCCAAACGACGGCGATATTTCCCGCACGATCGAGCCGTAGCGGGCCACGTCCACCCCCTCCGACTGCGCGATGAGAGCGCCTTGTAAGAAGCCGAGCATGCCGCCGTAGACCCAAGACAGCGTCGCGAGGTCCATCGTCGCGGCCGCGCCGGGCTCGGCGCCGAGGTAGACGAGCCCGCCTCCCAGCGTCGAAAGACGCGCGCGCTGAGCGGCCCACGCCTGCTCGTCCCCCGAAATGAGGATCGGCGTATCGGCCTGGCCCATCTGGCCCGGCGCGGCTTGAATCGCCCCCGCTAGGTACCGAGCTCCGTGCTCCCGCGCCCACGCCGCGCCTCCCCGCGCAGTCTCGGCGCTGATGGTGGTGAGCTGGATCAGGGTTCGCGCCGCGGCGGCCGCGGCGACGCCCGGCGCAGCCAAGAGCTCCTTTACGGCAGCGTCGTTGGACACGCACATGACGACGGTGTCGCTCGCCGCGAAGGCGGTCGCCAAGTCCGGCGCGAGCGCGGCGCCTTTGTCGAGAAGCGGGGCCGCCTTCCCGGCGCTGCGGTTGTACACGGTCACGCGGGCGCCACTCTTCGAGAACAACTCGGCGATGGTCATGCCCATCGCGCCCAGGCCAATCACACTGACTGTCGTTCGACCCATTTGCAGGCCTCCTGTGGGAGCTGATCTGCGGCGCCACGCTCCATTCGCCAAGTACCGACTATTTCGTAGGGTACCCACCCAATGGTATGTAAAGCCGTAAATGGCCAAGAGGCGCCCCCGAGTCTGCGGCATCGGTCCCGCGTTCGCCGTCATTGGCGGAAAATGGAAGGCCGTCATCTTGTGGGAGATGCAGGCGGCGCCGCGGCGCTTCGGAGAGCTGAAGCGGCTCGTGCCCGGCATCAGCGAGAAGATGCTCATCCAGCAGCTGCGCGAGCTCACGGCGGACGGGCTCGTGAGCCGTAATGCATTTCCCGAGGTCCCCCCCCGTGTCGAGTATTCGCTCACGCGCCTGGGCGCCTCGCTCAACGTGGCTCTCGGTCCCTTGGCGGACTGGGGCGAGCGCTACGAAAAACGCGCGCAGGCGAAGGGAGCGGAGCCGTAACGCTTGGTGAAGTCTACCTCCACATCAACCCACAAGGTGGGGTGAGGGAAGAGCGCGCCCGAACGCAAGCCTCGCGGCGATTCGCGACGCGCGGAACCAACACGTTCGTTTCTAGATCTCCGTACGATCGCGACCCTATGCTGGGCTCCGTGAGCGAACCAGCACGTAAACTATTGTCTACGATCGCCGACCGCTATGCCGCCGCCGGCTCTCCCGAGCGCAGCGGGTGGTGCTTCGACGCAGGGTCCGTAACGGATGCGCACCGCGAGCTGGAGGCCTCGGGGCTGCTGCAGCGCGTGTTCGGAGTTCCGGGCGGCTATGCCTGGCGGCTCACCGAAGCGGGGATGCAGCAGGCCAAGGCCTGCGCTTAGCCCTCGGCTACTTCTTCGTCTTGGCGGCGCTGCCGCCCTTCGGGCGCTGGTCGGGGACCAGGTCCGGGTTGGACCAGTAGAACTCGTTCTTCTTGCCCGCTTCGTCCGCGAAGCCCACCGTCTTCACCTCGGCTTCGATGGTAGCGGTGCCTTCCGGCACGTGAGCCTTCTTCACGCACGAGAAGAACATGAAGATCTTTTCCCCCGGCTTCACGGCCCCCGCGAAGATGTTCCCCGAGCACGGCTGATTGGGGCGCTTCTTGTCGCCCGCCGTCACCTCGAGCTGCTTGCCGGCTTTGTCGTAGAAGTACGCGACGAGGGAGCCGAACAAGATTTGACTGTCCGACTTGTTCACGATGCTGAACTTCGGACCTTCGTCCGTAGTCTTGCCGGTGTACTTCACTTCCATCATCCGGGCGTCGCCGCTCGCCAAGCACGGCTTCTCGGAAGTCCCGACGCCGCTAGACCCCTTCGGGCAATCGTCGCGGAGCTTGGGGGGCGGCTCGGCGCTCGGCGGCGGAGCAGGAGCCGCGACCGCGGTGGGCGCGCTCGGTTGAGGCGCCCCCGCGCTTTTTTCTGCGGCTTGCTCCTCGCAGCCGAACCCCGGCGCGATGAGGGCGAACGTCAACAAGAGCCTCGAAGAAGCAGAGAAGTGTGTCATACGGCGCCGGCACGGTACTCCGCGGGCATCGTCGCGAGCAACGAACGCCGCTGAGGTTTCACCTTTCCGTTAGGAGCGTCAGCGTCGCGCGAGCGCGATGCCAGCGCTCTTCGGCGCCCACAACGCGTCCGAGATCTCCAGCACCAGCGCGTCCATCCGCTGCCGCGCGCCAGCGTGATCCGCAGTGCCGGTGACGAGGATGGAGAAGGCGACGCCCGTCTCCTGCTGGGGTCCGAAAACGTAGCCACTGAGGGACGTGACCTTATTCAACGTGCCCGTCTTCGCGTGCACGCTGCGTCGGTTTTTGAGCGCGTAGAAGCGCGAGCGCAACGTGCCGTCCAGACCGCCCACCGCGAGCTGCTCTTGAAACGCACGCGAGATGGCCGGGTCGAGGTAGGCCATTTCCAGAACGCGCGTGAAGGTGCGCGCGCTGACCCGGTTTGCGTCATACAAGCCGGAGCCGTTACCGACTTTGAGCCCATCTTCGTGGAGCTGCCGCAGCCGTAGCCAGTCGAAGGTGACTTGGGCGCCGTTCTCGGCGGTGCCCGGCTTGCCGCGCTTCACGGCCCCGAGCGTCTTGAGCAACGTTTCCGCGTAGAAATTGTCGCTCGCCTTGCCGAGCTGCTGCACCAGTTGTGACAGCGTCACCGAGTCACGCCCCACGAGCTCGCCGATTTCGTCCTCGCCGCCGCGCCTCGCGTCGCCGCGCACTTCGACGCCCAGGTTTTGTAGGACATGCTTGAACACGACCGCCGCATAAATTTCCGGGTTGTCGATGCGGCGCGTGATGTGAAGAGCCGTGTTGCCCTCTGGCACGCCGCCGCTCACCTGCGCTCCGAGCAGGAGCCCGCGCGGCTTCATCGTAAGTCCCACGTGGTCGCGCTTCTTGCCGCGCTCAGTGCGCACCTCGCCCTGAACGGTGACGTAGCCGGGCGGCTCGAACTCGACGCGCGCGAGCTCGCCCGCATCCGTCGGAAACACGTGGAGCGTCGTCGAGTTGCGATCGAGCGAGACGGCGCTCACCGGCGCGCGGAACGCGGCCCATTCGTTCGGCTGCTGCTCGAAACCTGGAGGCGTGTAGTGCTCGTCGAACGCGCTTTGGTCGACCAGCACATCGCCCGCGACCTGCTTGAGGCCGAGCGCGACGAGGCGCTCGCCGAAGCCTCGCAGCTCCTCGTACGTGAAGGTGGGGTCGCCATCTCCACGCAGCACCAGTCGCGGCGCGACACCGTTGTCGATCTTGCCGAGCACTCCGACGTGGTAGCGAAAGTCCGTGCCGAGCTCGGAGAGCGCGACCGCGGCCGTCAGCAGCTTCTGATTCGAGGCAGGGTTCAGCGCCTTGGCGGCGCCGTCGGCGAGCACCTCGCGGCCGCTTCCCAGGTCGCGTAAAGCGAAGCCGAGCTCCCCTTTGCGTTTTTGTACCCACGCTGAAAGGGCCTCCAGCTTCGGCCCCACGCGTGTGCTCAACGAGGCCGGGCTCGGAGACGGCCGGGGGATAAAGGCCGGCGTGGTCGGAGGGGCCGCGCGTTTCTCGGGCGGGAGGGGCGTCGGGGGGGCGGCGGGCTCCGGAACTGGATCCGGCTCGTTGGTCGTCGTCCCCGGCGCGAGGACCGGCAGCTCCGCCGGGCTGGCGGCGCTCTTGGCCCCCGGCTCGCCCCAGCAGGCCATACCGGTCAGCACGAAAAGCGCGACGAAACGGGGCGCCCGCTGGAATGGCAGCTTCGCCAGTAGGCGCTCGAGCAGGGCGTTCTCCAAGTGGGACCTCCGTCTCAGTTATTCCGGTCCGGCGGCACGGGGCAAAAAGCTGGCATCCCGAAAGGTAGAAAGGTAGAGCGGGCCCGTGCGATTCCGCTCCTTCGTCGCTTTTGGGCTCGCCTCGTTGCTGGCCACCTTTGCCGCCTCCGCCCGCGCCGAGGAGCCGATTCCCGAGTTTCGTCCCGCGCCCCCCGCGGCGGACCTGCCTCCGCCCGGCGCTCGCACGACGACCATCGTCGCAGGCGCGACCACGACGGTGGTGTCGTACGGCCTCGCGCTCGGCGCGTCCTTCTTGGTGGACGAAGCCGATCACCGAGGCATCAAGGACCTACGCATTCCCATCGCGGGACCGTGGATCGCGCTCGGCAAAACCGGCTGCCCGACGAGCGACCCCGACTGCAGCGTGTTCCCGCTCGTGTTCGGCGCGCTCGTCACGATTTTGGACGGCGTCGTCCAAGTCGGCGGGCTCGCGGTCGTCGGCGAAGGTTTGTTTCTGAAAACTTCGACCCGTCGTGCCGCGCCGCAAAAAGCCGCAGGGCCGACCTTACGAGCGGTGCCGCTCGACTTCGGCCGCAACGGCGTGGGCCTGGGGCTCGTCGGCTCGTTTTGATTCCGTGGCGACCGATCGCGAATTTTCGCGAGCCAGATTTGCGAGAGAGCGCGCGTAGATGTGCGGAAGGGGTGCACGCCAGGGTTGGGCGTGATACGTGGGGGCCCGACATGGAGATCCTCCAGTGAGTCGGCGAACCAAGTTCGTGTTGGTGACCGGCGGTGTCGTCTCCTCGATCGGCAAGGGACTCACGTCCGCGTCGATCGGCGCATTGATGGAAGCGCGCGGGCTGCGTGTCACGCACATGAAGCTCGACCCGTACATCAACGTCGACCCCGGAACGATGTCGCCGTATCAGCACGGTGAGGTGTTCGTGACGGATGACGGGGCCGAAACGGACCTCGATCTCGGTCACTACGAGCGCTTCACCGCGTGCCGTCTAACCCGTCAAGCCAACGTGACGACAGGCCGTATTTACGAGGCCGTCATCACGAAGGAGCGGCGCGGTGAATACCTGGGCGCGACCGTGCAGGTGATTCCTCACATCACCGACGAAATCAAAGCGCGCATTCGTGAAGCGACGGACGGCGCGGACATGGCCATCATCGAGGTCGGCGGCACCGTCGGCGACATCGAGTCCTTGCCCTTCTTGGAAGCGATCCGTCAGCTCAAGCTGGAAGCGGGCGCGGAGAATGCACTCAGCGTGCACGTCACGCTCGTGCCGCATATTCCGACCGCAGGCGAGCTGAAGACGAAGCCGACGCAGCACTCCGTACGCGAGATGCGCGAGATCGGCATTCAGCCCGACATCCTCATCTGCCGTTGCGACCGTCCCATCGCGCGCGGGCTGAAGGAGAAGATCGCGCTCTTCTCGAACGTCGCCGTCGACAGTGTCATCTGCGCGGTGGACGTCGGGTGCATTTACGAGCTCCCGCTCGTGCTCCACGCCGAAGGGCTGGACGGGCAGATCGCCGAGCGACTCAACATTTGGTCGCGCCAGCCGGAGCTCTCCGCCTGGAAGCGCACGGTGGATACTTTCAAGAAGCCCGCCAACGGCAGCGTCAAGATCGGCGTCGTCGGCAAGTACGTCCACCTCAAGGACAGCTACAAGTCGCTGCACGAGTCGCTCGTGCACGGCGGACTCGCGGGTGATCTCGCCGTGCAGCTCGAGTACATCGATTCGGAGCAGATCGAGCGCGGCGGCATCGCGGTGCTCGCAGGACTGGACGGCATTTTGGTGCCGGGCGGCTTCGGGGACCGCGGGGTGGAGGGCAAGATCGCGGCCATCCGCTACGCACGCGAGAATGGCGTGCCGTTCTTCGGCATCTGCCTGGGCATGCAGCTCGCGGTCATCGAGTTCGCGCGCAACGTGTGCGGCCTGAAGCAAGCGAGCAGCACGGAGTTCCAGAAAGACTGCCCCGAGCCGCTGATCGACTTGATGCCGGATCAGCGAGGCGTGAAGGACAAGGGCGGCACCATGCGCCTCGGTGCCTACCCGTGTGTGCTCAAGCCTGGTAGCCGCGCGCTGGAGATCTACAAAAAGGACGAGATCTCCGAGCGCCATCGTCACCGGTTCGAAGTGAACAACGACTACCGGGACCAGCTGACCGAAAAGGGCCTGCTCCTCAGCGGAACGAGCCCGGACAACCGGCTGGTGGAGATCGTGGAGCTGCCCAACCATCCTCACTTTTTGGGCTGCCAGTTTCACCCAGAGTTCAAGAGCCGGCCGATGGCCGCGCACCCGCTCTTTTCGAGCTTCGTTGCCGCCGCCCGCGCGCGGCGGGACTCGGTGGCGAAGTCGGCACAGCGCGAAGGCGCTGCGGCCGAAGCCAGCGCCGTTAACTGACGAGCCTGCCGGCTTTCGTGTAACGTGACCGCCATGCGTGTCAGGCGTGGCTTGTCATGGGCATGGATGCTGGCGGGCACGGTTCTGTCGGTCTCGTGTGGCGGCGCGCGGCCCGAAGTGCGCGCGGCCCTGAACGGCACCCTCCCGGAGCTGCAGCAAGAGATCGCCAAGGCCGAGCAGAGCGGCGGGTTCGACGAGGCCCGGCTCAAAGAGCTCGCCCGTGCGGTCGCGGAGCGCGAGATCGCCGGCGCCCAAGGGCGTGAGGGCGCCGAGCAACTCGCCCTGTTTCGTCCGTGCTTGCCCCAGGTCCGGGCCAGCTTGGACGAGCGTGCGGGGCGCGGCGACGAAGCGGCCGCGGTCGCGACGCTGCTCCTCTTCGAGGCCGGCAAGCGCGACGCCGGCGACCTGGTGTCACGCTACCGTGACGCCGACAGCGGGGCCTACCGGGCGCTCGCCGCGCGGGCAACCTTGTCCCCGACTCAAGCCGAGCTGCGTCGCCGCTACTTCACGGATCCGGACGAGCGGGTGCGTCGCGCCGCGTTCGAAGCGGCGTTGCGCGCGCCGCTCTCCAGCCAATTGCCAGAGCTCGTGGAAGCCGCGCGGTTGGACCCCAGCCCTTCCAACCGCGCTCGTGCCGCGCAGGCCGTCGGCCGCATCGGTAGCGAAGCGGCGGTGCTCGGCTTGGCGGATCTGTTCAGCGCGGGGGACGAGCAAGAGCAGCTCGCGGTTCTGGACGCGTGGTCGGAGGCGCGCAGCTACCGCGCCGGCGGTGAGCGAGAGCTTCTGCGTGCCCTGAGCCGCCCGGGCTTGGTGTCCGTCTCGGCGGCGTCGCTGCTGCTGGACTCGCGTGAATCACGCGCGGCCGCGGTCGCGGTGCTGGCGCGCGCGATCGCGGACGGCAGCGACGACGAGCGGCGCTTGGCGCTCTCCGCCGCGCCGCTGAGCGAGCTCAGCGTGAAGGAAGCGCTGGAGAAGGCGGCGAAGAGCCCATCGCCGAGCGTTACGCCACTCGTGCTCGCGCGCCTGGCGGAGCTGCCCGGCGCCGGCCCCAAAGCGCGCGCGCAGCTGGAGAAGCTCGCGGAGGACAAGAGCGACTACGGGCTCGAGGCGAGTTACGCGCTCGCTCGGCTCGGCTCGGTGCGCGGCGTTTCGAGAGTGGAGCAGGAGCTTTCCCACGCCCGCTCTGCCCGCCGCCTGCGGGCCGCGCTCACGCTCGCGAGCTTGGGCAAGAATCAGCGGCTCGCCCCCCGCTTGGGTGATCGCGATCCGTTCGTACGCGCCACCGTGGCGTGCCGTCTAGCGGGAGCGCTCTCCGGGTCGTGAAGCGCGCAGCGCTGTTGCTCACCGCGGGCTTACTCGCCGGCTGCGTTCGAGACGCCGTGCTCGAAAACGACGTCCTCCGCGCGCAGTGGAACGCGCGCACGCTGGCGACCGCTACGGACCCGACGCTCGCCTATGCGGCGCTGTCCGCCCAGCTCGTGGAGCTGGAGGCGCTCTACCAACGCGACTCGAGCGATCGGCGCATTCGGTCGCTGCTCGAGCGTGGCTACTTGCTGATGGGGCGCGGTTTCATCGAGCTCCGTCGGCTTACGGCGGCGGCCAGCGCCGACAGCGCGCGAGCCGAGCAGGAGGCGCAGCTGCGCGCGGACGCCGAGCGGCGCGCGGCTTACTACGCGGCCGACGGACGCGCGCGGATTGAATTCGACTTCGACCGCATGCTGCGCGGCGCCCAAGAAGCGTGCGCGAGCCATGACCGCGCTGGCTACGAGCGGCGGCTGAACGAAGCGCTGGCCCAGCCGGAACGGGCTCCCGAGGCTCGACTGGAGCTCGCGCTCGGGCGACGGCTCGCGGCGCTGTGGCTCGCGCCAAACGTTGCGGCTCGCTGCGGCTTCGCCACGTTACCCTGACTCACCGAGCTCGAGCCGTGCAGAGCGCAGGAAGGCTCGCTGGGGCTCGCGGTAGGTCCAATGCTCGACGGTGGCGCGCCCCGCCGACGGTGGTTCTGCGGTGCGGAGCACGTTGACCGAGTTTCCGGCGTCGTACCTCACTCGGGACGAGACGGCGGTGCCGGCGTTGATGGCCCACAGCGGTCGAGGCAGCGGTCGAGACTCGTGGAGCGGTAGCATGAACGGCAGGTGGATGTGGCCGGCCAAGAGCACGTCCGCGCCCGCCTCCGCCCAGCTTTGCACCGCCGCCGCGTGACCGTGGACGACGTTCTTCTGCTCCGTCTCGCGCGGGACCGCGACCGGTTGGTGCAGGACCACGATTCGCAGCTGCGCGCTGGAAGCCTCGCGTAGACGGGCCGCGACTCGTTCGCGTTGTTCGTCCGAAATCTCGCCGTCGACGTGTCGGTAGCGCCGCGTGGTCTTGACGCCCAGAACCAGACAATCCGCGGCGTGGAAGCTCGGCTCGAGCTCCGGCCCGAATACGCGCTGAAAGCCCGCGTAGGGCGCAGCCGCGCGCGCGGCCACGTTGAAGAGGGGAATGTCGTGATTGCCGGGGATCGTCAGCACCTGCGGCACCGAGAGGCGCGCGAGGAACTCTCGCGCCGCAGCGAATTCAGCTCTGCGGGCGCGCTGAGTCACGTCTCCGCTCAGCACGAGCAAGTCCGGTCGGAGCTCTCGCGCCAGGCCCTCCAGAGCTTCGACCACGTGCGGGACCTCGGCGCCGAAATGGGGATCCGAGACGTGCAATAGGACCGTCAACCGGGATCCTCCCTCCGTTCACTGGGACGAATGAGCCAGAGCGCGCCCGGCGCGACGCGGAACGTGAGCGGAGATCGTAGCCATTCGACCTCGCCGTCCGTCGCGACTTTGAAGCGACGCGCTCCGAAGCGAGCTCGTACGATCAGACGCTCGAAGTCGAAGCTCTCGATCTGGTCGGCTTCGCCTAGGCGCCCCAGGGCAGCGCGCAGCACGAGCCTCAACATTCCCAAGGTGCTCACTGGGGCGAGGGTGACGGCGGTGAGCCGGTGCTCGTCCAGCGCGCGCCCCGAGATACCAACGCGCTCGAGCTGCAGCCGGTTGTTGCCTACGAACAGCGTGGGCGTCACGACGTGACGGCGGCCTTGCCTGGATTCGATCTCCAAGCGCAGCCGCAGGTGGGCGGTAAAGATCGTCTTGATCGCAGCGAAGAACGCGACCACCCGGCTCCGACCCAGCCGGCTCTTCGCGTCCTCCCGCTCTTCGAGCAGACGGGGGTAGAGGCCGATGCTCCCGTTCACCAAGAACACGCGGTCGTTGACGAGCCCAACCTGGACCTGAAAGGCACGGTTACCGAGCAAGATGCGACAAGCCTCTTCGAGGTCGGAAGAAATGCCATGCGCGCGGCTGAAATAGTTGAACGTGCCGAGCGGCAGCACCCCGAAGGTGCAGCCGCTACCGAGCGTCGCCTGGGCCACGGTGTTGATGGTGCCGTCTCCACCCGCCGCGACGACGACGCCATTGTTTGCGCGCGCCTCCTCCACGACCGCCGCCGCGATGCGCGCGAGGTCCGCAGCGTCGCTCACCTCGTGCACCGTGAAAGGGCGTTGGGCCCGGACCAGAATCGCTTCGAGCGTGCTCCGCACCTCGGACGTTTGCGATTTACCGGACCCGACATTGAGAACGATTAGTAGCGGCGCGGCTTCTCCAACCGGACGCCACGGAAGTTGCTCCTCAGCTCCTGGCTCGGTCGGCATGCTCGCCTCACCATGGCACGCGAGCTGCACTTGGCAGTGTCGAAATGGTTGCGCGCATGGTGATTGTCACGAACTTGGCGGCGGCCGTTCGCGTGCACCTGGCCGGCCCTGTGACTAATCGTCTCGAGTGCGGCGGAGCGCGACTACGGCCTTGTCGCAGCAGCGCCCGAAGGTCGCGGCGTCCGTGAAAGAGAGCGACGCGGTGGACCGCCCCTCGGTGGCGTTCAACGAGCGGCTGAGCCTCGTCGCCGGCATGCTGCAGCGGTTTTCGTGGCAGAGCGCGGAGGCGGGCGGGGTTTTGCGCGTTCAGCTCGGCGGCACTATCGCCATCGATGACGCGGCCGCGCTTTGGAAGCGCATCATCGAGACCCTCGCGGACGACTCGGAGGGCGTGCGCGCCGTCGAGCTCGACCTGTCGTCGGTTTCGATAATCGACGGCGCCTGCATGGCCCTCTTGACCCAGCTGCGGAGCGAGCTCTTGGCCCGCGGCACCACCTGCGAGTTCGTGGGTGGTAGCGGGGAAGTGCGACGCATCGTGGACCTCTACGGAGGTCGCACGAAAACGCGGCAGAAGCGCGCTCGACGCCAGCCGCTGAACGCGGTGGAGCAAGTCGGCAACGCGACACTGGGCGTCATCGCCGAGGTCCGGCAGATGCTGGACTTCATCGGCCAGCTTGCCGCCTCGACCGCTCACGTGATTCGACACCCCAAGCGGCTGAACTTGCGCGACGTGACTTTGACCATGGAGCGCGCCGGGGCGGACGCCGCCCCCATCGTTCTGCTCATCAATTTCTTGATGGGCTTCGTCATGGCCTACCAGAGCTCAGCACAGCTCAAGCAGTTTGGCGCCAATATCTACGTCGCCGACCTGGTCGGCGTGTCGATGACGCGTGAGCTCGGCCCACTCATGATGGCCATCATCATCTGCGGGCGTTCCGGCGCGGCCTTCGCGGCCGAGCTCGGCACCATGAAAGTGTCGGAGGAAGTGGACGCGCTTCGTACGCTCGGCTTCCTGCCGCTGCCTTTCCTCGTCATTCCGCGGATGCTGGGGCTGATCTTGGTCGCCCCCATCCTGGTGCTCATGGCGGACGCAATCGGCATCGTGGGCGGCGCGCTCGTGGCCATGCTCACCCTCGACATCGGTCCGACCACGTTCATGATCCAGCTGCAGAGCGCAGTCAAAGCGAGCGACGTCGCGTCGGGGGTGGTCAAAGGTATGGTCTTTTGCGGAACAATCGCGCTCATTTCTTGTCAGCAGGGCCTCGCTACTTCGGGCGGCGCCGAGGGCGTGGGGCGCCGAACGACGAGCGCCGTCGTCTCCATCTTGTTCGCGCTGATCGTGCTGGACGCCGTGTTCACGGTGGTGCTCGGAGCGTTCGGCCTATGAAGCGCGCGCTCATCTCCGTGGAAGGCTTGCGTATGGGCCACGGAGAAACCGTGCTCTTGGAGGACGCCAGCTTCGAGGTAGCGCGCGGCGACGTCTTCATCATCCTGGGTGGCAGCGGCTGCGGCAAGTCCACGCTGCTCCGCCACCTGATCGGTCTGGATACGGCGATGGCGGGACGCATCGTGGTCGCCGGTCGAACCCCGCGACTCGAAGGTAACGCGCCGCGCTACGGAGTGATGTTCCAGTCGGGGGCGCTCTTCGGATCCATGACCGTCGGCGAAAATGTCGCCTTCGCGCTGCAGGAGTGGACGCACCTGCCGGTCGAGGCGGTGCAGGCCATCGTACGGGCGAAGCTGGCCCTCGTCGGTCTGGAGGGTGCAGAAGACAAGCTGCCCGCCGAGCTGTCCGGCGGCATGCGCAAGCGCGCGGCCATCGCGCGTGCGATGGCGTTCGAGCCGAGCCTCATCTTCTTGGACGAGCCGTCGGCAGGGCTCGACCCGGTGAGCGCGGTGGAGCTAGACGAGCTGATTTTAGCCTTGAATCGCAACCTCGGGCTGACCGTCGTCATGGTGACGCACGAGCTCGAGAGCATCTTCAAGGTCGGAAAGACCTGCATCATGCTCGACCGAGAGAGTCGCAGCATCATCGCCCGCGGCGAGCCCGAGCGGCTGCGTCGCGAAAGCGACGACCCGCGCGTGCGCCGCTTCTTCAACCGTGAAACGAGCATAACTCAGTGGCAGTAGGAACTAACCGTTGGAAGCTGGGCTTGTTCGTCATCACCGGGGTGGCCGTCGCCCTCGGCGCGCTGCTGCTCCTCGGCGCCAAAGCGCTGAGCCAAACGACGGTGGAGTTCGTGAGCTTCTTCGACGAGTCCGTGCAGGGGCTGGAGTTGGGCTCGCCGGTGAAGTTTCGAGGCGTCACGGTGGGGCGCGTCGCTCAGATCGACATCGCGGAAAATTTACGCCACGTCCAAGTAACGAGCCAGCTCAGCGTCGAGCAAGTAGGAAAGCTTCGCCTCGCGGTGAAGGAGGGAGGGACCTTGCTGCACCCTGATATGCGCGTTCAGCTTGCCCAGACCGGCATCACCGGCGTCAAGTTCCTGCTCATCGATTTCTTCGATTCCGCCAGCAACCCCGTTGTGCCGTTGCCCTTCAAACCGCCGCCCAACTACATCCCCACTGCGTCCTCGACCATGAAGAACCTCGAGGATTCCGTGACAAGAACCGCCAATCGCTTCCCGGAAATCGCGGACGACGCGGCCCGAGCCGTGGCGCAAGTGCGCATGGTGGCCGAGCAGATCCAGGCCGGGAAATTGCCGGAGCGTGGCGCGGAAACGCTCTCCCACGCCAATGACGCCTTGCGCGAGCTCAACGCGCAGCTCAAAGCCATCAACGCCGCCCAGCTCTCGAGCGAGGCGGAGAAGAACCTGCAAGAGTTCAACGGCGTGCTGGTGCGCACCAACGCGCTGCTCACGCGCCTCGATAGCGAACAAGGGTTGTTCCGAAACGCGGAGCGCAGCGCGGACGCGATCGGGGAAGTTGCACGTAACGCGCGCAGCCTGGGCCCGGAGCTCGAGCTTACCCTGCGCGAGATCCGAGGTGCGGCGCGCTCAATCAAACGCCTGGCTGACGACCTAGACCGTGATCCGGACATGCTGCTCAAGGGCCGCGCCGTTAAGAGGGCACCGTGAGGCTGCTACTTTGGGGAGTGCTGTGCTGCGCCTTGCAGGCGAGCTGTGCGCTCACCTCGAAGGCGGACGCGCTGTCCCCCCGCTACTTCAATCCGCAGTCCGTCGGCGGAGTGCGCTCGGAGGCGGCGCCGCAGCCGTTCGAGCTCCGGCTCGGTCAGGTGTCCTCCGCTTCCCACTTGGACGAGCGAATCTCTTACCGAATCAGCGCCGCCGAGGTCGGCTTCTACGACGACCGGCGTTGGACAGAGGTGCCGGAGGCGTTCCTCAGGCGTGCGCTCGAGCGCGAGTTGTTCGAGCAGCGGCGGTTGACGCGGGTGGTGGCCGGCGCCGCGCCAGTCCTCGACGTGGAGCTGACCGCCTTCGAAGAAGTGCGGCAGCGCCCTGAAAAGGTGCGCGTCACGCTGACGTTTGGTCTTCGTGACGAGCGTCGCTCGTTGTTGCAGCGCAGCCTGGAGCTGGAAGCGCCGCTACAGTCCGGGACCGAAGACGAGGCCCAGCGCGTGGCCCAGACACTGGCGACAACGCTCGCGCTCGCGGTTCGAACCATCGGTGCCGAGGTGGTTCAGCGCTTGGCGGAGCCTGCACCGGGCGCGAGCCCCGCCGCGCCGTAGGTCGGCGGATCCACAAAACGAATCGAGGAGCTGCTCGCCCAAATGGCGAAGAGCTCCTCGAACGGTTCTTCGGAGGCTTACTTGCCGAGCTGCTGAGCGCGGTAGTCGTCCACCGACTGCTGATACTCACCGCGGTCCGTCGTCGCCATCGCCAAAAAGAGGATGAGGAAGAGAACGGACGTGAGGAACAAGACGAGGTTGAACTTCTTGTCCCACAGCAAGTGCATGAAGAAGGTGCACACTAAGATCGCCTTCACGGTCGCGATCACCATCGCGACGATGAGGTTGCCTTGCGCGCCGAGATCCACCGCCGTGACCGCCACCGTCGCGACCGTCAGCACTAGCAGCGCACCCAGCACGGCGATGAGCATCCACACCGGCATGGTGTGAGCCAGGCCGTGACCATGGTCGTCACCGTGGTCGTGGGCTCCGCGGTCGTGGCTCGTGTGCGCGGCGGCGACGGTCTTGGCTCTGTCCGCGTCGCTGGGCCGCTTCGTCGGCTCGTCCGGCTTGCCCCCCGACGCTATCTGCATGTCCGAAGCTTCTGCCTTGGTGGGCGTAGATTCTGTGGTTTGCACGGAGCCCACCGGATCGTGGGCGGGCTTGCTCACCGGCGCGTCGCTGGCGACCCCGGTCATTTCTGCTTCGGGCTTCTCGCCCGCGGGCTTGTCGTCGCTCATGAAAAGCTCGCCTTCAGTGAATCAGGTACAGCAAGGGGAAGAGGTAGATCCAGATCAAGTCGACCAAGTGCCAGTAGAGCGCCGTGAAGTCGATCGGTCCGAAGTAGTTGGGGCCGAACTGCCCCTTGGTCGCCTTCAGCAACATCCACACCCAGATGCCGATGCCGATGAGCACGTGGAAGCCGTGCAGGCCCGTCATGAAGAAGTAGATGCCGAAGAATACGTGCGCCATCGCGGGACGCGAGATGTGCGCGGACGGATCCAAGGAGCGAGGACCAACGAGGCCGGCAGCGATCAGCGGCTCCAGCTCTTCCGGGGTCGGGCGCTCGATCGCCGTTTGCGCGGCGTCTGCTTCGACCTTCTGAGCCTCGTTGCCGGCGACGGGCGCGGGCGCGCCCTCCTTCTTTTGGTCGAGCTTGTGGAGCTTCTCCGCGTACTCGGCGGCTTCCGGGTGCTTGTCTCGGAAAGCGGCGAGCTCCCACACCGGCTCGGCCGGGTTGAAGTGCTTGCCCGGAAGCAGGCCGTCGTGAATCTTGTGCGAGTACTCGACGTACTTCACGACCATGAACGTGCAAGCGCACGCGATGGTGATGACGATGTTGAGCACCAGCTTGCTCTTCTCGGCCAGCTGCGCGTTGCGCACCGCCCACGCCGCCGTGAGGCTGGAGATGAGCAGCACGCACGTGTTGAGCGCGCCCATCTTCGTGTCCAGGAAGTAGTGCGCGTAGACGAACACTTCCGGGTGCATGGCGCGGTACACGGTGTACGCGCAGAACAAGCCCGCGAAGAACAACACTTCCGTCAGCAGGAACAGCCAGATGCCGAGCTTGCCGGCGTCGAACTGCTGCTGAGGCGTATCGAAGTGATGGGCCAGATGCGGGTTGGCGGCGTGGATAGGATCGTGCGCCTCGTGACCATGGCCGTGGTCGTCGTGACCATGGCCGTGGGCGCCGGGCGGAGGGGGCGCCTTCTGGGGGGCCTGAGTGTCGGTGCTGGGTTCAGACATCGTAAAGTCCGGGCTCAGGCCTTCTTGGCGACGTAACCGCCGACCTTCTCGTCGTACTCGAGGTTCTCGTAGCCGTCGTACGGACCAGCCGTAACCGGCGGCGGCGTGTGGAAGTTGTAGTACGGCGGCGGTGAAGTCGTGAGCCACTCCAACGTGACCGCGCCCCACGGGTTATTCGGCGCCTTCTTGCCGTTCTTGAGCGCGCGCCCGAGCGAGATGGCGGTGAGCAAGAAGCCGATACCGAGAATGAAAGCGCCGATGGTGGAGAGCTGGTGCAGGCCTTGGAACTCCGGCAGGTAGTTGTAGTAGCGGCGGGGCATGCCGCGGCTACCGAGGATGAACTGCGGGAAGAACGTCAAGTTCAGGCCGACGAACACGATGATCGCGCCGATTCGGCCCGTCTTCTCGTTGTACATCCGGCCGAACGCCTTCGGGAACCAGTAGTGCAGGCCGCCCAAGAAGGCGGTGATGGCGCCGCCCATCATCACGTAGTGGAAGTGCGCGACCACGAAGTACGTGTCGTGCAAGTGGATGTCCACGCCCATCACCGCGAGGAAGACGCCCGTCAACCCACCGATCGTGAACACCCACAGGAACGCCAGCGCATAGAGCATGGGCGTGTCCAAGTGGATGCGACCCTTGTACATGGTCGACACCCAGTTGAAGATCTTGATCGCGGTCGGGATCGCGATGAGGAAGGTGATGGCGCTGAAGATGGTACCGGCCAGCACCGACTGCCCGCTCGTGAACATGTGGTGGCCCCAGACCAAAAAGCCCAGGAAGGCGATCGCCAAGCTGCTGATGGCGATGAACTGGTAGCCGAACAGCCGCTTCCGCGAGAACACGGGGATGATCTCGCTCACCACGCCGAAGGCGGGGACGATCATGATGTACACGGCTGGGTGCGAGTAGAACCAGAAGAAGTGCTGGAACAGCACCGGGTCGCCGCCGAGGGCCGGGTCGAAGATGCCGAGGCCGAAAACGCGCTCGACCATCATCATGGCGAGGGTGATGCCGATGACCGGCGTCGCCAGCACCTGGATGAGCGCCGTCGAGTAAAGCGCCCACACGTACAGCGGCATCCGGAAGAACGTCATGCCCGGCGGCCGCAGCTTGTGGATCGTGACGATGAAGTTCAGACCCGTGAAAATCGAGCTAAACCCGAGGATGAACGCGCCGAACGCCGCGGGGATGACGTTCGTCTGCGTGGTCGTGCTGTAGGGGGCGTAGAACGTCCACCCCGTGTCCACCGCGTTGGTGAACAGGGAGATGAGCATGAACACGCAGCCGATGATCCACAGGTAGTAGCTGGCCAGGTTCATCTTCGGGAACGCCACGTCCTTCGCTCCGAGCTGGAGCGGAAGGATGATGTTGCCGAGGCCGGCGGGGATGCCGGGAATGATCACCAAGAAAACCATGATCGCGCCGTGAAGCGTGAACATCTGGTTGTAGGTGTCGTGCTTCATGATCGTCTCGCCAGGCGACCAGAGCTCGGTGCGCACCAGCAAAGCGAACAAGCCGCCCAAGGCAAAGGCGGTGAGAATCGAAGCGAGGTACATCACGCCGATCCGCTTGTGATCGAGAGTGAAGGCCCAGGACGCGAAGCCCTTGTCGTGGGTCAGGTAGTTATCGTCGGCGCCCTTTTTCTCGGGGATCGCCGCATCGGCAGTCGTAGTGGGTGACGCCATGGCTGGTCCTATTACTTCAGGGTCTTGATGTATTCGATCAGGCCGTCGATGTCTTTGTCGCTCAACTTGCCCTTGTAGGTGGGCATGGAGGGAGCAAAGCCCTTCACGACCTTGGCCGACGGGTCCAAGATCGATTCGCGCAGGTAGTTTTCGTCGGCGACGTGGCTGGAGCCGTCGGCAAACGCCTCGTTCTTACCGAACAGACCCTTCCAGGTCGGCCCGATCTTCGGCGTTCCGTCGATGCTGTGGCACGTGTCGCACCCCTGCTGGGTGTAGAGCTTCTTCCCGCGCTCGGGACCGACGAGGGAGTCGGCCTTTTCGCAGGCGCCCTTCAGCCAGGTCTCGTACTCACCGGGCGCGTGCACGACTACGCGCGAGATCATGTCCGAGTGAGAGGTGCCGCAGTATTCGGCGCAGAAGACGGGGTACTCGCCGGCCTTGGTCGCCTGGAACCACAGGTCCGTGTAGCGGCCGGGGACCGCGTCCATCTTGGTGCGGAAGGATGGGATGTAGAGCGCGTGCAGCACGTCCACCGAGCTGATGATCATGCGCACCGGGCGATCGATCGGTACGTGCAGCGTGTCGTCGGTCAGTCCGCCTCGGGCGCACTTGTAGTCGAACGTCCACTTCCACTTCTGGCCGTTGGCTCGGAGCTCCATGGCCTCCTTGGGCGGCGTGCGCAGGTCCACGAAGCCCTTGAAGCCCCACACGAAGAGCGCGATGACCACGAACAAGGGGACGACGGACCAGGCAATTTCCAGGGCCGTGTTGTGCTCCGAGCTCGGCTCCGCGTGCTCGTTGGCGGCCCGCGACTTGGCCTTGTACTTCGTGGCGAAGTGAAACATCGCCACGACGATGGCGAGCGCCGTGAGGACGCTCATCCAAAGCAAGAAGTCCCACACCCAGTCGATGTTGCGCGTGGTCACCGACGCGTCGATGGGGAGCCAAAAGGAATCCGACGGCGCGCTCTTGGGGAGCTGCGGATCGGCCAGCAGGGCGAGCAGGTGAAGAGTCATTGCGCTGTGCTTTCGACCAGGGCGCGCTTCTTGTCGCGCCGAATGAGAATCGTCAAAAATCCTGCGAGGACGACCAAGCTCACCGCGCCGCCGAGCTGCATGATGCGGGCGGCGATGGGAGCGTAGCGGCCTTCCGAAGAGTCGTAGTGGAAACAGTAGAGGACGAGGCGATCCAGGCTGGACCCCACGCGACCCTCCGAGGCCTCGACGATGCCGAGACGGAGGGTTTTCTCCTTGTACTCGAGCCCGTAGAGGTAGCGCGCGACCTTGCCGTCCGGCGCTAGCAGCGTCAGCGCGGCAGGATGGATGTATTCCTGCCGAACTTCGTTGTAGCTGTAGGCAAAGCCGACGGCTTTGGCGAGCGCTTGCACGTTCGCTTCCGAGCCGGTCAGGAACGTCCAGCCACCTTCGCTCCCGGGGCGGTTGTACTGCGCCAGGTAGCGGGCCCGGAAGCGACGGGCGCTTTCGTCCGTTTCTTTCGGGTCGAGTAGGACCGTCACGATGCGGAACTGCTTGCCCGCGGCGAAGTCCAACTTCTTCAAGCCTTCCACGAAGCCGGTCAGCTGCAAGCTGCACAGCATGGGACAGCTGGAATAGTTGAAGGTCAGGATCACCGGCACGTCTGCGTGCAGGTAATCCCCCAGCGTGACAGCCTTGCCGTCCTGATCCTTGAAGGCGAGGCCTTCCGGAACGCGCTCGCCCAGGTGCTCGATCACGTCAACGCCCTTGAGGCGCTTGGGTGCCTCCTCGGTGCGATCGGCCGCCTGCACCTGATCCGCCTGGGCGGCGGAGGTGAAGGCGAGCGATGCGGCCAGCAGGGCCCTCGCTCCGTAGTGGAGGAGGCGACTAACCATTAGTTGGTGCGGGTGCGGGTGCGGCCGGAACAGGCGCGGGCTTCGGAGCGGGAGCCTTCTTCTTCTTCTCCTTGTCGCCCGTCTTCTCCTCGCCCTTTTCCTTGGGCTCTTCTTTGGGCTGGCCTTCGCCCGAAGATTTCGGCTCTGCGTGGACGGCCTCGTCGGCCGGCTTGAGGCCGGCTCCGCCCATGCCGCCGGCTCCGCCCATGCCGCCGGCTCCGCCCATGCCGCCGGCTCCGCCCACGCCACCAGTGCCGCCAGCGGCCGTAGCGCCGCCGGCGCCGCTACCACCACCAGCCGGAGCCGGTGGGGTCGCGCTGTTCGGGTCCTGCTTCAACCCTTGAACGGTGAGCTCCATGGCGCGATCGATGGGCAAGGTAACCTTGCCGCTCGCGCGATCCACGTAGGCGGCGGGCGCGGCGAGCTTCGCGGTTTGGTCTGCGACCAGGTCCCGGTAGGCGCGGTCGGCGCTGACTTCCTTCTTCCCCAGCTCCTCCTGCATCTCTGTGCGGACGAGCGCGGTGACGACCAAGGCGATGCCGAAGAAGGCAATCGTGCCGACGGCTACGAGGGTTCCGAGCGCACCAGAATTGACGTTATCGGATTCGGTAGCCATGGCTCAGATGTTCGTGAAAGCCAGCGACTTCTCGAGCCGCGGGTCATTCGTAGGCATGAGGTTGAGGGATTTGGCACGGAACGCGATGCCGGCGATGAATACGCCCAAAACGCCGACCATGCAGCAGAGGTCGATGAGGGCGTAAGGCGGGGCGTGGTAGCCCCCGGTCGGCATCACCAGCCAGTACATGTCGAGGTAGATCATGACCAGCTGCCAGATGCACCAGAAGGCGAGCGTCGGGCGCCGGCGCTTGATGTGCCGAGACAAGAGGCCGAAGAACGGGATCACGAAGTGCCCGAACAGCAGCACGGCGCTCAGCAGGCCCCAGCCTTCGCCCCAGCCGCCAGCGAAGCGCTCCTTGAACCAGCCGGTCTCTTCCGGGATGTTCGCGTACCAGATGAGCATGAACTGGGAAAAGCCGACGTAGGCCCAGAACACGGTGAAGGCGAAGACCATCTTCCCGAGATCGTGGAAGTGCTCGGTCGTGACGCTCTTCTTCAGCACGCCGCGCTTGTGCAGCCACATCGCGGTCAAGGCGACGAACGCGTTGTTACCCTGAATGCAGCTCGCCAAGTAGTAGACGCCGAAGATGGTGCTGAACCACAGCGGGTCCAGCGACATGAGCAGGTCGATGGCGCAGAACGTCATCGTCAGCGCGAAGCCGATCATCGCGGGGCCCGCGGCCGCGCGCATCTTCCCCATGATGACGGCCGGCTCTTTGCTCACGTCCTGCGCGAGCGAGCTCTTGAGGAAGTAGCGCGCGAGGAGGGTCCAAAAGCCGAAGTAGACGACGAAACGGATCAGGAAGAAGGTCGGGTTGAGGTACGCGGCCTTGTGATGGAGCAGGTGATTGTGCTCCGCGGCCTCGTGGTTCGACCAAATGTAGATCGAGGAATGGCCGGTGAAGATCGGCACGACCACCGGCAGCGCCAGCAGGGCCATGAGCGGAGCTTGCGAAGCGATGAGCTCACCGACCCGCCGGAGCACGATGCTCCAGTGCGCGTTCACGAGGTGTTGCAGCGTGACCCAAAACAGCGCGCCGAGCGCGAGCGCCAGTACCCACATGTACGCAGCGACGTACGAGAGCGAGAAGCGCTTGAAGTCGTCGCCGGCCGCCGAACCCAGACCGACCGCGGCCGCGATCCCGAGCGCGCCGACGGCGGCCGCCTTGGTGAACAGTGACTGGCCCGCCGCGCCGAGCCGAATGTTGTCGGCCGCGTACTCGGGCGCCGAAACGCTCGCACCGCCGCCGCTCTTGCCGCCGGAGCCGCCCGCCGACTTCTTCGGCTGCTTGTCCGAGTCCTTATTGCCTTTTTCGGTTGCCATGTCGTCTCTCACTTCAAGCTGCCGCGCTCGGACTCGGGCACGTCGTTGATGCTGCCTTGGTGACTGCGCTGCAGGGCGCGCACGTACAAGATGATGGCCCAGCGATCTTCCGGCGCGATCTGCGGCCCGTAGGCGGGCATGTTGCGCACGCCGTTGGTGATGCTGTTGAACAGCTCGCCGACGGACATGTTGCGCAGGTAGTCCTGGTTGATGTTCGTGGGGGGAACCCAGCTGCCGCCGAGCGCGTCCGCGCGCAGGTGGACCATGCCGTCGCCGTTGCCGCCTTGGCCATGGCACGGCGCGCAGAAGATGCCGTAGCGCTGTTTGCCGCGCTCCATGGTTTCGTCCGTGAGCTCCACTTGGGCGGGGAAGGTGGCGGCCCACGTGTCGCCCGCGCGACCGCGGAACAGGTGGTCGTCCTCGTTCAAGTGACCGACCGGCACCGTACCGGGGAGCGCTTCACGATCCGCGCGGCCATCCGCGAAGATGGTGTTCTCGCGCTGCGCCTTGTACTTGGGCTGCGAGTCCATGTCCTGAATCAGGTGAACGCGGGGCTTGTCGGTCTTGGAGTGGCGAGCCTTCACCGCTAGCGCGAGCGGTACGACGGCAGCGGCCGTCACCACCACCAGCGCGTAGACCAGCGCCTTGGGCATGGTGTCCGGAGTGACGCGGTCCTCGAGCACGTCCTCGACCGCCACCGGGTGGGTGGAGTCGATGAGGGCGCGGGTGTCCGCTTCGTCGAACTTGCCGTCGGCGGCTTGAACGAGCAGGAAGAACTTGTCGTCCGTCACGCGAGCGAAGCGCTTCACGTGGTCCAGCGGGTGCGACGGGTGCGGCAGGTTGTTGAGCATCAACATGCCGACCAGCGTCGTGATGGCGCTGAACAGCACCGTGAGCTCGAACATGATCGGCACGTTGGCCGGGATGCTCCAGATCGGCTTGCCGGACACGAGCCACGGGTAGTCGTACGCGTTCATCCACCACTGCATGACGATGGCGGTGGCGAGACCCGTGAGGCCCGCCGCCAGCGTGAACCAGGGCAGGATCGTCATCTTGATGCCCATGGCCGCGTCGATGCCGTGGACCGGGAACGGGCTGTACGTGTCCCACTTCTCGAACCCTGCCTTGCGCACCTTCTCCGCTGCGCTGACCAGTTGGTCCGGCGTGTCGTACTCGGCGAGGATGCCGTGCAGCTCGGGGGCTGTATTTTCAGCCGTAGGCTTGTGATCGTCGCTCATGGTCTTCTCGGTCAATGGGCGGGGGCGTGCGAGTCGTCGTGCGCGTCATGGCCGTGGTGGCCGTGGAGGTGGGGGCGCGCATGGCCGCCCGCCGGACTGAAGGCTTTCACTTCCGACATCGCCACCATCGGCAGGTAGCGGCAGAAGAGCAGGAACAGCGTGAAGAACAGGCCGAAGCTGCCGCCCAACGTCATGAAGTCGAACTTCGTCGGCAGGTAGTAGCCCCAGCTCGAGGGCAAGAAGTCGCGGGTCAGCGTCGTGCAGATGATGACGAAGCGCTCGAACCACATACCCACGTTGACGATCATGCCGATGAGCAGGGTCGCCCACGGATTGGTGCGCACGTTCTTGAACCAGAACAGCTGCGGGAACACGACGTTGCACGCGATCATCGTCCAGTACGCCCAGGCGTACGGACCGAACAGGCGGTTCACGAACGTGAAGCCTTCGTACTCGCTGCCGCTGTACCAGGAGATGAAGAACTCCATCCCGTACGCGTAACCAACGAGCAGACCCGTCGCGATCATGATTTTGTTCATGAGCTCCAGGTGGCGAATCGTGATGATGCGCTTGAGGCCGAAGAACTGACGCGCCGGTACTGCGAGCACCACCACCATCGCGAAACCGCCGAAGATGGCGCCGGCGACGAAGTAGGGCGGGAAGATGGTCGCGTGCCAGCCGGGGAGCTGCGCGGTTGCGAAGTCGAACGAAACGACGGAGTGCACGGAGAGCACCAGCGGCGTGGCGAGGGCCGCCAGGATCAGGTACGCGCGCTCGTAGCGGTGCCACTGGCGCGAGGAGCCGCGCCAGCCCATGGCCACGATGCCGTAAGCGACGCGCTTGGCCGTCGACGTGGACTTGTCGCGGAAGGTCGCAAAGTCCGGGATCATCCCCATGTACCAGAACAGGATCGACACCGTGGCGTAGGTGCTAACGGCGAAGATGTCCCACTCCAGCGGGCTGCGGTACTGCGGCCACATCCCCATCTGATTGGGGATGGGCATCATGTAGTAGGGCAACCAGGGACGGCCGATGTGGACGCCGGGGAAGATGCCGGCGCACATCACCGCGAAGATGGTCATCGCTTCGGCGAAGCGATTGATGGCGGTGCGCCAGTTCTGGCGGAACAGAAAGAGCACGGCGCTGATGAGGGTGCCGGCGTGACCGATACCGATCCAGAACACGAAGTTCACGATCGGGAAGGCCCACGCGACGGGCATCATGTTGCCCCACACGCCGATACCGGTCCACGCCGCCCACGTGATGCTGCCCAAGAACACGGTCAGCATGGTGAGGGCGATGCCGAAGGCGATGTACCAAGCCTTGGGGGGCTTGGGCGCTTCCATGATGCGCGTCACGTTGTCCGTGATCTGCGCGAACATGTTGTCGCCCTTCGGCGGGGCTTGGAACGGATTGAAGTCGCTGGCGGAGGCCATGTTCAGACGAGCTCCGGATTCGGGTTCGTGATGCGCGCCAGGTACTGGACGCGCGGGCGGTTGTTGAACTCGCCGAGCAGCTGGTACGAGCGGTCGAGCTTCTGCAGGCCCGCGACGCGGCTCTTGCCGTCGTTGAGGTCGCCGAAGATGATCGCCTCCGTGGGGCAGGTTTCCTGGCAGGCGGTCTTGATCTCGCCGTCTTGAATCGCGCGGTGCGCGTTCTTGGCGGGGATTTTGACGTTTTGGATGCGCTGCACGCAGAACGTGCACTTCTCCATCACGCCGCGAGAGCGCACCGTGACCTCAGGGTTGAAGACCATGCTCTTCAACTTCATCTTCGGGTCGTCCGTCGGCGTGTACGGGGTGATCCCGATCACGTCCACGTTGTAGTTGAAGTAGTTGAACCGCCGAACCTTGTACGGGCAGTTGTTGCTGCAGTAGCGGGTACCGATGCAGCGGTTGTAGACCATGTCGTTCAGCCCTTCGTGGCTGTGCATGGTCGCGCCCACCGGGCACACCTGCTCGCACGGCGCGTTCTCGCACTGCTGGCAGGGCATGGGCTGGAAGCGCAGCTCCGGCTCGTTCGGGTTGCCCTTGTAGTAGCGATCGACGCGCAGCCAGAGCATCTCGCGGCCCATGGCCACGTTCTCTTGGCCCACGACCGGGATGTTGTTTTCGGCCTGGCACGCCGTGACGCAAGCGCTGCAACCGATGCACTTGTTCAGGTCGATGGCCATGCCCCACTTGTGGCCCTCGTACGACACGGGATCGACCCACAGGTTGAGCTCGTGGGGCTGGTGCACGACGTGCTTGGCGAAGTCCGGCTCTTCTTTGAACTTCTCGAGCGTGGTTTCGCGGACCAGCTCGGGCAGGCGCTGAGCGATGCCCTCGAGCCCGATCTGGTCCATCGCGTAGAGGTCTTGGGTGTTGGCGAGGCGTCGACCGGGGCCGTGGCTCTGCACGCTCAGACCACCGGCGATGAAGGGAGCGTCGCTCGTGCGGATCAGGTTGACGTTGCCGCCCACCGGCTCCACGTCCGTGCCGAGCTTGCCGCCGACGCGACCGGCGTGGGTGCGCCCATAGCCGAGCGCTACCTTCACCGAGCCGTCCGCTTGGCCCGGCGCCACGATCGCGGGGACCTTGACGGTCTTGCCGCCCAGCGTGAGGGTGAGGACGTCGCCGTCCGTGATGTTCAGCGCCTTGGCGGTCGCGACACTGAAGAAGGCTCCGTTGTCCCAAGCCAGCTTGGAGAAGGTCTCCGGTAGCTCCTGCAGCCACGCGTTGTTGGCGTAGCGGCCGTCGTAGATCTTGGGGCAGGGCACGAAGCGCACTTCGAACTGACCGTTCGCGACGGCCGCGCTGCCTTCGCGCTCCGCCAGCTTGACGGGAGGAATGGCTTGCAGCTTGGGAGCCACGCGCTCGAACGCCGAGCCATCCACGAGGCCGTCGTGAATCGCTTTTCGGAAGCGGCGGTCGTCCCCGAGCGCGCCCTTGTGTTGGGCGCGCACTAGCTCCAAACCCTTCGGCTCTTCGCCGAGCAGGCGCGCCACCAGCTCCAGCGCCGAGCGGCCGCCGAAGATGGGAGCGATGAGCGGCTGCACGATGCTGATCGTGCCGTCGTAGGCACGGGCGTCGCCCCAGCTCTCGAGGTAGTGCGCCGCCGGCAAGTGCCAGGTCGCCACTTGCGAGGTCTCGTCCTCGTACAGGCCGAGCCGCACGCTGAACGGCACCCTATCCATCGCGGCGCCGAATGCGACGTCTGCCGGCGCGTCGTACGCGGGGTTGCCGCCGAGCACGAGCAGCGTTTGCACCCGGCCTGCGGCGATCTCTTCCGTGAGCGCCTTCAGGCTGTCCACGTCCGAAGTGACCGCCTCCGGCGCGTCCTCCGTGTAGAGCACGGTGCGGCCCGCGTTGCCGAGCAGCACGTTCAGTCGCTCCACCAAGGCGTGAACCTCGGCTGGCTGGTGCAGACCCGCTACGACGATGCTCTTACCGACGTTGGCGAGAAGGTCCTTGGCGACCGCGGCCAAGAACTTCGACACCTTGGCGTCGTTCAGGAACTCGGCGGCGGGCTTGGCTTGGGCCGCGCCTTGCTCCGGCAACGCGTTCGCCTTGCCGCTGATCTCGGCGTCCAGGTAGGCGGCGACGGCCTTGATCTGCTCGGAACGCAGCGCGAGGCGGTGGTCCGACGTCGCGCCCGTGCCGGAGAACGCGCTCTCGATCACGTAGGAGCGGTTCATCTCCCCGCGGTCAGGGACGCGATTTTTGATGTAGCCGCGGGCGTTGGCGAGGCCGCCCGGGAACGCGGCCGACATGAAGTCCGCGTCCAGGCTGAGAACGACGCGGGCTTCGGCGAAGTTGTAGTGAACGCGGTGCGGCTTGCCGAACGCGAGCGCGGTGCCGGCGGCGCGGCCATTGCTGGCCAGCGCCTCGAACACGACCCACTTGGAGAGCGGGAACGCCGCGAGCCAGCGATCCTTGAGCGCCGCGAGGGTTGGGGAGGAGCTGCGCTCCGCGAGGACGCGCAGGCCTTCACCGCGGTTTGCGCGCAGCCTCTTGATCTCTTCCTTCGCGGCCTTGTCGAACGCGGCGAAGGTCGTGATCTCGCGCTTGCTGCCCGTCTTCTGCGTCACTGCATCGCTGCGATCCGGATCGTAGACGCCGAGGATGCTGCCCTGATGGTAGACACCGGCCGCGCCCAGGCTCTCCGGATGCAGCGGGTTGCCGTCCACCTTGATCGGGCGACCGTCGTAGCTGGTCGCGTGGAGGCCGATGGCGACGCCGTTCAGCTCCATGGCCGTGGCGTAGCGCGTGGTGGTGCCGGGGATCACGCCTTCGGGGCGGCGGGTCATCGGCACGATCTTGTCTTCTTGCCAGCGACAACCGGCGAGGCCCGCGAGCGAGAACGACGCGCCCATCACCTGCATGAAGCGGCGGCGACCGGGCGAGTTCGGCGGAAGCGCCTCGAGCGGCTCCTGGAACTCACGCTCGACGGCTTCGCGGAACTCCGGCGTTTGATCGAGCTCCGCCATGCTGCGCCAGTAAGAGGGCGGGGCGGAGTCTGCGGCGCGCGACGCGGCGGCGCCGCTCGCGGAATCGAGAACCCTGAGCTTCTTGTTCATCGATGACATGTCGAGCAGTCGGTGGGCGGGTTGATGTGGTTCTCGGCGCGGAGCTTGGCGCCGTACGCTTCGGGATCGCCGTTGGGCGCCTTCCAGGTCATGTTCGTGACCTCGGAGGGCGGGCGCAGGTTGGGCTCCGGGTGACGGTGGCAGTCCAAGCACCAGCTCATGCTGAGCGGCTGCGCCTGGTACACCTCTTCCATCTGATCCACGCGGTCGTGACAGCTGACGCAGCCGACGCCGCGGGTCACGTGAGCGCTGTGGTTGAAGTACGCGTAGTCGGGAAGGTCGTGAACCTTGACCCACTCGACCGGCAGGCCGCTCGCGTAGCTGTCGCGGACGGGGGCGAGCTTGGGGCTCGTCGTCCACACCTTGCTATGGCAGTTCATGCACGTCGCCGTGGGGGGGATGGCGGCGTGCGCAGCCTGCTCCACGGTGTTGTGACAGTAGCGACAGTCCATGCCCATCTGCCCGGCGTGGAGCTGATGGCTGTACGGGACCGGCTGTTTGGGCTGGTACCCGACGTCTGTCGTCTTGGGGGAAGCGCCGTACCAGACCAGGCCAATCACGTAGATGGGCGCAGTGCTCAGGAACAAGCCGGCGAGCTGTCGTGTTTTATTGGCCCAACGAGGGAAGACGAAGAGGCTCATGAAGACAGACCGAGCAAGCACGCACGCGACGCCCGGAGCTGTCGCGTGCGATGGGTTATCGAGGTCGAGGTCATTTGGCGGGGTAAGGGAACACTCCCGCCGGGGCTAGGACCTGGCTTTTGTTTCGAAAAGCCGGGGCCTGGGGCGGGACGAATCGCCCGTGTAGGGCGTTTTCCGCTGGGGACGCGCGCCCTTATGCGCCGCTCCAAACCAAATGTAAATGATCACGCGCGGCCGACCGCTCGGACACAGGACAACTCCCCGTAAGGACTCGGGATAGTTGTACAGTCCTGGACCGTTCTTGCGAGCGATTCGCGCCGCTATGCGTCATGCTCACGTCACGGTGCGTCGTCGCTCCCGGCCGTTCGTAAGCCCGCTGAAACGTTGGGGATCTGAGGGACGAAACAAAGCGAGGCCGGCGCGCTGACGTGCCGACCTCGTCTTTTCCCTATCGATCGACAGGTTTTGTAAAAACTATCGGTCGAGAGGTTTTTGGTTCCGTGGCTCTCTTCAGAACTCGCGCATCTGGCGGCGGATCTTGCCGATGGCTTGCTCTTGGAGCTGGCGGATGCGCTCGCGCGACAGGTTGTACTTGTCGCCGATCTCCTTGAGCGTGAGCTCGTCCTCGTTGTCGAGGCCGAAGCGCCACCGAATGATGCGCGACTCGATGGGGGTCAAGGTTCCGAGCAAGCGCTGCACTTCCTCCGCCCACTTGGCGTTCGCCAAGCAGTCGTACGGGGAGAGGGAGTTCTCCTCCACTAGGAAGTCGATGAAGCGTCGGCCGTCTTCGTCACCCACGGGGCGGTCGAGCGAGAACGGCGTGTCTGCGTACAGATCCTTGACCTTGTCGAGCTTGTCGCGCGGAACGCCGGTCTCCTTTTCCAGCTCCTCGATCGTCGGCTCCTTGCCGGTACGCGCGATGATGGTTTGCGTCGCGCGCGACACGCGATTGTACGTGTCCAGCATGTGGACCGGGATGCGCACGGCACGACCCTTGTCCGCCAGGGCGCGGCTGATCGCGTGGCGAATCCACCAAGAGGCGTAGGTGCTGAAGCGGTAACCGCGGGTGTGGTCGAAGCGCTCCACCGCCTTCATGAGGCCGATGTTGCCTTCCTGAATCAGGTCGATGAGCGGGAGGCGACCGCGGTTGTAGCGGCGCGCAATGCTCACGACCAAGCGCAGGTTGGCCTTCACGAAGCGGTTCTTCACGCGCCGCTGAGCCATGTCGGTCGAGCGGACCTTGTCCAGGTAACGCTTGTAGGCCGGCGTTTCCGGGATGTTCTCGACCTCCACCTCTGCCGTGTCTTCGTCCGGCAGGCGGCCGGCGTCCTTCGCGAGACGAAGAGCGCCGTGCATCCAGATGCGGTCGGAGTCAGGCAAGCGAACGTCGTGGGCGAGGCCGGCGGAGAGCTCCGCCCAGGTGCGTTGCTGGTCCGCGTGCAGCTTCGACCGCTGCTTCTTGTAGACCTTGACCAGCTTGCGCATCTCCGCGACCTGCGGAATTTCCGGGCGCTCTTCCGGATTCATGGTGCCGAGACCGGCGTCCAGCATGTCCAGCATGCGCTCCGCGACGGGAACGTAAGCCAGCAGCGCCGTCCAGTGCTCGACCTCCGCGAGCTCCACCGCCTGGGCGGCGCGGAGCTCTTCGTCCGGCCCCATCACCTGGTGGGTGGCCATGTCGCGGAAGTAACGCGACAGCATGGAGTCGTTGGAGGCGTCTGCCGACGGGACCGGCGCTTCGGACTGGAAGCCGGTCGCGTCCCCGCCTGTTGAGTCCAAAAACTCCTCCGGGCTCTCCGGGCCTTCGGAGCTCAGCCCCGAGGGCGCCGCGCGTACGGCGGTTTGCTCCGGCGAGTCCTCCGTGTACTCATCCTCGCGACGGGCCTGCGCGCCATGGGACTGCGTGTTCGTGCTCTTCTGGGACATGGTGGGCCTGACCTTCGTTCGGGGGGCGGCGGGGTTAGAGGCAGCGGGGGCCGCGTTGGGAGTTGCGGCGGTAGGCGCCGAGGCGGGAGCCTCAGGCGACGGCCCCTTTGCAGGAGCGGGACGTTTCGGTGAAGTTTTCAGCAAATTGCGTGCCGGGTACGTGGGCGACACTCGGCTGCGCGGAGCCGGCGCTGCAGCGGCGTCCGGCGAGGAGCCCGGCGACGCGCCGGGCATGCGAGGCAGGGCGGCAGCGTGGCCGCGCTGTCCTTGCTGTGTCTTCTTGGGTACCCGTTGGGTCATGAAATCTGTTGAAACCGGTCTGAATTGAGATACGTTGCGGCAGGCTCTAGAGATCCACCTCCGGAGCAGTTTTTAGCTCTGGATCCGCGGCCGGTGGGGAGGGGACAGACACTTAGGGCGTCGGTGGGACTGGCGCGGAGAGTCCCTTTCGCGTCAACAGCATCAACGGCGGGGTTGTTCCGAATCGTTAGATGCGCTGAGCTTTTGCCCTTATTACATCAGGCTGCGAAGCCCGCTCGTCAACGGGCCGGAGGCTCAACTCGAGGCACTGACCGCCTGGCGAGGTCCCGCCACGAACGGAGCATGTTGCCCCGAACAGCGACCGCCGGACCCGGGTGCCCCGCAAGTATTGCGAGGCCGTAGTCTGTAGTTGGCGGCGGCACAGCCTGTGCCGCCCTGTGGCAGTCACGTCTCGGCGGGAGACGCTCTGTGTCAGCGGCGTCTCTGAATCGGACCGGCGGCGGAAACGATCGTTTGTTGAGTTACAAACCGCAGCGTTTCAAATATGAAAACGGGCCTTGCATTTCGCGCAGCCCGCTTCCGCTAAACCCTCAATAGACCCGGCGCTCCTTGCCGCTCTGGTTAGAGCTGCTGAGGAGCGCGGCTCCGGCCGATTTACGGCTTCGGGGTTGCCTTCGCCGCGAGCTGCGCGAACGCGGCTGCGTCGTTGACGGCCAAGTCGGCCAACACCTTGCGGTCCAGGTCCAGGCCGGCGTTTTTCAGGCCCGCGATGAGGCGGGAGTAGCTGGTGCCGTTGGTGCGGCAAGCGGCGTTGATGCGCGCGATCCACAGCTGACGGAAGTCACGCTTGCGGAGCTTGCGGCCGATGTACGCGTACTGCCACGACTTCCACAGGACGTGGAACGCTTGGCGGTAGCGGTTTTTGCGTCCACCGAAGAAGCCTTCGGTTTGCTGGAGGACGCGCTTGTGACGACGACGGGGACTCGGACCACGTTTTACGCGAGACATAGGTGCTCCTCTGGATCAGCCGTAGGGAAGTAGGAGTTTGACGCGGCCTTCGAGGGCCTTGTCGACCATGTCTTGGTCGCGGAGGCGACGGCGACGGGTGCGAGACTTGCCAATCATGTTGTGCTGCGCGCCGCACTTGCTGCGGCGAATGCGCCCGCTCCCGCTTACTTTGAAGCGCTTGGAAGCGGCTCGATTGGTCTTCATTTTAGGCATTGACGTATCTCCACGGAGGCCAGAGCTCCAGACCGGGGCCCTCTGAAGTGAGAGCTTGTGACCCGGGGGGCCGGACTTATGGCGGAAGCACCGCGGCTCGTCAAGGATGCAGCGCGGCGTTTTAGGGCGCGCCCACGCACATTTTATAGCGTTCGACGTGCAGCTCGGTGCCGTTTCCTTCGGCGTTGGGGGCGATCCAGGCTACTGCCGCACGCCGGCCGGGGAGAATGGCGACCGCGGGCCAATCCGGTCCGGCGAACCCGTTGCTCTCACTAGCGTCGTTCTTAGCCACCTCTAGGGTGCCGATGTCCTCTGTCTCCACCGGGCTCTGGCTAAAATCCGCTCTGCCCAAGACCAGACCGAGCCTAGCCAAAAGGCCGTCGCCTTCGGGCTTCGGGGCGAGCTGCGGAATGGCGACGACCGAGTAGATGACGCCGGCGTCGTCCGTGTCGAAGTGCACGGTGGCGCCCGCGGCGTTGCGGATCGCGTTGGGCGTGGGGTTTCGTTCGCAGTCGTCCGGCACGGCGGTACACGTGAGGCCACTGCAGACGACGGTGCCGCCGCCGCTGGTGAGGTAGTCGGCACCCGCACGGGTAAAGTTGGCCAGCCAAACTCCGTCGAGCTGCGTCGGGATCACGGAGCTGCTGAGGTACGTGCCTGGCTCCGGGATGCACTCCTGGAGTTGGGTGCGCTCGCCGCCGGCCGGCTCCACCCACGTTCCGAGCGGCTCCCCTTCGGCTTGGGCCGTGAACATGACGGCAGGACGTTGCGCTTCGGTAGACAGTAAGGAGAGAGTGGTCGCCGGCAGCGTGACGTCGCCGAGATCTGCCGTGCGCGCCGCACCCACCTCGTGCACGGCGATGGTGCCGTCTTCCTGAATCCACGCGCCGACGATTTCCTTGCCGATAGCGAGCCCTTGCGGGAACACGGTGGGGTTGTCGGCTCGATACGAAAGACCGATGACGTTGCTGCTCAAGACCTCGTTACGGCTCTCTAGATGAACGACGCGTGTCGCGGCGTCGCTCCTTCTGCCTTTCACCGCAACGAAGCCGTGAACCGCCACCTGGCCGGCGGCAAGCTCCTCGATCGCCAGGCCAATATTGCTGACGGGGCTCTCGTCCAGGGGCAAATCTGCGGCCAAGGGCTCCAGCTCCGTCCCGTCGTCCGCCAATCGGTACAGCGACACCTTCGGTATGTCGCCGTTGATCTCGAGGGCGGAAAGGTAGAAGAGCCTGCCGCTGCCGACGAGCGAGACGCGCAGATGCTGCTCCGCGGGGAGGACCGTTTGGAAGCCGTCCAGCTTCAGACCCTCGGTTACCGCGTGCTGGCACGCCGGCTCTTCACCGGGTAGCGCGAGGCAGGTGTCTATCGTGCAAGGGTCCCCGTCGTCGCAGTCGCCGCAGCTGGGTCCGGCGCCGGCAGCCCCGCCCGCGGGCTCGCCTCCAACCGCCGAGTCCTCTCCGCCGGCGCCGCCCGCGCCTACCGGCGAGCCCTCCAGTTTGTCGTAGTCCAGCAGGAAGATGCACGAGGCGAGCAGCGGCGCGCCGCCCACGAACGACAAGAAGTGGCGGAGGCGCATCAGAACCTCCACTCGGCGCGGCCTGAGGCCGCTCGCGACGTGACGGCGACGTCCCACCGGGGGACGAGGCTTGCGACCTCGCTCTCGCTCTCCTCATCCGGTGTGGTGAGCAGCAGCACGACACCGAGCCCGACTCCGAGCACCGCCGCTCCCGTAAGCACGGTGCTCGTGAGGGCGAAGGTGCGGCTGCTGGACAGCTGGTCATCCCGGCAGGTGGGCCCGCACGTTTCTTCGGCGTCGTCGTACTTCGCTTTGGCGATGATGCCCGTCGCCAAAGCGCCGGCCCCCATCAATCCGCCCACGCCGAGCGAGATGAACGCGGGCATGCGATTCGGCTGCGGTCGGAGCGCGGGAGGGGGCGGAGCGGCCGATACCGCCGGCTCCACGCTTGCGGGGGCGGCCGGGGGCGGTACCGGTGTGGCCTCAGCGGGGGCCGGGCTGCGCTCCTGAAGCCGCTTTTCGAGGTTTTGAATCCGAAGCCTCACCGTCGTCACGTGCTCGCCTTCTGGCTCGGCGTCCGAGTAAGCGCGGAGCGCGGCGATAGCCGAGACGAGGTCGCTCTTGCGCTCGTGCACGGTGGCGAGGTTGAGCAAAATCTCGGGCCGCCTCGAGAGATCGTAGGCCTTTTGGAAGGCCGTGATGGCCGAGTCGTAGTCGCTCTCCTCCAGGTACGCGACGCCGGACTCGAAGTGGCGCCGAGCCAGGTCGTCCGAGGTGCTTTGGGCGTGCGCCTGGGGGGAGCCCAAAGCGACGAAAATAGCCAGTGCGGCGGCGATCGGGGTCGAGCGCCGGCTTAGCCTTCTTCCGGAAAGCATGACCGACTTCTTTACCATGGAGGGCCGGCCGGCCCCCAGTCCTTGGCCGGAATGCCTTTCACTTCCGCTGGATCGAAGATCCGTTTTCGCGCTCGAGGCTCCGGTGCTAGGGGGCTTCCCCGATGCCCGCACGAAGTGACATCAAGAAGATTCTGCTGATTGGTTCGGGCCCGATCGTGATCGGGCAAGCTTGCGAGTTCGACTACTCCGGCACCCAGGGCGCGAAGGCACTGACGGAGCTCGGCTACGATGTCGTGCTCGTCAACTCCAACCCCGCGACGATCATGACGGATCCGGAGCTGGTGCGGCGCACCTACGTGGAGCCGCTCACCGTGCAGGCCGTGTCGGCGATCATCGAACGCGAGCGCCCCGACGCGCTCTTGCCGACGCTCGGCGGTCAGACCGCGCTCAACCTCGCCCTCGAGCTGAACGAGGCGGGGGTCTTGTCGAAGTACGGCGTGCAGCTGATCGGCGCGCAAGTAGACGCCATCCGCAAGGCCGAGGATCGCAAGTTGTTCAAGGACGCCATGAACAACTGCGGCCTCAACTCCGCCCGTTCTGGCGTGGCGCACACGGTCGAAGAGGCACGTGAGATCGTCAAGGAGACCGGCTACCCGGTGATCCTGCGTCCGAGCTTCACCATGGGCGGGTCGGGCGGCGCGGTCGTGGACAAGCCGGAGGAGCTCGACGCGCGCGTCGCCTGGGCGCTCCAACAATCGCCCAACACCGAGGTGCTCGTCGAAGAGAGCCTCATCGGTTGGAAGGAGTACGAGCTCGAGGTCATCCGGGATTCGAAGGACAACTTCATCGTCGTCTGTTCGATTGAGAACATCGACCCGATGGGCGTGCACACGGGCGACTCCATCACGGTCGCGCCGGCCATGACCCTGACCGATCGCGAATACCAGCGCCTGCGGGACGCAGCGCGCGCGGTCATGCACGAGATCGGCGTGGAGACGGGCGGCTCGAACGTGCAGTTCGCGGTGGACCCGAAGACGGGTCGCGTGATCGTGATCGAGATGAACCCGCGCGTCTCGCGCTCGAGCGCGCTCGCGTCGAAGGCCACCGGCTACCCGATCGCCAAGATCGCGGCCAAGCTCGCGGTCGGGCTCACGCTGGACGAGCTCACCAACGACATTACCGGTACGAGCGCCGCGTTCGAGCCCACCATCGACTACGTGGTCACCAAGTGGCCTCGCTTCGCGTTCGAGAAGTTCCCGGGGTCGGATCCGCGGCTCGGGACGCAGATGAAGAGCGTGGGCGAGGCGATGGCAATCGGCCGCACCTTCTGCGAGTCGTTGCAGAAGGCGGCGCGCTCGCTGGAGACGGGCAAGACCGGCTTCATCAGCCTGTTCGATCGCATCGACTACCGCACGCTGTCGCTCGAGCCGGACACGCGCCGGGACTTGAAGCACGACGCGCCGCCCGCGCCCCGCCAGCGCCCGACGTTGCCGCCGCCCGCGGCTCACGACGAGCTCATTCCCGCCATCGAGCGCGCGATCGCGGTCCCGACGGCGGATCGTCTCTTCTATGTCGGAGACGCGATTCGCTCTGGTATCTCGCTCGAGCGCATCAATCAGCTGACCGGCATCGACCCCTGGTTCCTCTCGCAGATGAACCGCCTCATCGAGATGGAGGGCACCATCAAGAACGCGCCGGAGTTGTCCGAGGAGCTGCTCCGCGACGCGAAGCGTCTCGGCTTCAGCGACCCGCAAATCGCGACGCTGCGCAACCTCACCCAGCACGAGGTGCGCGAGAAGCGCATCGCGCTCGGGGTGACGCCCGTGTATAGCCGCGTGGACACCTGCTCCGCAGAGTTCCCCGCCAAGACGCCGTACCTCTACTCGAGCTTCGAGTCCGAATCGGAAGCGGACGTGAGCTCGAAGAAGAAGGTCGTCATCCTCGGCGGCGGTCCGAACCGCATCGGTCAGGGTATCGAGTTCGACTACTGCTGCTGTCACGCCGTGTTCGCGCTGCGCGAGCTCGGCATCGAGACCATCATGGTCAACTGCAACCCGGAGACGGTGTCGACCGACTACGACACGTCGGACCGTCTCTATTTCGAGCCGTTGACGCTCGAGGACGTGCTCGCCATCTGCCGCGAAGAAGCGCAGTCGGGCGAGCTCTTGGGGGTCATCGTCCAGTTCGGCGGGCAGACGCCGCTGAAGCTCGCCGTGCCGCTGGAGCAAGCCGGAATTCGGCTACTGGGCACGAGCGCGGACGCGATCGATCGCGCCGAGGACCGCGAGCGCTTCGACGCGCTGCTCACCAAGCTGAACCTGGCGCGCCCGCGGGCGGGTATCGCCAAGAGCGTCGAAGAAGCCTTGAGCATCGCGGAGAGCATCGGCTTCCCGGTCCTCGTTCGTCCGAGCTACGTGCTCGGCGGCCGCGCGATGATGAACTGCTGGTCCTCGGAGGAGCTCGGCGCCTACGTGCAGGTCGCGATCGAAGCGGCCAAGGAGGAGGGCGGATCGCAAACGCTGCTCATCGACCAGTACCTGCGCAACGCGATCGAGGTAGACGTCGACTGCGTCTCCGACGGCAAGCGCGCCGTCATCGGCGGCGTGATGCAGCACATCGAGGAAGCCGGCGTGCACTCCGGTGACTCCACGAGCGTGCTGCCGCCGCACTCCTTGGACACCGAGGTCGTCGCGCGCATCGAGGAAAGCGCGAAGGCGCTCGCGCTCGAGATCGGCGTCGTCGGCCTGATGAACGTCCAATTCGCGGTGAAGGACGGCGAAGTTTACGTGCTCGAAGTGAACCCGCGCGCGTCCCGGACGGTGCCGTTCGTGGCCAAGGCTACGGGGCGTCCGCTCGCCAAGATCGCGGCCAAGGTCATGGTCGGTCGCACGCTGGACGAGCTGGGCGTGACGGACGGCAATACGCCGATGCACGTCGCGGTCAAAGAGTCCGTGTTCCCGTTCAACAAATTCCCCGGCGTGGACACCATCCTCGGCCCCGAAATGCGCTCGACAGGCGAGGTGATGGGCATCGCGATGAACGTCGCGCTCGCCTTCGGGAAGTCGCTCGCCGCCTCCGGGTTCCGGCTGCCGGACGTGGGCCGCGTCTTCATCAGCGTGAAGGACGAGGACAAGGCGCAGGCTTGCCAGCTCGCGCGCCGTCTCCGCAACTTGGGCTTCACGATCGTCGCGACCGGCGGCACGGCCAAGGCGCTCGAGCGCGCTCGGATCCCCGCGGAGCGCGTCAATAAGGTGCTGGAAGGCTCTCCGCACGTGGTGGACCGAATCGGGGCTGGAGACATCCAGCTCGTCATCAACACGACCCAGGGCACCAAGGCGATCGCGGACAGCTACTCGATTCGCCGCAACGCCCTTTTGTCGAATATCCCGTACTTTACGACGATGTCGGCAGGACTTGCGCTCGTGGACGCACTGGAAGCTTCCGTTCTGCTGCAAAATCGCGGCGCCCAGGTGCGGAGCCTCCAGGAGTGGCACTCTCGCGGGTAAGTTCGTGAGCTGGGCGCCCCGTGGTAACCTCGGGGCGCATGGCCGGGCCCCGTTACCCCCTCGAAGCGCTCCGCAAGCTGCGGGACGAGCGAGCCGAAGCACAGGCGCAGGCTTTAGCGGCGCAAATTGCCCGGTCCGAGGCCGCCGAGACCAAGCTGCGCGAGCGGGAAGTGGCCCGGCGCGAGCACGCTTTGCGCACGGCCGAGACAGAGCGGTCCGAGGCGGGCCGGCTGGCGGAGGGCGTGAGCGGCGCCGACTTGCAGCGCTGGGCGGACTTCGCCGCCGCGGCTCGATTCCAAGCTGAAGCCCTGGAGCGATTGGAGAGCGAGGCGCGACGCAACCTCGTGGAAGAGCGGGCTCGGGAACGACAGCTGCGTGAGGAGCTCTCGTCGCGGGAAGCCGAGGCGGAGTTGGTCCGCCGGCACGAGCACGGCTTTCACCATCACCACGCTGAGCGTCAGGAAAAAGCCGATGAAGAGGCGGCGCTCGAGCAATGGAGCGCGAGACGCCATTGAGAGCAGGGCTCCGGAGCGCGCTGCGCTCGCTGCTCGTGCTCGGCGCGTTGGGTGGCGTATCCGCCATCGGCTACTCGTGTGCTGGAGCCGGCCCCGCGAAGGTGAAGGACCTTCCGCCGCCGCCCGTCGCCGTAATTCCCAAGCCTCCCGGCTCGGCCGCGCTCGCTCCCAGCGCGCCGGAGCCGCTGTCGCTCGAAGGCTTTCAGCCGCTGATGGCCGAGCCGCGCTACGAGGCCGCGCGCCTGCAGCAGGAGGCCGGGCATTTCGCGGCCGCCGCCGAGCTGGTCGCGCGCAGCTTGGAAAAAGCTCCCCCCCACCCCGGCGAGGTGGACCGTCACCGCTTCTTGCTCGCGCGGCTCTGGGAGCGCGCGGGGCGCTGGGTGGATGCGCGCGACGCCTTCGTCGCCGTGTCCCCGCTGTCCCCGCTGTCGCCTTACGCGGAGCTCGGGGCGGCCCGCATGGAGCTCACGCTCGGGTTTGCTGACAAAGCGCTCGCGCATCTGGGGAGAGCCGGAGAGTCGCTGCCGAACGCAGCCGGGCGCCGCAAGCTCCTCGCCGACGCCGCTTTCAAGTCGGGGGCGCGCGAGATCGCGCTCCGTGAATACCGCCAACTCTTCGCGGAAGCGCAGGGGGAGCGCGATCGCGTCGCGGTCGCACAGTCGTGGCTCTCGGCGCTCGCGGGGGACGCGAAGACGCTCCATCCTCCGTCGGAGCTGGCCGATGCGCTACGGCTCGTGCGGTTGCTTACCGCGCTGAGCGAAGACGAGCCGGTCCGGCTCACGCAGGCTCGCGCGCTCGAGCAGCGCTGGCTCTCGCTCACGCCAGAGTCGGACCGACAAGCCCTGTCGCTACCGAGCGTTCAAGAACGCCTGGAGCGCCTGCGTAGCCTGGTGGAAGGGCGCCGCTTCGAAGCCGCCCAGAGCTTGCTCGCCACGTTGCCTCCCTTCGACCCTGCCGCGAGCGAGCCGGAGGCGTGCGAAGCGGAGGTGCTCCGGGCCAAGGTCGCCGCCGCAAGCAAACGCAGCACCGAAGCCGAGAAGTCCTACTTGCTCGTGGCGCGCGCCCATTGTGCGGAGGACGTGCGAGCGCGCGCGCTCTACGCGGCCGGTAAGGCGGCGTCGTCGGGCGGCCGACACGCGAACGCGGTCAAGCTGTTCGCAGAGCTCGAGCGCACGTTCCCGCAGCAAAGCGTGGCCGACGACGCGCGGCTGTACGGCGCGCTCAGCTCCCTGGAAATGGGCGACGAAGCGCGCTTCACGGACGCGCTTTCCACCATGCCCGACGACTACCCGGACGGGGACATGCTGGCCGAAGGCTGCTTCCGTCTCGCGCTCCGGCGCATGGAGAAGCGCGACTTCCAGAGCGCGGAGCGGCCGCTTTCACGCGCCGTAACGCGGCTGCCGGAAGGCGAGGCGGGCCGTGGCGGCGACTTCGCGGGGCGCGAGCGCTTTTTCTTGGCTCGCGTGCAGGTGGAGACGGGCGAGAAAGAGAAGGGACTCGTCGGCTACGAGAAGCTCATCGCGGAGCTTCCCCTCGGTTACTACGTGCGCGCAGCCTACACGGCGCTCGCGGCCGTTGATCCGGCGCGTGCCGCCCGCGCCGTGCGGAGCTCGGCCGAGCGCTCCGCGAGCGAGAAGCCGAGCATTCGTCGCCCCCCGGCCGTTTCGTCTCCGGGCTTCAAGCGCGCGTTGGAGCTGGCGGCGGTGGGCGAGCTGGACTGGGTGCGCGCGGAGCTCGCGCTGCTCTCCGCCGAGGCGGCCGCCCCCGAGCTCATGTTTACGGCGGCCGTGCTTTACGCGCGCGCCGGGGCCGTCAAGCTATCGAGCGATGCCGCGCGTTTGGTCCTCGGCAAGGTCCCGCCGCGGTTTCCGGCGGGGGACTGGCGCGAGGCGTGGAAGCTCGCTTACCCGCGACCGTACGCGGAGCTGGTGGCCGAGCAGGCGAAGAAGAATCAGCTCTCGCCATCTCTCATTTACGCGATCATGCGCGAAGAGTCCGCGTTCGACGCCGACGCCGAGAGCCCCGCCGACGCGTACGGGTTGATGCAGCTCATCTTGCCCACCGCGCGTATGGCCGCCAAGCCCCTCGGCTTGCCGAGTGACCGCATCTCGCTCAAGAGGCCGAGCGTCAATATTCCGCTCGGCGCGCGGGTGCTCGGTAAGTACACCCAGCAGTTCCCGGAAGATCCGCTGCTCGCGATCGCGGCGTACAACGCGGGGCCCGGCGCGGCCAAGCGTTGGCTCAAGGATCGCAGCGGCGTAAGCTTCGACCTGTGGGTCGAGCTAATCCCGTACGTGGAGACGCGCCGCTACATCAAGCGCGTCCTTGGCAGCGCGGCCGTGTACTCCATCGTCTACGAAGAGGGCGAGGAAGCCGCCGCGCTCACGCTTCCCCGCGCCGTCAGCGGCTGACGTAGCGCTTCCATGCCTTACCCTCGTAGCTCGGCTCGATGGCGCCGGGGTGCAGCAACTCCGCTAGGATACGGGGCGTCTCGAATAGGCTCGGGCTGGAGCGGTTGAAGTACAAGTTGCCGTCGCACACGTAGACGCGCCCGCTCCGCACCGCGCGCAGCTCCGCGAACTCGGGTCGAGCCGAAAGCGGCGCCATCTCTCGCTCGGCGCGCGCCAAATCGAAGCCACAGGGGGCGACCACGAGGACCTCTGGATCCTCGTCGAACACCGCTTCGAACGAAGTCGTCGTCGAATGCGCGCCAGCTTGGCCCAGCAAATTCTCGCCGCCCGCGACGTCCACCAGCTCCGGGCCCCAATTGCCCATCACGAACGGCGGATCCGTCCATTCGATGCAAGCGACGCGCGGCTTCGGCAAACCGTGCACCAGCCGCTTTACGTCCGCTAGCTTCTGGCGCAGCTCGGTCACCAAGCCTTCCCCGGCTTCACGCCGCCCGAGGACTTCCGCGACGGCCACGAAACCGTCCAGAACGGCCGACAACGTGCTGCCGCTGAGGGCCACGACCGGCCTCCGCGAGAGCGTTGGGGGGAGCCGGTGCACTAGATCCGTCGGGCTCACCGCGCACACCTCGCAATGAGTCTGAGTGATGAGCACGTCCGGCGCGAGCTCCAGCAACTTCGCTTCGTCCACGCGGTAGAGCGGCGCACCGGCGCGCAGCCTGGTCCGCACTGCCAAGTCGATCTCCGCGCTCGAGCCGTGGATGGGGAACGTCGGCTCGCTCACTTGCGGCAGCCGCCGCACCCATTCGGGGAAGTCACATTCATGGGAGCGCCCGACCAGCCGCTCGCCGAGCCCGAGCGCGCAGACGAGCTCCGTTCCGCTCGCGAGCATCGAGACGATGCGTTCGGGCTCGCTCATGCTTGCCCTGGCAACAAGTCCGCGAAAACGAAGCCGTCGCGCTCCACCACTTCCCCGGGTCGAATGAGGATGGGCCGGCGAAACATCGGGCCCGCATGCACGAAGCTGTGAAATTCACCACGCTCGCCGCACGGATCCACGTCCGCCGGCAATTCTCGCAGTAAGGCTTCGTCGAAGGCGCGTCCGCAGAGCTCGCGGGGCATGACCCGCGGATCCACGCACGTGAGCCGTGCCTGCAAGCCGCCTTCAATCATCTCGCGCGCCAGCTCCGCGGTGGGTTTGCCCCACAGGGGGAACTCCGGGCGCACCCCCGTACCTTCCAGCTTCTCTACGCGGTACGCGCGAATGTCCTCCAAGAATAAGTCGCCGAACGCCATCACGCTCACGCCGCGCGCTTTCACCTCGGCCAGCGCCGTGGTCATGGCCGCTTCATACTGCTCGTTGCTGCACGGCCACGGGATCTTCACTTCGAGCAGTGGCAGCTCCGCCGCCTCCGCTTGCGCGCGCAGGAGCTCGCTCCGCACCGCGTGCATCGCGACGCGGTCGAACTGCTCGTTCACGGTCGTTAATAGTCCCACGACGTCCAGCGCCTGCTGCTGGCGCAGCACCTGCAACGTCCAGGCGCTGTCTTTTCCGCTGCTCCAGGAGAGCATCGCCTTCTCGGCCATAGCCCCTACGATACACGCAGTTGCGGGACCGTGCGTGCCGCGGTACGGAGCTTGCCATGGCCCGTACGCCCTCCAACATGCGTGAGCTCGGCACGTCCATCCCGTCGTTCATCTTGCCGGACACCGTCTCGGGGCGGCCCGTGTCGTCCCATTCGCTGCTAGGCAAGCCTTCGGTGGTCATCTTCATCTGCAACCACTGCCCGTACGTGAAGCACATCCGCGAAGGCCTCGCGGCTTTCGGTCGGTACTGCCAGGAACAGGGAGTGGGCATGGTCGCCATCAGCTCCAACGACGCGGTCGCTTACCCCGACGACAGCCCCGAAAAGATGTCGTTGGAAGCGAAAGACGCCGGCTACGTCTTCCCGTACCTCTTCGACGAGTCCCAGGCCGTCGCGCGAGCCTTCCAAGCTGCCTGCACGCCCGATCTTTATATTTACGACGCGCAGGGCAAGCTCGCGTACCGCGGTCAATTCGACGACGCACGGCCCAAGAACGACGCGCCCGTCACCGGCAAGGACGCCCGCGCCGCTGTCGCCGCTCTCCTCGCCGGCGAGAAGCCAACTGAAGAGCAGCAGCCCAGCATCGGCTGCAACATCAAGTGGAAGCAGTAGCGCCGGCGGCCTGATTCCGCGGGCAGGCTAGTGGGCGGACTCGTGAGCGGTCTTGCCCCGCAGGCGCTGCACCACGCTCCACAGCCCCAGCACGATCGCGCCGGTCAGAATGCCGGCAATGAAGTCGACCAGCGTCGGAACTACGCCACCGATGACGCCGAGCGTTTCCGCGAAGTGATGGACCGCGTCGTGCAGTCCGGGAATCGCGTGGGTCACGATGCCGCCGCCGACGAGGAACATCGCGATCGTGCCGGCGATGCCGAGACCCTTCATGAGTAGAGGCGCCGCGCGCAAAATGCCGGCGCCGAGCACGCGGGAAGCGCCGGAGCCGCGTTGGACCAAGTACTGTCCGGCGTCATCCAACTTCACGATGCCCGCGACCAACCCGTAAACTCCTACGGTCATGAGCGCGGAGAGCGCGACGAGCACGGAGACACGCGTCATGAACGGCGCGGCCGCCACCGTGCCCAGCGCGATCACGACGATCTCCGCGGAGAGCACGAAATCCGTGCGCACGGCGCCTTTGACCTTCTCGCGCTCCAAGGCCACCAAATCGATTTCGGGCGCCGCAACCGCGGCGGCATGACGAGCGCGCTCCGCCTTGTCCTCCGGCTTGTGGACGAGCTTGTGCACGACCTTCTCGAAGCCTTCGAAGCACAAGAACGCGCCGCCCACGACCAGCAGCGGCGTGATGAGCCACGGCGCCACTGCGCTGATCGCGAGCGCGGCCGGCACCAATATCGCCTTATTGACGATAGAGCCCTTGGCCACCGCCCATACCACCGGCAGCTCACGTTCTGCCTTCACGCCCGCGACCTGCTGCGCGTTCAGCGCGAGGTCGTCACCCAGCACGCCCGCGGTTTTTTTGGTTGCGATCTTCGTGAGGACGGCCACATCGTCCAAGATGGTGGCGATGTCGTCGAGGACCGTGAGCAAGCTAGGGGTGGGCATGGACCGCCCCCGTTTGTACTACGCTTTCGGGGCGGCTCCTCCAGGCTGTGTCTATGCCCTCATTGGCTAAACCGATGCGTTTCACCCCGGCGAGGAGCGCACGCACTGCAGGCGCCGGGGGAGATGACGCTTCCGGTCGTCACTGAAGCCTGATCCGAGCGTCGCGCGGCTCGTCACCTGATGGAGGCATGGCGCGTTCGTTCATCACCTTTCTCGGCCAGGGGCTGCTGCTGGGCGCTTGTCATTCTCCTTCGCCTGAGTCGGCCGGGCCCCCCGCCGCGGCAGGCGCGGGCGGCGTAATTGGCGCCGCGGGGGCGAGCTCGGTCGCTGGTACCGGGAGCGCTGGTACTGCCGGAGGCGGAAGCATCCTCGAGGGCGGGCGAAACGCGCGGGGAGGCGAATCATCCGCCGGTGGCCGCCCACCGGGACTAGGCGGAGCGGGGGGCGTCATGAGCGGCGGCGGCCGTACCTCCGCTACGCCGACGTTCACGACGCGCGTGCTCGCCATGGATCACGTGGCGGAAGGCGCGGACGCGGGCGATATCGACGGGGACGAGGTCGTCGACCTCGTGGCGGGACCGCGTTGGTACAAGGGGCCCGACTTTCAGCTCGGCGGCACGCTACTAGCGAATCCATCGACGTTCACGCGCGACCAGTACTCGACCTTCTTCCTCACATTCGTGGATGACGTCGATGCCGATGGTAACCCGGACGTCCTCGCGATCGGCGACGCGGGTGGCGGCAACGGGAGCGGGACTCCCAACGCGCATTGGTACAAAAATCCAGGCCCCGGTCAGCTCATGCAGGCATGGAAGAAGACGGCGCTTTATTCTGGTCTCGTCTCGAATGAGTCGCCGGCGTACGTCGACCTGCTCGGAGACGCCAAGCGGGAGCTGGTATTCATGACTAGTCGTACCGCGGGCTACGCGCGACCGAGCGCGAGCGCGGAGGCCCCGTGGACGTACACGGCCGTCACACCCGAGTCGTTCAACACGCCCTACGTGCACGGCCTGGGCGTCGGCGACATCAACGGGGACGGGCTCGCCGATCTCGTCGAAAGGACGGGATTTTGGCTGCAGAGCGCGGGTGCGGCCTGGGAGCGGCACGCGTTTTCCTTCGGCTCTGCGCCGCCGAGTAACTGGGGCGGTGCGCAGATTCAAGTCTTCGACGTAGACGGGGACGGCGATACCGACGTCGTCACGTCCCTGGCCGCGCACGGCTACGGCTTGTCTTGGTTCGAGCGCTCAGGCCCGCTGGACGACATCACGTTCGAGCCTCATGTCATCCTGCCGGCTACGGTCGCGGACGGCAATTTCAGTCAAGCCCACGCGCTCGTCGCCGCCGACATCAATGGCGATGGGCTCACCGACCTCGTCGCGGGTAAACGCTATTACGCGCACCCTTCCACGAATCCGGACCCGGGCACGAACGATCCGCCGCTGCTCGTTTGGTTCGAGCTGCGCCGCGAAGAATCCGGCGCGCGCTTCATCCCCCACGTGATTGACGAAGATAGCGGCGCCGGCTGCAACTTCATCGCGCGCGACCTCACCGGCGACGGCAAAGTCGACATCTTCACGACGAACAAGCGCGGCACGTTCCTTCACGTGCAGGACTAGCGGGTCCGTCCCCATTCGACCGCATCGCCGCTCGTCCCCGAATTTCGATTCTGATCTGCGTCTTTACGAATCAGTAGCCCCGCATGCCGTCGGTGTCGGACATGTCGCCGAACCGCGGAAGCAGCGCGAAAATGCGATGTAAGTGAACGTGCGCGACAAGGTTTGCTGCGAGCCACGTGGAGAATCAGCTACGTTATGGCTGATCCGGACACTTGGATGAGGCTCCGAACGGGAGGTCTGCCCATGGCTCGAACAGTGAGACGAACAATTTTTGGTAGTGTGGGTCTGTCTCTTGGACTCGCTCTGACGGTGGTGGGCGGCGGTCTCGCGAGCTGTGGCAAGGCGGACGAAAGTCGCGTAGCTCCCTGCGAATCGAAAATCGAATGCGGCGCTGCGTGTGACACCGGAAGGTCCTGCGTCAGCGGCCAGTACTGCGGGGCAGACGACAAGTGCACGGCGGACTGCGTCGTTGGCGACGCGCGGTGTGAGGAAGGAAGACGCTGCGACGGGACGACGGGCCGCTGCGTGACGGGAACGATTTTGGACGTGGGCGGCAGCTCCGGCAACGGCGGCCCCGGCGCCGGTGGGGACAACGGCACGTGCGCGTCTACGGACGTGAACCTCGACAATCAGCTCCCGACCGTGCTCCTCCTCGTGGATCAGTCGGGCAGTATGAACGCCCGCTTCGGCATGAGCGACCGCTGGCAAACGCTGCGCACCGCGCTCATGGACCCTACGAACGGCATCGTGAACACGCTGCAAGGGCAAGTCCGCTTCGGGCTATCGTTGTACAGCAGCTTGAACGGCGCCGCGCCGTGCCCCGCCCTCACCAATGTGACGCCGGCTCTGGACAATTTCGGTGCCATCGACGCAGCGTACCCGCGGCCCACGTCGGCGATCTTGGACGATACGCCGACGGGTGACAGCATCATCGCCGCGGCGAAGATCCTCGCTACGGTGACCGAGCCCGGGCCCAAGGTCATCGTCGTCGCTACCGACGGCGAGCCGGACAGCTGTGCCACGCCAGATCCGCAGACACCCGAGGCCAAAGAGCTCGTCGTCAAGGCGGCGCAAGACGCATTCGCGATGGGCGTGTTCACCTTCTATATCAGCGTCGGGAACGAGGTCTCCGAGGACCACGCCACCGAGGTTGCCAACGTCGGTCAGGGCTACCCGCGGACGGATCGCACCAAGCGCTTCTACCTCGCCAATGACCAGGCCGCGCTCGCGGATGCGTTCAAGACCATCGTCGACGGCGTGCGCACCTGCTCCTTCCAGCTCAACGGTACGGTGAAGAGCGG
>JAQSWN010000114.1 GCA_029266615.1 Polyangiaceae bacterium
GCGCCCGCGCCGCGCCGCGCCCGCGCCGCGCCCGCGCCCGCGCCCGCGCCGGGCGCGAGCGCTAAGCGAGCGACACTAAACCGAGCGACACTAAGCCGAGACCGCAAACTATGTGGTACCGAATCGGCGCGAGGAGGAGTACATTCAAGGGTCTTCTTCGAGGCGGAAAAGATCGGCCCACGTGGTGCGCGCTGCAAGCGGGCCCGCGCGGGCGAGAGGGATGTTCAGCATGGCGAATTCTGCGAATCTCGTGGATGCGGCGCTCGCGCCGCTGGCGTTCGGCGGCACGGAGCGCGTGCTCTTGAGTCATGGCAGCGGCGGTCCCGCGAGCCGGGAGCTGCTCGAGGAAATCTTGTTGCCCGCGCTCGGTCTTTGGGGGCGCGAGCCAGTCGAAGAGCAGGCCGTGCTCGCTCCGATCTCGGGGCGCCCCGCGCTCACCACCGATTCGTTCGTAGTCAGCCCGCTGTTCTTTCCTGGGGGAGACATAGGGCGTCTGTCCGTCTTTGGTACGGTGAATGATCTCGCGGTCGGAGGCGCCATACCGCGTGACCTCGCGCTCTCGTTCATCTTGGAAGAAGGCTTGCCGATGACGACGCTGGTGCAGATCGCCCGCTCGGTTGCGCGTGCCTGCGCGGAGGCGCGCGTGCGGCTCGTCACCGGGGACACGAAGGTGGTGGAGCGCGGCAAGGCGGAGGGCCTGTACATCACCACGACCGCCGTCGGGACGCTCGCCTCGGGGCTGGACTTGTCCGTACGCCGCGCGCGCCCGGGGGATGCGGTGCTCGTGTCGGGGACGCTGGGTGAGCACGGCGCGGCCGTGTTGGCAGAGCGCGAAGGGCTGCGTTCGGACGGGCTTTGGAGCGACGCGGCGCCGCTGCACGGGCTGGTCCAAAGCATGCTCGCGGCCGAGCCGCGTATCCGCTGCTTCCGCGATCCCACGCGCGGTGGCTTGGCGAGTGCGCTCACTACGGTGGCTTGCGCTTCGAGCGTTGGCATACGCATAGAGCGCAGCTCCATTCCCGTGCGCCCAGCCGTCGAGCGCGTTTGCGAGACGCTCGAGGTGGACCCTCTGTCGGTCGCGAGCGAGGGGCGACTGCTCGCGGTCGTGCCCGCGGACGCGGTCGAGCGCTTGCTGCACGTCATGCACGCGCACCCGCTCGGACGAGACGCAGCTGTCGTCGGACAAGTGATGCTCGGGCGGCCGGGCAGTGTGATCGTGCACGGTCCTGGCGGCGTGGATCACGACGTCGGAGAGCTTCTCGGCGAACGGCTGTCGCGTGTGTGCTGATGAGCTGACGTAAACGCCGCGGCTAAAAGGTCACGCGCTCGGCGAGGGCATGCGTCGTCACGCACATGGTGTTCGACGACGGATGCGAGCTGGTGTAGTCACGAAGGCCATGAAAACAGGCACTTTCGTCAGCTGCATCGCTTGGGGCCTCCTCTCGTTCGCTTGCGCGGGCCAACCTTCGGAGCCGCCGGCCGCGCCCGAGTCCACGCCCCCCGCTGAGCCCCCGGCCGCGCCGGCGGAGGCCTCGCCGGCAGCGGAGCCTGCCGCAGCCGCGCCTGCCGCCGCGCCGCGCACCATCGAGGTCCCGTTGGAGGCGAAGAGCGGCTCCAAGCTCGCTGGCAAGGCCGTGCTGACAGAGACGGAAGGCGGCGTGCATGTCGTGCTCACCGTCGAGGGCATCGCACCGGGGGACCACGGCGCGCACGTGCACGAAACGGGCGACTGCAGCTCGCCGGATGGCAAGAGCGCCGGCGGCCACTTCAACCCTCACTCCAAGGACCACGGCCTCCCCGGCGGGGACAAGCGGCACCTCGGCGATCTGGGCAACATCACCATCGGCAAAGACGGAAAGGGGTCGCTGGACATCACCGCGCCCGGCGCGAACCTGAAGGAGGGTGATGCGCAATCCTTCGTTGGCAGGGCAATCATCGTCCACGCCAAGAAGGACGACGGCGGTCAGCCCGTGGGCAACGCCGGGGACCGCTTGGGCTGCGGCGTCATCAAAGGCTAGCGATCTCTTTTTCAAGGCGGTCGAGCAGGGCTCTCGTCTCTTGGAGAGCCTGCTCGGCGTCATCCAGCTCTCGCTGCAAGCGTGATTGCTCGCGCTGCTGGGTCTTCTCCAACGCGCGCGCGTCGCGGAGCGCGCCAGAGAGCCGCTCTCGTTCCACGAGTCGTCGTTTGCGCTCTTCTTCCTCCGCGCGTCGTCGTTCCGCTTCCAAACGGCGCGACTCGGCTTCTTCGCGGCGCGCTTCCGCAGCCGCCGTCGCGGATGACTTTTCGGGCGCAGACCGGGCTGGGGCCGGGGCCGCGGCGGCAGCGAAGCTTCCGAGCGCCTCGAAGCCGGGTGGATCACGATCCGCCGATAGCGCTCCGGGCGCGTCGGGCTCGAAATCGCCTTGGGCGGCGATGGCCGAGAGCGTCATCGTTACCCTGCGGAGTGTCGCCTCCGCGGCGGCGTTGCCCGCTTCCTGGAGGAGCTCGGCGGCTCGCTCGCGTAGGTGCGAGAGCTGCTCCCGATGAGCTTTGCTGGCCTCGCGCTCTCCCGCCTTGACCCGCGCCGCAAGGGTGACGAGCTGCTCGAAACCGCGACGTTCCTTCCACCAGAGCTGATTGACGACCCACGCGGAAACGGGCGGTCGCGGCAGCTTCGCCAGCCGCGCGGCGCCTTCTTTGTCCTCCCCAGCTTTCAATTCCGCGGCGAGTCTTTTGCGCTCGGCGACGAAGTCAGCGAACCGCGCCTGGTGCAGCGCAATGACGGCGTCCTCGTAGGCGGCCACGTCGCTGACGATAGCCTCGTCGAGTGGCATTCCCACCAAGTTGTTTGTCCGAGCGTCTGCCGGCGGCGCCGCGCGCGCGGCCGTGCGGCCTGACTCGTCGACTACGTGAAACCGATCGCGGGCCGCTCCGTATGTAGATGAAACAGGCCGCTATCCGCGACCCCACGCGACGCCCACGGCGCCGCGCGTCGCCCCTACGGCCCCACATCGCTCCTCGAGCGGAGCGGAGAGTATTTCTATGTCCCATCGTTCCATTCGTCAGACGCTGGTCGTTGCGTTCGCGTTGTCTTTGAGCAGCTTGGCGCTGGCGCGCAATCCTCCCGCCCTCGTGGCCCAGCAGCAGGCGACCGAGCACGCCACGCGGAGCGCCGGCGGTTACCGCGACATGAACGAACGTTTCGGGGTCGTCGCCGAGCGGGCACCCGCGACGCGAATCGGCTCCGGCGGCTACCGCGACATCCACGTGCGCTTCCCGGCTTCGATGAACGCACGTGAGACTGCGTCGACGCAGACAACCACGAGCGTGCGCTGAAGCTCCCGCTGCGCGCGGCGGCGTCCGACTCGACGCGTCGAGCGGGCGCCACCGCTGCGCGAAGCGCCCTCCTCGGCGGTGAGGTAGCCCACGTCCGACGCGCCGCGTCGGGAGGTGGCGCCGATTCGACCTGAGGCAACCGCCCGGCCCACCCGTCTCGCCGCGAGACGAACGAAGTTCCGACAAGCTTCGCGAGGCTCCGAAATCATTGAGCTATCCGAATCGCACGGCTGGCATGCGCCTTGAAACGAAGGCGATCGTCAGTCAGGAGAAACTCAGTGCCCATGATGTCTCGCAGGCAGCTCGAGGAGATTGCGGAAGCGGTGCGCGGCGTCCCGGTGTGGGGATGCTTGCCAGGCAGCACGGCGGCGGAGGCGGGCGTGCGTTATGGTGACATCGTTCTGCGCGTGAACGGCATGGAGACGCCGACCATCGTCGAGTACTTGACCGCGCGGAAGCTGCGTTCCGACGGTTTCACCCTCGTCCTGTTCCGCGCTGGCGAAGAGATCACCGTGTTCGTGCCGTTCCGCCCCCCGAGCGACCCGATGGCGGCGCTCGCGCGCCAAATCGCAGACGGCCGCTACGTGGTTGCGGCGGACGACGCGGTCGAAGAGCCCAAGGCTCTGCCGAGCTGAGCGAGGCCGCTAGGAACGCGACTAAGTGCGCTGCACGAGCTGGGAGAGCCACGCCGCGGGTAGTTCGTAGCGCGTGGCGTCGGCAAGGGTCGTGATGCCCTCTACGACTTGCGAATAGTCGACTCGTGACCGTCGTAGCTCTCGCAGCTGAGGCGAGAGCTCTCGCGCCAGCAGCTCGTAGCCGGTTGGCTCCGGTGGCAGCTGGCTCTCTCTCGTCGGCATGAGCCCCACGAACGCGGGTCGAGCCGAGGCGTTGGCGCCCACCGTCCAGAGGGTGCACGGCAGGTTGACGGTCGTGGTAGCGAAAAAGTCGCGCGCGGCGCTGAGCTGGAGGGCGACGCCGAGCAGCTCGGTCGCGAGTTGCATCGGATCACGTGACGGCAGCGCGGCCGCGAGGCGCTCGCGCAGGGTGGCTTCCGAGCGAACGATTTGCCACAGACGCAATCGGCCTGCGCCGGCGTCGGCCAAGATCACGGCTCGACCTGGTGATAAGTGTTGATGATTGGCGGTGTGCAGGCGAGCCCACTCCAGCAGCTCGTTGCGAGCGCGCTGCGCGTCCAGAAACAGGGCCCCGCTCGTGGAATGGAAACGGAAGCCGGAGCCCGAGCCGGCCCAGTCGGCGCGACCCACGCGCGTCGGGCGAATCTCCAGTGAGGCGACCTCGTGCAACAGGGCGCGGCCGTCCACCGGCGGCCAAATCATGCCGCCGGGCATGAGTGGATCAGGAACGAAGACCGTCTCTGGATCGGTCTCCGGATTCGAAGGCGGCGCGCTGCTACTCCGCGCTACTGGCACCTTTCCCTGGAATGCGGCGGCTTGCTCGTGCTCGTCGAGGGCTCGCGCTATCTCCCGGCCGTGCTCGGCGTCCAGGATTCGGGCCGGGCCCGTCGCGGCGCCGCGCAAACGCTCGAGCAGCTCTTCGGGGCTGTCCTCGGCGGGCTTGCCGATCGCGAGGCGACCGCTGGCGGCCAACGCGCGCACGCGGTCGAGGGCGAGGCGCACCGCCATCACGAACGCTTCGCGAATACCCTCACCGGTCGTCGCGGTCGAGGGCACCACCGCGATCGGCGCGATCTTCGCCAACGCGAGCCGCATGTCCTCGCTCGGAACCGCGTCGGGCGCGTCACGCTTGTTGGCCTGCAGCACGAGCCCTACCGGCGGGTCCTTGCTGCGACACGCTGGCACCGTGCGCGCGACCCAGCCGCGCGAGAACTCCCATTCGTGCTCGCGCGTATCGAGCACGAGGACGATGGCGTCGGCGGTCTCGAGTAGCACGCGGCGTCGCTCGGCCAGATCCAGCTGGCCGGGCACGCTCACGATTTGGCAACGAATCTGGCGGCCGTCGAAAAGGCCGCCCACGTAGTCGACCCAGTCGAAGAACAGCGTTCGGCCCGCTGTTTCCTGCGGCGTCGTAATTTCCCGTCCGACGCCGCGCGCCAGCGCCTTGAGGCTGGTCGTCTTGCCGGATAGAGCGGGCCCGTCGTACACGATGCGTACGACGAGCACCCCTCGTGTGTCATCGATGACTGCCATTGCGAGGCACCTCTTCGATGCTCGCCAATTTTTCCGCCTCGCTCAAGCGAGGGCGTTGGCGTGCTTGTTGACGGCGCTACGTACGAGCGCAATGTTCGACTGCTTGCGATCGACGGCCAGATACAAAAACGTGTTCTGACCAATCAGCTTCACCAAGTGGATCTGATCCGTCAACGTGATCAGCATGTCCTCGATGGTGCCGGTCAGGCCTAGCGTGCGCATGATCTTCAGTTTTTGTTTCACCAGCTCGCTGTTGTAAGCGCTCGCGGCGGTGAGGTCGAACTCCGTGCGTGACGCTTTGATCGCCAGTGTCATTCCAGAATCCAAGTCGACCAGCGAAGCGGCGATGAATCCGCTCGCGTCGGTCGCGATCTTGTCGAGCACTTCGTTCAACTGCTTTTCTGAGGCCATGGGTACTTGTTTCCTTTATTTGTTCAGATCGAGAGGTCTTTTTCGATGGCGGCGAGCTGGTGCCGCGACATCGCGAGGTTGCCGCGCTGCTTGTCGAGCACGAGATAGATGAACAGCGCGTCGTTGCTGCTGAGCGGGCGAATGAGGTGGTACTGGCCGTGCAGCGTGATGAGGATGTCCTCGATGTTGTCCTTGAGGTTCAGGGCCTTCATCGTCTTACGCTTCGCGCGGACGACCTCGGTATTGCCGGCCGCGGCGACCTCGAGATTCACTGTGCCCGCGCCGCCTTCGGCGCCGAGCATCATGCCGCTGTTGCTGTCCACGACGCAGGTACCGACGGCACCGTCCAATTGCATGATCTTCGCGAGAGATTCTTTGATGTTCGCCACGTGAGCCTCCTATGGATGAGTCGCTCTCCACCACCCCCCGCCGGCCCATGATCGGCCCGTTCGGTCGTGTGCTGCGAGCGAGCCAACGCACTGCAATGGGCGCGCCAAGGTGCATGCTCGCGAATGTTCTGCAAGGCGACGATGTCGCATGTCCAATTCCGCCAGTGGCCCCGGCGGCCGCGGCCGGTCGCGCTCCGAAATGGCCATGGCCGATTTGGCCACCCGCGATCCCCAACGTGATTTGACGGCTCCCGGCCCTGGTGCGCGTCTTGCTTGAGCGTACCTGCAGATGGGCGAACCGAGCAGAGCCGACGGAGACGCTTTGGTAGCGTCGCGCTCACTGGACATCGCGACGGTGCAGGCACCGATCGCGGTGTGCTCCGCCAACGGCGCTCTGCTTTCGGCGACGTCCCCCGCGCTGGCGTTACTGGGCCGGGGCTTGCTGGGCGATCAGCTCCCCAGCGCCGTGCCGGCCGATCTCTGGCGCCTCTTGGAGCGCACTTCCAACGGCGACGCAGTCGAGTGGCGGCCTCAAGGGCTGTCCAACGAGGTGCTCGGGTGCACGCGCTACCCAGCCGCGCCGGGGTCGTTCGTGCTGCTCATGCGCGAGGTCTCGTCCAAACGGCAAGAGCTTTCGGAGCGCATCCACCGCCAGCGGCTGGATTTGACGGAGCGACTCGTCGCGAGCATCGCGCGCGAGCTGCGGGGGTCGGTGGCGAGCGTCGTCTACAGCGCTGACTTCTTGAACGGACGCGGCACGGAGATCGAGCCCGCCGTCCTCGCAGAGACCGTCCGTGACATCTCCAAGGCGAGTGCGAGCCTCCAGCAGACGCTGGACGCGCTCTTGGACTACGCCCACCTCGGGCCCAGCGTCACGGTCCCGGTTCAGCTGAGAGAGGTGCTGAACCGCGCGCTCGGCTCGCTCCGGCACCATTACCGAGAAGGGGCGCACCGGCTCCGCATGGACGTGGCGCCGCGGGCCGAGCTGGTGCGGGGCAACCCGCTCGTCATCGAGCAAATCTTCGCCAATTTGCTGCTCAACGCGGTGGAAGCGTCGCCGGCGCCGCGCTGCGTGATCGTGACGGCTTTCCCCGCGCTTCGGCCGCTGGATCCACACGTCGGCACTCCGTTTTATATCTGCATTCGCGTTTGGGACGACGGGCCCGGCATCGCTCCCGAGCACCGGCCCTTCATTTTCGACCCGTTCTTCACGACCAAGCAAGGAAGCGCGGGCTTGGGACTTGCCATCGCGCGGCAGGCCGCGGAGAGCCTGGACGGTGAGCTCGAGCTCACCGACGACGAGTCCGGCACCTGCTTCTCACTGTACTTGCCCGGCTACGAGGGGCAGCCGTGACCTCGCCCCGGCTCCACTGCGTGGTCGCCTCCATCCGCCGCGGCCTCGTGCTGCAGGAGCCGAGCGACGACGCACTATCGCCGATGATGCACGAGCTCGCGGCGACGTTGCCGGAGATGCTCGGCTCACCGGAGAGCGGCTCGATCGAGCGCGTCGCCGCGTTGATGGATCCGGAAGCCAGGAGCGAGGGCTTCACGGAGGTGCTGTTGCTCTCCCAAAGCCATATCCACGTCGTCAAGCCGTTGCCTACACGATCCGGAGAGGCACTGCTCGCCAGCGCGCCCGCCGGCCGCAGCGTAGGGCTCGTCCTCTCCCAGGTGCACGCGCGGGCGGCGGAGCTGGAGAGCGAGCCATGAGCACCGCAGCGGCTCCCGCGAGCCGGCTTTTATCCAGTATTCCGGCGAGCCCGGGGCTGGTCGCGGCCGTCCAGCGCCTGCTCGGCTATGTCGACGACCTGCCGCCCGGAGCGACCGGGGCGCTGCATTTCGGAGAGGATGGCGTCATTCTCCTCCAATCCCGTAAGATCTGCTGGGCGGTCGCTCGCACGATGCGTATTCGGCTCACGGACATCTTGCGTAACCAGACCACGCCCCCCGTCCCGCGGGAGCACGTCGAGCAAATCTATCGTCGTTGCAAGGAGCGCGGCACGCCCATCGGTGAAGCTCTGGTCGCCTCCGGGCTCGCCTCGGAGGCCGGCCTTCGCGCGGCGCTTTTCAAGCATAACGGGGAGGCGATCGTGGCGCTGGCGCGCAGCGGGCTCGTGCCGGACGACTTCGTTCTGCACTCGAAGACGGGCTACGATCCCAAGTACTCGTTCGCCGCGTGCGAGGTGCTCGCGATGCTCGGCGCCTTGGACGACCCGGCGCGGGCCGCGGCCGCGCAGCTGGAGCTCGGCGCGACGCTCGTGCCGGACAGCGTTGGTGCGGCGTTCGCGCGAGGCGCGGCCGCCTCGGGCGCGCTCGTGATCTCGGTCTCCGGCGGTTGCGACTTTCCGACCGGAGATCTGATCGGCGTGTGCAACTGGGCCTCGGGGCTGTTCGACGTCGCGACCACCTTCGATCCCGAGATTTTCTGCGCCCGGGCGAGCTTTTCTGGCAACGCCGGGCTCGTCACGTGGCGCGACAAAGACGTCGGCTATGTCGGCTTGTGTTCGTCGCGCGCGGCGGCGGCGCGGCTCGTGAGTCGGCTGTCGGAGCGGGCGGGGCGCTTCAGCGGGGTGCTGCCGCGAGGCGCGCGTGAGAGCGAGGAGCCTGCATGATCCGCGTGCTCATCGTGGACGAAGATACGGAGCAGGCGCGGTCGTTGTCGCGAGTCTTCGCCAAGGCGCGGCCGGACGTGACGATCTTGACGGCGCGCACGGCGGGGGCTGCGACGCGATTGATGTGCGAAAAGAGCGTGGACCTCCTCTTGGCGGGACTGCAGTCGTCGGAGCGGGACGCGCTCGAGCTGATCAGCTGGGTGCACGAGCACTCTCCGGACACGGAGGTCTTCACCATGGCGGATGCGGGCGCGCTCGACCCTCGCGACAAGCGCCTGAACGGGGCCGCCGCCAACCACTTCGAGCGCCCGCTCGATGAGCATGCCGTCGTGGCGCGCCTGTGCGACGCCCTCAATCAGTCCGTGCGTGGGCACTTGGACAACGTGAGCCTCGCGTCGCTTCTGCAGTTATTGGAAATGGAGCGCAAGAGCTGTACGCTCGGCGTGACCTGCGGCGGTCGCCAGGGCTGGCTGGTCGTCTCCAAGGGCGTCCTGATCGGCGCCATAACCGACGAGCTGCAAGGTGAAGCGGCTGCCATCGCGATCGTGGCTTGGCCCGGCGCGAGCATCGCGATCTCCCGCCGGCCGGTGGATGCCGGCATCGAAATCCAGTCCTCGCTCGGGTTCATCCTCATCGAAGCCATGCGCATGGTGGACGAAGCCGCGCGACAACGCGGCAACAAGGAGGGAAGCGGCTCCGGGTGGCCCCTGCCGCGGCGCACCTGGCGCCCTACGACCAACCCGAAGGTGGGAGCTACTTTCGAGTCCGCGCGCCCGCCCGGTGAGCTCGGTTTACCCAGCGGTGCGAGCGGGCTAGCCGTCGTCGAGACCTCCACCGGAAACGTGCTGCGCGCGGCCAGTCGAGAGGACTGCCCCATCAGCGAGCTGGCGCGGCTCGCCTCGCAACTGCTCTTGCAAGAAGCGGCCACGCTTCGCATGTGCGGGGACGCGGAAGGGGTCGAAGAGCTGGTGCTTTCCACGACCTCGCGCTGTGACGTGATCCGTCCTTTGAGCCAGACCGAGTTCGCGCTCCTCGTGTTCGCGCCCGAGGAGACGAACTTGGTCATCGCGCGGCTGGAGCTCGACCACTTCATCGCGGTGGAGCAAGCGTCCAGAGCCAATACCTAGCGCACGCCGTAACGACGGAGGCGCGCGCGCAGCGTGGAGCGCGGAATGCCCAGGTCTTGAGCCGCTTTCGACAAATTGTGCCGGGACTCCTCGAACGCACGCAAGATCATGTCGCGCTGGAGATCCGGCAAGGACGGCGCCCGCACGGCGCGGCTCAACGCGTCGTCCAACGGCTTTATCGCCGGCATCACACTGGAGATGTGCGTCACCGGCTCCTCGCTGCCCTCCGCGATGGGCGCGGCCGCCAAACCTTGCCAGGATTCGGGGGTCTCGCTTCGAGCGAGCAGCGCTGCCTCCACGTGCTCGCGGCCGACCAGCCCCGTGCGCGTGACGATAGCGGCGTTCTCCACGACGGCGCGCAGCTCGCGGATGTTGCCGGGCCAATGATGAGCTCGCAGCGCCATCATTGCTTCCGCGCTGAAGGAGAGGCCGTGCACCTGGTGCCGCTTGCCGAAATCGCCCAGAAAGTGGCGCGCGAGCTCCGGCACGTCGTCGATACGCTCCACCAATGGCGCGGCGCGGATCGCGTAGCCAGCCAGGCGAAAGAACAGATCGGGGCGCATCGTCCCTCCGAGCGAGGAGGTGAGGGGCCTGTTGGTCGCTGACAGGACGCGGCCCGCGAACACCCGCGTGCGGGTACCGCCAACGCGCCGAAACTGACGGATTTCCAGAACCCGCAGCAGCTTCGCCTGGAGTGGCAGCGGCATCTCCCCGATTTCGTCCAAGAACAGCGTGCCGTTCCCGGCTTCTTCGAACAACCCGACCCGGGGCGAGCGCGCGTTCGTGAAGGCGCCTGCCTCGTGACCGAACAGCTCGCTCTCGAACAGCTGCTCCGGAACTGCCGCACAGTTCACGCTCACGAACGGCTCACCGGGGCAAGTGAGCGCGTGGATCGCCTGCGCGACCAGCTCTTTGCCCGTCCCGGTCGGACCTTGAATGAGCACCGGCACGTCGCGATACTCCGCGACCCGGACGATGTGTTGACGTAGCTCGGAGGCTCGCGCGCTGCTGCCGACGAGCCGCTCCAGCGCGTCTCGCCTGACGCTGTCCGGGGTCAGCGGAGAAGGACGATCGCTCGTCGCGCGACGCTCGGCGGCAAGCTCGCGGATGCGTGCGGTCAGCACCTCTTCCGGCACCGGCTTTTGCATCACGTCCTGTACGCCAGCGCGGGTGGCCAGAACCGCGGTCTGTACGTCGATGTGCGCCGAGTGGATGATGGTCGCGGGCAGGCGTGGGTTTGGCGCGAGGGAGTAAACCTCCATGCCGTCCATGCTGCCCATGCGCAGGTCGAGCAGCATGACGTCGTAATCTCGGCTCTCGAGCCGCGCGAGGGCGGTCCGGCCGTCCAGCGCCGCGTCGACCTCGAAGCCTTGAGTCGAAAGCACACGCTGCAGCGCGCGCACGAGGACGCCATCGTCATCGACGACCAGAACGCGAATCGCTCCACCACGTTCAGCTGACAGCTGCTCTGAGCTCGCCAATCGATCTGTCCCGCACCAACGGCCGTGCCGTTGGCTCCTGAACCCCGAAGTGTCGCCGAAGAAGAACGGTGTGTACAAGTGCCTAACGGCCAGGGCGCTTCCCGGGGCTGCCTTTGCTTTCTGTCTAACTTCTCGCTCTCTCGCTCCTAGCGCGCATTTGCCACACGCTTTTGGCGGACATTCCCCGACCCGTCATATACTTCCAGCCGCCGCCAGGGGTCGGCCCGGCCGCCTCAAACCGAGACACTGTTGAGCGGTGTCCCAATTGTTGACAGGTCAGTCAAAAATTGGCACCCTGCCTCGCGTGGCCGGTAGACCCCGCAGCTTCGACATCGAGCAGGTGCTGGAAAGCGCGATGCACGTGTTCTGGAAGCACGGCTACGAAGCGAGCGGGCTCGTGAATTTGGAGCGAGCGACCGGGCTCGGCCGCCAGAGCCTGTATGGGGTGTTCGGGGACAAGCGCGGGCTCTTCCTGGCCGTGGTGGAGCACTATTTCAGCCGCGTGCTCCAGCCGGGGTTCGACGCGCTGGACGCGCCAGGCTCGGCGCGGGCCAACTTGGAGCGTGTCTTCGGGGCTTGGGAAGCGACAGCCGCACGGCCGGACTTTCACGGCTGCCTGGTAGGAAATTCGGTTCCCGAGCTGAGCGCTAAGGACGAAGAGGTCGCGGGAGTGCTTCGCCGCAAGCTGGAGCTCATGGAGGCGGCCTTCGTACGCGCGCTGCGGCGGGCCAAGCGCGACGGTGAGGTACGAGCCGAGCTGGACGTGCGAAACACCGCCCGCGCGCTGCTCACCCTCGCCCAAGGCTTGGCCATCGTCGCTCGCGCTCAGCGCGACCCTAACTTCGTCCGCAGCGTCGTCCAGGCCGCGCGCTCCCTTCTCGACTGAGCTCCTCATCGAGCGCGCGGCGGGCCGACTGCCTGCGAGTAATTGTTGACCGTTCTGTCAAAAATAGGAGAAAGAGCATGACTGTCTCGAACAATCACGGGCTATTGGGCAAAAAAGCGCTGGTTACAGGCGGCACCACCGGCATCGGCCGCGCCGCGGTGGAGTTGCTGCACCGCGAGGGGGCACGCGTCGCGCTCACGGGCTCGAACGCAGACACGCTCGCCGCGGCGCGTCGTGAGCTGCCCGAGGACGTGCTGGTGCTGCGTTCGGACGCGCGTTCGGCGGCCGACGCGAGCGAGCTATCGGCGACGCTGGGCGAGCGCTTCGGCGAGCTCGACGTCGTGTTCCTCAACGCGGGCATCGCTCTGCTCTCACCGTTCGAGGCGATCACGGAGCAGCACTACGCCGAGCAGTTCGACGTCAACGTCAAGGGCGTCATCTTCACGCTGCACCGGCTCTTGCCGCTGCTCGCCCCAGGAGCCTCCGTGATCGTCTGCACTTCGGTCGCGGACCAACGCGGGACCGCGGGACTGTCCGTCTACTCCGCCACCAAAGGCGCGGTCGCCGCGCTCGTGCGAGCGCTGGCGGTTGAGCTCGCCCCCAGGAAAATCCGAGTAAATAGCGTCTCACCCGCGACCATCGCCACGCCCATCCAGCAAAAATTCGGGCTGCCTGCCGACGTCGCCAGTGCGGTTGCCGAGCGTTACACGCAGCGCATTCCGCTCGGGCGCTTCGGCCAAGCCGAGGAAGTGGCGAGCGCCGTGTTGTTCCTCGCATCTCCCGCGTCGTCTTACGTGACCGGCATCGAGCTGGTCGTGGACGGCGGATTATCCGCAACCTAGCTCAGTGCGAAGGCGCGCCGCGATTTGGCTCGCGAGCCGCGCGCGGCGTCGGGTCCGCGGTGGGCCCGAATCGGGCGCAGAAGAGCCGGATCCGGCGCGGCCGACGACAAGTCGTGCAGGCGTTTCTGGACGCCGCTCGCACCGCTCATCGACGGGCGCTGGGGGGCGGTTTGGGCGCCCCACGACAAGCCCCGCTCGGCCTTCCTCATGACGGTCATGGCTGGCCAAATCGTCGCCATCGACATCGTGGCCGAGGCGGACGACCTCGCCGCCCTCGAGATCCAACTCTGAGCTGGGAATCCGCGCTCGGCGTCCGGCGTTCGAGGGTCGACCATGCTCACGTTCTCCTTCGGTTTGTCTCGCCGTAGCGTCTTGCGCGTATTCGCGCTGGGGGCCGTTGGTTGTGCGCCCCCGCGCGCCGCATCTCCGGCTGCTGGGACCGCGTCCGTCTCTGCTCGTTTGGCGGACTTGGAGCGTCGCAGCGGCGGGCGCCTGGGCGTCGCTTGGTCGAATGCGGCTAGCCGAACCGTGTCGGGGTACCGTCAGAACGAGAGATTTCCGATGTGCAGCACGTTCAAGCTGCCGCTCGTGGCGGCCGTCTTGCAGCGGGTGGACGCCAAGCGCGAGTTACTGGACCGCGTCGTTCCGTACGACACGTCTGCGCTCCTGGAGTATGCGCCCGTTACCCGTGACCACGTTCGACGCGGGGGCATGACCGTCGAAGCTTTGTGCGAAGCCTCCGTTTCCCTCAGTGACAACACGGCCGCCAACCTGCTGCTGGACACCCTGGGCGGTCCACGCGGGCTCACGTCGTTCTTTCGCTCCCTTGGTGACGCAGTCTCGCGGTTGGATCGAACCGAGCCTCTGCTCAACACCGCTCTACCCGGAGACGAGCGCGACACCACGACGCCTGCCGCCATGGTCGGGCTCGTCGGCGAGATCCTCGTTTCGAGCCGCACTCTCAGCGCGACCTCCCAAAAGCGGCTCTTCGGCTGGCTGGAGCATTCCCCCACCGGACGCAGCCGCTTGCGGGCCGGCCTGCCCGGCGGCTGGCGAGCCGGCGACAAGACTGGCACCGGCGAGAACGGCGCCACGAACGACGTGGTCATCGCTTGGCCACCCGCGGGGGGGCCGCTCGTCATCGCCGCATACAGCATCGGCTCCCCCCGAAGTCCCGAGCAGCGGTCCGAAACGCTGGCGGAAGTCGCGCGGATCGTCACGACCGCCATTGGTTGAGGTCCTCGAGCTGGGCGATCCTGCCTACCCAACCAGAGGCCCGTTCTTTTCTTTCGAGCGATGTCGATCTCGGGCTTCCTCGAGCGTCGACCTATCGAACCTCACGTGCTCATCAGGAGAACGCCATGACCCCAGCCAAAAACCGCAAGCTCTTCGTGAACCTGCCCGTCGCCGACATCAAGCGTTCCAACGCCTTCTTCGAAAAGCTCGGCTTCAAGTTCAACCCGCAGTTTTCGGGCGAGGACACCACCTGCATGGTGCTGAGCGACGACGGCTTCGTGATGCTGCTCCAGACCGAACGCTTCAAGAGCTTCATCAAAAAGCCCATCTCGGACGCCACGCAGCAAACCGAAGCCCTGTTTTCGCTCAGCGCGGACAGTCGCGAGGAAGTGGACCAGCTGGTGAAGCTCGCGCTCGAAGCCGGCGGTGCGTCCGCCATGCCGCCCCAAGACCACGGCTTCATGTACGGCCACAGCTTCCAAGATCCGGACGGGCATCACTGGGAGGTGTTCTGGATGGACCCGAGCGCGCTGCAAAAATAGGCGAAAGCGGAGGGGGGGCGTAGGCGGGGCTACGAAGTCTCCAAGACGCCGGCCAACAAGGCGTCCACGCGCTCGTAATCCACGTCGTGCGGCAGCTCGGCCGCCGCGGCCGCCTCACTCATGGATTGCTGGAGGTCACCGGCCATCGCGAGCAGAGCATCGAAGGAGAGGGCGCCATCGCGGATCGCCGACAGCTGCGCGGCGTCTTCGCGTCGAACCCTCAAATCGCCGGTCTGGAGCACCTCGAGTCCCATGCGCATGAGTCGAATCAGGTGCATGGCGTGCTTCGTGTCATACCCATGCTTGCGCTCCAGCTCGGCCCGCGCCGGATTGCGCTGGCGTTTCCAGGTCTCATAGGAATCCCAGTGCTTCAACGCTGCGCGATATCGTTTCTCGGCGTTCAAGGTGGATGCGACTTGAGACGGAAGCCCAAGCGATGCGGTGGCTACTGCGCGCATGCGTTCCTCGACATCGGCGGTCGATGCAGATAGCGCGTCGCGGTAGAAAACGTCGAGTCGCTCGTGCAATGCGACTCGCGTCGGCTTGGACATATCCAGGTCGTCGACGCCGTAGCTGCGGAGCTTCTCGGCGATACTTTGCTCGATTCGGTTCTGGTCGTCGTGGCTTAGGGTGCCGCCGTGCGCTGGAAGCCCAAAGTCTTCGCGCGCAGGCTTCTTTGCCGGCGGATTGAGCAGCCAGGAGCGATGGGTTTGGATCTTCTTGAGCTGAGCCATGGCATAGCCAAGAAATGTCGGCTGGACCTTCTTCGTCAAGAACTGGCGGCGCTGCGCGTGCAGGCTCCGCCACACGGGCCTTGCGAAGAGCCAGTCACGCTCGTCTGCGAACAGGATCTCCAGCGCGTTGGGGTTGGCGGCCGCGCACAAGCCGACGAACTTGGCGGCGTCGAAAATGACGCACTCCGTTTTGACACTGAGGCCCTGCGCAGCAGTTGGATGCGCTTGGATGCGGGGAATGACGGTTTCGGCGAGCGCCGGGGGCAGCGCGCCCTCGTACTGCTCGAACGACCGGAAGATGGATAGCCTCAAGGAGAGCGGGGCAATGCAGACACCTCGCACATCGACGTCCGAACCCTCACGAGCGGTGCCATGTGCCTGGCTACCGGCGAGGGTGAGGAAGAAGGTGTGCTGCTCGAGCGGGAACATCAGCTTGCCCGGCGCGCGGCGTCCAGACGAAGCTTCACCACGAAGCGTTCGAGTGCCGCTGCGGTTGCGGGCTCTTCTGGAAGTTGGCTCGTGTCGAAGGCCTCCATCAGCCGTTTCTCGAGACGGTCGAGCAGCTCCCCATGTCGAACGTGATCGCGTTCCTCCAGGGCCATCTTTTCGGCACCGTTGCGCTTGCGCGCGACCAGCTCGTCGATCTCGCTCAAGCGAAACTGCTCGTTGAGGATCTGAATGTTGGCGATGACTTCGCCGGTTTGCATCAGATGAATGCCGGTAAGCAGAACGCGATAGGCGTAGAGCAGGTGCTTCACGGTGGGATCGGGCTCGGCCAGCCGCTTGCGCCGACCCCGCGCAAAACCCTGATAGTGGCGCACGGTGGGCCTGGTGACGCAGCCATTCCCCAGTTGCATGAGCTCCTCGTGAGCAGGCGTCGTGACGACCACGAGCGGTGAGTACAGCTGTTCGAGAACGTAGCCGTTGTGGTTCGTCATCAGCCGCGCGAACTTGCGAATGTCGTGCGCGACCCAGTCCAGGTCGATCGTAGTCTTGTCCTCGATGGTGATGGTCTCGTCTGGCGCATGCAGCCCGAGCATCTCACTCGCCGGCAGCATGAAGGCGCCGCGCAGGTCGACATCGCTGTCCGGCGAGGCGAAGCCGTAGAGGTGCGCGCCGCTGATGGTGGCAAAGATCGGTTCCGGCCCCCTGCGCGCGACCTCGGCGAGCTGGTCGCGATCGAGCATACTCCAAACCTCCCGCTCTAAATCCGAGTTCATGAGCTATCTAGTCGTCCTTCGTACCGAGAGACGCTAGGTGAACGCTCGGCGCGAGCCAAGCCGGCCGTAAACCAGGGGCAGATCTCGCTCAACCGCTTGGCGGCCGCTATTGCGGTTCGGCGTGAGCTCGATGCCGGCAACCGCGCCGAGGTTTCGGTGTGCTAAGGGAGGAGCGGGCATGGCACCGGGCGTGAGCAGGCAGGGTTGGGAGACACGTCTGCGCAGCGCGCGACTGGCGACCGGGCTTGCTCTGGCCGTGAGCTCGGGCTGCGTTGGCTCGCGAGACGAAGGAGCGCCTACGGGCGTGACGTCGGACAGAGTGATGCTCAACCGCAACTGTGAGGGGTGCCACGTGCAGATCGCCGGGGAGTGGCGAGGCTCGCGGCACCACGAGTCGGCGACCAATGGCGCTTTTTTTGCAGCATTTCGTCGGGAGCCCGACCCGTTTTGTTGGGATTGTCATGCGCCCGAGGCGCCTGGAGACAAGGGTCTAGACTCGGTGCGGTCGCAGCAAGGCGTCGCGTGCGTCACGTGCCACGCGGATGCGCATGCGCACGGCAATAAGCCGAGCCCGAGCCGCGCTTGTGCGAGCTGCCATGAGTTTGCCTTTCCGAGCACGGCCCGCGAACGGCCGGAGATGATGCAAACCACGGCGACCGAGCATGCGCGCTCGGCATTCGCGACGCAGAGCTGCAGCGACTGCCACATGCCGCGAGCCGGTGCGGACCAGCATCGCTCGCATACATTCGCGGCGACGCGCGACCCGGAAGCACAACGGCGGGCCATCAGCGTCACCGCGCAACGGAGTAGCGGCGAGCTCCGCCTGCGCATCGTTCCTCGAGGTGTCGGGCACGCATTCCCGACCGGTGATTTGTTTCGCCGCCTGAGCGTGCTCGCGGAGGTGGTCGACTCGGGGCGGGTCCTCCGCCGCGAGCGGCGCTACTTGGCGCGACACTTCGTACATCGCCTTCAAGCCGACGGCGTTTCGCGCCGCGAAGAGGTGGGGGACGACCGACCCGGCTCGAGCCCCCATGACGGGGGAGCAATCGTGGTCATATTCGATTTTCAGGACGCTGGCGTGGGCCGGCAGGTGAGGTGGCAGGTGGCGTACGAGCGCGTCGATCACTTGCAGGGCGATTCGGAGGACGGCGCGACGGTGCGAGAAGCCGTGGTGTTGGCCGCAGGAGATACTGAACCGTGAACGAACGAAAAGTCGTGAGCCTACTCTGCGCGCTGGCATGGCTGCTCTCCGGCTGCCGCGAAAAGGCGTCGTCGCGCGCCGATAAGGAACCGCTCAAAGTGGCCAGCGCGACTGCGACCGCACCGCCGCCCGCCACTGGCGTGTCGGCTCGAGTGGTGGCGAGCGCTGCTCCCGTCGCAACCGCTCTACCGGCCGAGCACGGCCCACCCCTCATCACGGACCTCGTGTACGTGGACGACAGCGGAGGTTCCGCGCGCGATCCGCTCCGGCTCCACGCGCTGCAGGGCGCGTTTTTGGCGACCCGTGGCGACGCAATGTTTCGCGTCGAGGGTGACAAGCTCGTTCCTCAAAGTTACGGCTTCGTCGCCGAGCATCCCGCGCAAGAGTTCGTCAACATGAACGGGCGCTACCCCGACTCTATCAGCGCCACTGCGTTGGTGGGTACGGCTCAGCAATCGGAACGCGGCACTTGGTACTCCTTTGAGGCGGAGGACGTATCCGGGCCCATCGAGCGGCTGGTCGCGGCGACCGGCCAGATGCCGGGCGCAACGTGGTTGCAAGGCAGTCGCTTGCTGTACGAAGACCGAAAGTTCGTAGCCGTTTCCGCGGGCAAGAACGTGAACGTGCCCCAGCTCGCGGCCTCCCCGGAACCCGATTGCGAGAGCCGGTTCCGGCTGAAAGCGTTCGCGGCCTCGCTCGACGGCTCGGTGGTCGCGGTGGGCCTGGGCTGTGGGGAAAGCGAGAAGTATCCGCTCGCCGAGCGCTGGGAAGCCGGTAAGAGCGACGGCCGAGTCTCGCCTCTGCGGAGCCGCAGCCCCGTGCCCCCGAGCGTGACGTGGACGGTGGTGCTCGGTCCAGGCCGGCTGAGCGTGATCGTCGCCAGCGACAAAGACTCTGCCACCACCTGGCGCGAAACCAGCGATGCCTTTCAGGAAGTGCTGACGCCGGTCTTGCCTGATCCGCTTTCCGTCGCCGTGGGCATCGAAGGCGAGCTGTGGCTCGTTTCTCGACCGGGCGCTGCCGAAGGCAAGCGCGCTCGCGCGTTCTCGTTCGATGGCAAGCGCTGGTCGGAGGTCAAGCTGCCGAGCGATGCCGAGTTGCGCGCGAAGCTCGGCAAAGTCGACGCACCAGAGACCTTGTGGCTACGGCCAAACAATTTCGCGGTGCGTGGCGACAAGGTCTACCTCAGCGGCAGCGTGATGCAGGGCAATGACCACCAGGTAGGCTCTGCGATCCTCACGCCAGTGCGCACGAGCGCAACATCCGGCGAAGACGCGGGCGATAGCGAAGAGCCGGGGGATTTGGGCTGCGTGCCGCAAGTGGTACTGTTCGCGGTTAGCAAGACGACGCCCCCGGACTACCAATATCCGGCCACGCGCGACGCCGTGGTGGGCAGCCGGTTCGCCGAAAGCGCCGAGTTCTTGGAGGTAATGCGCGCAGGCCAGCGCACCCTGATCGCGAGGACCAAGACGCGTAAGGCGGCGAAGGCGCTGGCCGCCCACATCGCGGAACGCATCGCCGGCTCGAAGCCGGCCGCCGTTTGCGAAGCGGCACCCGAAGTACTGCGGCAAATCTCGATGCGTTGAGCATCCCCAAAGATCTCGCCTCGCAGAGCTCCCGCCCTCCCGCCTCCCTGTGAACCTCGCTTCGTTCAGAGCTGAGTATCCACAAAAGCCGAAAGCCCCGGATTGCTCCGGGGCTTTCTTGGTGGACGCGCCTGCAACCAATTCGAACCACTTCTCGGCTCGAGCTGAACTTCGCGGTCTTCACGCGGGACACCTTCCGGTTCCAGACAATCCAGGCGGAGGCGCGCACCATGCGGCGGCTGGGGATGAGCCTCCGGGCGATCGGGGCAGCGCTGGGCGTCGACGAAAAGACGGTGCGCAAAGCGCTCGCGGGTCTGGCGTCCTGAAGCGTGGTCGCTCGGCGGCCGTCATGCCTCTTGCACCGCGGGAGAGCTTGGGGTCTCCCACCCGCAACAGTCATGCCGGCCGCCGGTCATGGTAGCCCCCGCCTCGTGCTTGCTCGCCTATGGCAGCTGAGTGGATGGTGGATCGGGGGGCACTACTATCCGCGGCTTGGAGCCCGCAGCCAGCCGCTCGAAGTCACTCGGATTGAAGGTCAAGAAGACGTCAGCACCGGTGCGCTCGGCCTCGATCAGTTGCAGGGCGTCGAAGATTACTCCCGACTTCAGCCCACGCGAAGCGCAGCGCTCGGTCGCAGCCAGGTAGCTCTCCGGCAGCGGCGCAACCACGCGCATTTGACGAGCGACTCTGCTGACGAGAACCTGCGTGGCCGTTGGCGACAATCCGCCAGGGAGCTTGCTCAGCACCGAATAGACTTCGGCCAAGGCGTGCGCACATACCACGGCTTGAACATCGCCGCGATGGATGGCGGCCTGCCAAACGAGGGCGCGCGGATGGAACACGTGATTAACGAGAGCGCCAGCAACGATGACGGACGTGTCAAGCGCGAGGAGCATTGTCGCGAGCGATCAGGCGATCGATCTGGTCTTCGCGATCGACGCGATGATCAAGCGCCGGATCCGGGAGCGATCCGGTGAACACGTAGAAGCCATCACGGAGCTCGAGCATCGAGCCTGGCGGCGGCTCTGGCTCCGCGGACAGTATCTGATCGCTCACTGCCTCTTCGTTGAGCTGCTCGACGAGACGCAGGCGATCCGGGCGCGGTAGCGCGTGGATAGCATCTAGGATCTCCCGAACGGTCATTCGCGCCTAAATGTAGACCTTTTCGGGCGAGCGGGCCAATGGATTCAGGCGCTCGGGGCGGCGTGGCCCGGTCTGCGCTTAGTGCCGCGCCTCGGGATGAGCTTCCGGCTGCGTGGGGCCGGAAGTGGCGTCGTCGAAGACAGCGCGAAATGCGCGTCCGGGCTGGCTGCCGGCGCCCGGGACCGCCACACCACTTATATCGCAGCACGTCCTGTCGACGGTCGTGCCGCGCCAGGTCTACTTGTGCAGCAGCCAAATTCCGAGTCCCCCCTCCAGGGCGAAAAGCACAAGGATGATCACTAGGAGCATAGTCTGTTCCCTCAGCAGGCCTTGGACAGCCAGGAGCTGGCTAGCGAGGCCTTCCTGTACGCGAGCGTGAGCACTCTCGGATCGCATGGCTCGGACCCACGCCGCAACTTCAGCAGGCAGGCACAGCAGGGTGAGCATT
>JAQSWN010000345.1 GCA_029266615.1 Polyangiaceae bacterium
GACCGCTAACAAAAGTCACAAGTCCTGCGCCTACCCTGCCTGGGCAGCCCGCCTGAACTTCCGCTTGAGGTTCCCGGAGCGGGCGGCGACTATGTCACCCTCGCCAGTGTTCCCATTGCGCTACGGCGCCGGCAACACGCGCGAAGGGCGGCGCAATGACAGCATCAATCACGGTAGCGAGCCTCTGGCTCCAGCGGGAGCAGTAGTCAGGTGCCGGGGGCGATCAGCTCGCTGGACATGCGCTGGGTCGAGAGCGTTCTCGAAATGGAGTCGGGGTACGTACTCGACTTTTCGGATCGCAAGTTTGCCGAATTCTTTGAGGACTTCGACGTGGACATCAACGACCCCGAGTACTGCGCAGACGGCACGTCAAAGGCAAAGCGCCTCCGTCGCTTCCTGCGCAACGCGGAGCCAGCTCTGGCGGGGCGGACGCTGCAGGCGTTGCTCGACCATCGCCTAGCGTCCGAGGGGCCGCCGGCTGAAGAAGAGGAACAAGGCTACCGCCGGCTCGTAGAGCGCTTGCTCAGCTCCGATGCGAACGCCCAGACGGCGGCGACCGCCCCCGACGCACGGGACCTGAACCTGGGTCGGGCTCTCGACGCGGAGGCCTTCAAGACGCTCGGGCTGGAGACGAAATACGCGGAAGTGCTGCTGGGCCGCATGAAAGAGGCGCAGGCCTGTCTGGCCGCTGGAGCTCACCTGGCGACGGTCATTTTATGCGGCAGCGTGCTCGAGGGGCTGTGTCTAGCTTTCGGCCACCGCCGCGAAGACGAGCTACGTCGTGGATTTCAGCGGCGGCTGAACCAACCGGCGCCGCCCCTCGACGAGTGGACGCTGTGGGAATGGATCGTGGTGCTCGGATACCTCGGGCACTTCTCGCCCAATATCGAGAAGTTCGGGCACGCGCTGCGCGACTTCCGCAACTACGTGCACCCAGGAGCGGAGCTCCGCAAGGGCTTCGCGCTCAATCATCACACGGCCTTGATCGGTTTCCAGGTCGTGCTGGCAGCGGTGGACGACCTGTCGAAGAGCGGGGCTAGGAAAGAAAAAGGTCATGGCTGATCCGGGGAAGAAGTTGGTGGGGGTCCTGCTGGACCGGCTGTATGCGACCCTCGTCAACGGGCCGCTCATGAGCTGCCGCCCGCACTCGAGCCGACAGCGGATCGATCTGTTCCAGCTCACCAAGCTGCGCGGACTCGAGCCGGCCGGCGTCATGGCCGCGCTGCTCGGCGAAGCCCGCTCGGCCAAGCTGCTGGCGCCAACGGAATCAGCAGAAAGCGGCGGAAACGGAACCGGAGCCAAGTCGAGCGGAGACGAGCTGCGAGGGCTGCTGGCCAAGCTGCGAACCATCACCGAAGACGCGCGCACCTACGAGGAGGATACCGGCACCCAGGCGCTCTTTCTTGGTTTCCCGCTACTGAACCTGCCCCCCGAGTCGAACGTCGGCGGCGCGCGCGCGAAGAAGCGCATCTTGGCGCCCATCGCGTTCATCCCGCTGCGCGTCACGATCAAGGCAACGCGGCCAGCGGCTGTCACGCTCGAAGCAATCGGCGAAGGAGCCGACATGGTGGTGCCGAACGCTGCGCTCCTCGCCTGGGTCGAGCGCATGACTGGAAAAGATCTTGGTGAGCTTTTCGCAGACGAGGAGGGGAAGGACCCCTGGCGCGAGCTCAATGAGCTGGTCCAGGCTGTTACGCGAGCGCTCGAGCTGCCAACACCGGCAGCGTTCGCCCCGGGTGGTGAGCTGGCGCCTACGCCGCGCTCGGATGCCGAGGATTCGAAGCAGGCGAGCATCCTCGCGTCGGCCGTCATTGGCCTGTTTCCCGCCGCAAATCAGGGTCTTCTGACCGACCTCGAGGCGCTTCATGATGGTGAGCCCGCCGTCGGTCCCATCGAGAGCTTCTTGAAGGCAGGGACCGATCTGGGCGTGCAACGCGAGGCCGCCCCTGGGCATGCGCAGGAGACGACAACGTCACTCGCCGGCTCGGAGCGCTGCGTGTCGCAGGTAGACCCGTGCCAAGCGCGGGCCGTCCACCTAGCTCGGAAGGTGAAGGGGCTCGTTGTTTACGGCCCGCCGGGCACCGGCAAGTCGCAGACCATCACAAACATCATCGGCGACCACCTGGCCAATGGTGAGCGCGTGCTGTTCGTGTGCGACAAGCGCACGGCTCTCGACGTGGTCGCCTACCGTCTGAATCACATCGGGCTCGGCTCGCTCTGCGCCGTTGTGCACGACGCACGACGCGACCAGCGCGACCTCTACCGGGGCATCCGTGAGCAGCTCGACACCCTCGCGGAGACGCCGGGGCGCCACGGTTCGGTTGCGGAGCTTGGACAGATTGATGCGGAAATCTCGCGAATCCACGCGGAATTGACCCAGTTTGAGCACGCCCTTTCGGAGCGACCGGGCGGCGTTGAGCCGTCGTTTCATGAGCTGGTTGGCGCTGGGTTCGCGCTGCGCTCGCCGCTCGAGCTGGCCACTGGCCCCGAGCTGCCGGGCGTCCCGCTCAACCAGTTGCTGCCGCTCGAGAGCGCGGTCAAGGAGGCGATGGAGCGCGGTGCCGCCGAGTCGTACCCGCACAACCCATGGAAGGACGCACTCCAGGGCGACCTGGCTGGTTTTCTTTCCCGGCCGTTTCCGCAATTGGAAGGGCGTCTGAAGCGCGTCGTCGACGCCGCACGCAGCGTTGACGCAACTCGGTCGGAAGCTGCGGTGCCCTTTGCCGAACAAGGTGACGCCGCGGCTGAAGGAGCCGCGCGCGCCGAGCTCGGGGGACTCGCGGAGGCCGCCCTAAAGCTGACGACGCCCACCCGGTTGGCGCAGTGGCTCAACACGGACCGGGCGGCCGTTGGCGGCGCAGCTGCTGAGGTAGATGCCGCAAGCCCACAACTCGAGCTGATTTCTGCTCCTGCCGACCGCGAGCTAGCGCTCGCCACGGCGCAGGGCGTCGCCATCACCGAGCTCACGCCGTGGATTGGCAAGCTCAGCTCGTACTTGCAGATCGCCCGCCGCTGGTACGCATTCTTTTTGTTTGGACGGCGAAGGGCAGCGCGTGAGGTCGTGGAACGCTTTGGCTTGTCGCTGGGCGAGGAGACCGCGACTCGTGTTTCAAGCTTTCTGAATAGGCTTCGCGCACGCCGCGTGCTGGAGGGGGTAACGGGGCAGCTGCTGGGCACCAGCACTGAAGCCGTTAGCGACTCCGTGCTGACCAACACCGTAGCAGAGCACGCCGCCATCTTTCGCGTCGTGCGTGCCCTCGACGAATCGCCGGCACTGCGCGAGGCGGCCGCACGCCTGCGCTCCACGCTTACCGACACCGACAAGCAAGGCCGAGCCGCGCAGGCGTTGGTCGGTGATCTGGCTCGCGGGCAAGCCATCGCGGCGCTCGAACAAGCTTTGCGCGACACCGGGTTGCTTGCCGAGCCCGCTCAGCAGGCCTTGGTCGCCTCCGCTCGGCGCGGAGAGCCGACCGTACCCGTGGCGCAAGCCTGGGCGGATGCGCTCTCGAGCGTGGAGGGGCTGCTGCGCATCAACGCCTTGCTGGACGGCACGGGGCCGGTCGTGGCCCCGCTGGTCCGCCAGCTGCTTGAGCAGGGGGCCTCGCCCGAAGATGCCTGGACCATCGTCCGTGCGGCAGCCATCAAGGCCGAGATCGGACGTCGGCTTCAGACCGACCGCGCGCTACTCGCGACAGATGGCGACCGCGTGCAGTCTGCGCACCAGCGCTACCGGGAGCTCAACGGTCGCCGTCGTGAGCTGGTGCGCGACTTGGCCCACCACGTCTGGGTGTCGCGGCAGCGCGAGCGGCTGCTGGCGTCCACGGGCTCACGCTTGAATACCGTCGGTGCGGAGATTCGACGACGCCTGGTGACTCGGGGGGAGCGGGCCATGCGCGTCCGGCAGATGATCGGCGCGGGTGCCGGCATCGAGGGTGGCGACCCACTGTTTGATCTCCGGCCGGTCTGGATGGCCAGCCCTGATGTAGTTGCCCAGCTCTTTCCACGCGAGGCCGTGTTCGACGTGGTGATCTTCGATGAAGCGTCGCAGTGCCGGCTCGAGGAGGGCCTGCCAGTGCTGCTGCGCGCCAAGCGTGTCGTCATCGCAGGCGACCCGCAACAGTTGCCGCCCACCCGGTTCTTCGAGTCGGCCGTCGCTCAGAGCCAGGAGCAGGAGAGCGAGACCGAGCAGGAGTTGTTCGAGACGCAGCAGGCAGAGGTCGAGGACTTGCTCGCCGCCGCGCTCAATCTTTCCGTCGAGCAGGCGTACTTGGACGTGCATTACCGCTCGTCCAATTCCGACTTGATCCACTTCTCGAACCAGAACTTCTACGAATCACGCCTGCAGGCCATCCCGGCTCACCCGTCGGCCAAGGCTGCGCTGCCACCGCTGCGGCTCATTCCAGTGGGCGGCGTCTATGACAAGCGCGCCAACCCGCGCGAAGCGCTCGAAGTGGTCAAAGTCGTGAAGCGCTTGCTTGCCGACGAGCAGCCGCCGTCCATCGGCATCGCCTGCTTCAACCTCGCTCAGCGCGACGAGATCGTGGAGGCACTCGACCGAGCAGCGGCAGAAGATCCGACCTTTGGAGCTCGACTGGCCGAGGCACGGGTTCGGAAAGGCGCCGCCTCCTTCGAGGGTCTCTTCGTACGCAACCTCGAGAACGTCCAGGGTGACGAGCGCGACCACATGATAATCAGCACGACCTACGGCCCCGACCCGAGCGGTCGCTTCTACCGCCGCTTTGGGCCGCTCGGTCAGGCTGGAGGCGGGCGCCGTCTGAACGTACTGGTCACGCGCGCGCGGCAGATGGTGCACCTTGTCACCTCCATCCCTCGCGCTGTGTACGGGTCAGCGGCACCCTTGCCCGCCGGCACCAATCCGAACGGCGCCTGGCTCTTGTTCGACTACCTCCGGTACGCCGAGCACCTGGAGCACGTCTACGCAGAGGCACAGAAGCGATCGCTCGACAGCAAGGGGCTCCGGGAAGCCGTCTGCCGGGTGCTCGACACCAAGTACCCGTCGGACCTTGCCGCCGCCCTCGGTGAGCACCTGCGCGACGAGCACGACATCTCGTCGTGGGTGCATTGGGGGAATGACGGTTTTGCCGTGGACACCGCCCTGGTGCATCCCGAAAGGCCCGACGACGTCACCATCGGCCTGCTATGCGACGGCTCCCGCTTCGCCAAAGCCGCCGACCGCGTGCAGTGGGATATCTTCCGCGCCGAGGTGCTCGAGAGCCAGCAATGGAGGCTCTTACGGCTGTGGAGCCCGCAGCTCTTCCGCAATCCGGCAGCAGCCATCGCACGGGTCAAGAAGGCCGTCGACGAGTGGCTGGCTGAGGAAGCGGCGAAGAAGGCGGCGACCGTAAAGGAACGGCGGATTGATGCACGGTTGTTGAACTGAGCTATCGGAGCACCATTGCTTGTGCGGAGATTGTTGTGTGACTGCAGGGGAAGTTTGAGTAGTCTTCAAGAGCGCGGCAAGCCCAGCCC
>JAQSWN010000115.1 GCA_029266615.1 Polyangiaceae bacterium
AGGGGAAGGCGGCGCTCATCGCGCCAGGCTTAGCACCTATTTTTGGCGACCGATCTCTTGCTCCAGCGCGTCGAGCAAGCGCTGGAGCTCTTCTTCCGTCGGTGGCAACGGGGCTGCGGTTTCCGCGGGTGCTCCGGCCATTGAGAGTGCCGCGTTGTCACTGGCCGGCGGGCGGCCGGAAATTTCGTCATCCGCCCCGGCACCGCTGCACCCCACCGCGAACAGGGCGAGCGTGACCGCCTCCTTGAAAAGCGCGTGCATACGTCGCTTGGGAGCAATCGTCGTGCCGCGCGCGTTTTGCGCGGAGCGCACGCGAAAGCGGCGCATTCTGCTGCGAGCTCCGCAGCCGACGCCCGGTTCCGGCGCCGCGGACGTTCGTCACCCGGACGGATGTTACGCGTCTCGTTTCAGTAGGTGATCTGCGGGTACTTCTGCTTGGCGGCCGCGAGCTGGCCGTCCCACTCCGCGGGCCAGCCGAACGCCGTCGTCGCGAGCGGCTTCAAGTCCTTCTTGGCGGCGCCGCTCGTGAAGTGGACGTACTCGCCCCAGGTCATGGCGCCCATACGCTTGTTGGTCGCCGCGTAGTGCTGCTCGAGCAAGCCGTAGAACCGTACCATGACCTGCGCGTGGCCGTAGTCGCGCCAGAGCGGGTAGAACCAGTCGCGGAACCAATGCGTGCCAGCGCGCGGGAAGTCGTCCGTCGTGTTCGTGAAGCGGTCGAACACGACTTTGGCGTGCTCCTCCATGCCGATGTTGAGATAGACGTCGTACTGGTAAAACTCCATCCATTTGCTGTCTTTCCACAGCCCAAAGGCGGGGGAGCCGTACTTGGTGTGAGACGCCGTGCTCTCCACGATGTGCCCGAGCTCGTGGCTGGTCACGTCCCAGTTGCCTTCGTTCCAGTCGCTTCCGCCCACGTCCGACACGTTGTGATTGTCGTGACCAGCGTCGTAATAGTAGCTCGGGTGTCCGCCGCCGTACTTGCCTTGGTGGAAGATGGCGTAGACGCGCTCGGGCCCCATCGCGCCGTACGTCGCGAGCGAGTACTGCCAAACTTTGGTGACGAACGGGGTGATCCACGCCGCCTTCGAGCGATCCATATCGTCGTCGAAGTAGATGGCGACGCAGTCGTTGAACTCGATGAGCTCGAGGTCTTGGTCGTGCTCGAACCAGTGCTCGGTCCACGTTGCGGGAGGAGTGGGACCGCCGGGGCACATGGCGAGCGGCCCCGCTCCGCCGTTCCCTCCGTTGCCAGCGGAGCCGCCGTTCGAGGCACCGCCGTTTCGTCCTGCGCTCCCGCTTGCTCCTGCGGCGCTGCCGCTCGCGCCGCTGCGTGTCGCGCTCGCTCCGCCGTTGGCACTCCCGGCCGCGCTCGTCCCACCTTGAGGCGAGGCTCCGCTGCTGCCAGTTCCGGCCGTGCTGACGGTGCCGTCCGCGCTGCCGCCGCTACCTGCCACCGGTAGCGTGGAGGAGCCGCCCAGCCCCGTGCCGGCCGTCCCGGGTAGCTCGGTACCTCCCGAATCCCCACAGCCGACGAACAGCGCGCCCGCCAGGAGTGCCGCCAACGACGAAAAATTGCGGGCTATTCGGACGGTGGCGGCGGGGCGCAACGACGGCATCTTCTCGATAAAGCCGCTTCCGCGAAAATCGGCTCACCAAGCCGTTCAAACCGTCGCTTCGCGGCGCGAGCGCGCCAGAACGACCGCGATCGTCACCAGGAACGCGACGGCAGATACCGCCAGCGAGGTGTGGATGTCGGTGATGCTCCCGGCCAAACCGACCGTGACGCCACTGAAGGTCCGCAAGCCGGACGACGCCATGCTGAACAAGCCGAGCACACGGCCGCGCGCGGTCTCGGGCGCCTCCATTTGGACGAGCGTCTGCGCCATGCTGCTGAACGAGAGCTCGAAGAAGCCGGCCAGAAAGAGGAGCGGCAGCGCCAACCAGTAGCTGCGCGTCAACGCGAAGCCGAGCAGCGCGACGCCCCAACACACGGACAGCTTGAGCGCGTTCCGAGCTCGCGTCGCCATCCACGAGCCGCGACTCTCTAGTAAGATGCCGCCCAACAGAGCGCCCGCCGCATCCGCGCCGAGCAGTGACGTGTACGCGATGCCTGGATCGCCGTGGCCAACGTCGTGCGCGAAGCCGGGCATCTGCGCTTGGTAGCTGTTGCCGACGAAGAAGGACGCGGCGCCGGCCAGCACCATCATGGCCACGAGCGTCGGAAGGCCTCGCACCAGGCGTGCTGTCTCGAGGATGTCGGCGAGGCCGCGCACGTTTCGCTTCGGCGCCGTGACGTCATTGTTGAAGTGACGGCCGTACGGCGCGCGAGCGAGCCACAGAAACAGGGGAAGATAGAAGGCGGCGTTCACGAAGATGCCGCGCGTAGGGCCAAGCGTGAGCATGATGAGGCTGCCCATTCCGGGGCCGACGAGAGTGCCCAGGTAGCGAACGGTCGCGTTCAGACGCACCGCGCTCTGCAGCTGCGCAGCCCCGACGATGTCGTACAGCAGCACTGCGCTGGACGTGCTCCAGAACACGCCCGCCAGCCCGTGCAGCGTGAGTAGCACCATGGCGTGCCACATCTGCAAGGTGTCCGTCACGAAGAAGTAGCCCCAGCCGAGCGACACGCCCATGAACAGGACCGCGCCGATCTGGATGAGTCGCCGCGAGTCGATGCGATCGTTGAGACCGCCGATGCTGACCGAGAACAGCAGGTAGGGCACCCAGTGCGCGACCACCGCGAAGCCGCCGAGTGCCGGCGAGTGGAACTTTTGGAAAAGGACCCAGTAGCTGATGACGTGCTCGATGTTGTCGGCCATCATCGTGAGCAGGAACGTGCCCAAGAAGATCGGGTAGCCGCGCACGGCCAGCGCGCCGAACGCTCGCTTCTCGGAAACTGCAGCTGGGCCGCCTGCGCCTGCCATGGGGGCGGTGGTTTAGCAGGTGCTCTCAAGCAGGGGCACGGCTCTTGCTGACGTCCGACCAAACTGGTGCGAACTGCCCGAGCTCGTCGATGGCATCGCCGATGCTGGGCTGCATCCGCACCACCGCTTCCGTCGGCGCCAGCATGCTGCTCTCTTCGACTGGGTCGGCGCCGACAAGTACGGCGTGGGCCCCCCGGTACCGAATATCGTGGGCGTACCGTTCCTGTACGCCCAATACGGGTTCTTGGTGGGCATCGAGCTCGGCGGGTGACGACTACCGCCGAGGCCGCCCAGACCTAAACCGATTCGCGCGCGGCCGGGCGCGCCAGCTTGCGCTGCACTTTGCGGCGCACTGGCGCGGAGGGCGCCTCCGACGGTTCCTCTTCCCCCTCCGACTCCTGAACGACGCGGGCGGGTGACTCTGCGGCACCGGTCGCGCTCTGCGCTTCGGCCGCCGTCGTATCCGCCGAGTCCTTGGCGGACTCTTCCGAGCGGGCGGCTTTGGGGGTGGCGGGCTTACGCGGCTTGGCGGCGCGCGGAAGCACGATGTCATTCAGCTCCGCGCTGAGTGCTTCGTCATTCTCTGCATAGATGCGCGCGTAGGCGAGCGCCTGCTGAGCGAGGACGAGCAGTGACTCCTGCCGCTGCGCGAGGCTCTGCTTCAGCTCCACCAGCTTGGCCTCCTGCTGCTCGACGTCTGCGGCGGCAGCTTCCACCTCCGCGGCTAATTGGGTGAGGCCTGCGGCGTCGATATCCGCGAAACGGACTTCAGCGAGCGGGCCTCTGAAAAGAGCGACGACAGCTTGTAGCGGGGGCGAGAGCGAAGTCATGGCGCACGGAGCATACGTTCAGTACCCAGGCGGCGCCAGCCCCAAAGTTCTCGCTTTCATAAGTCGCTTGCTCGCTCACCGTCAACTGCGACGCCTCGTGCTCGGTACCTGGAACGAGCTCACGAACGGCACGCCCGGGAGGACGGCCAACAACCTCGACCGGTCGCACCCCCATTCGTCACACGAGCCTCGAGAGCCGCGCTTGAACGCCTCTGTGAATTTGACGGGCGGTGCGGGCGGCGCGATGCGCAAGCGATGGGTCAGCATCTGTATCGGATTCAGATTTTAGAGCGCCACCTGGACACGTTCGGTCACGTCAACAACGCGACCTACTTGGAGCTGTTCGAGGAGGCGCGCTGGGATTGGATCACCAAGAACGGGTACGGCATCGAGCGCGTGCAGGCGGAGCGCCAAGGGCCCACGATCTTGGAAATCAACATCGCGTTCAAGCGGGAGCTTCGGAACCGCCAGTGGGTAGACATCGTGTCTTGGATGGAGGGGTATCCGTCACGCGTTGGCACCGCCGTTCAGCAGATGTTGGATGCTGAAGGCAACCTGTGCTGCGAGGCGCGCTTCGTGATTGGCTTGTTCGACTTGAACGAGCGCAAGCTCATCTTGCCGACGCCCGCGTGGCGCGTCGCCGTGGGTTTGCCCGAAGTTGCGGCTGCCGAATCCAAATGACTAGGCGCTGACGAGGGGCCGGTTTGTCGGAGCCACAATGCCATATTGTGGAAGTGGCTCGCGAAGGCGTAGGGTCCGTCGCGATTCGTAGTTTGCGGCGAGAGCCGCGTCGAGCGGAGGATTGCGATGAAGAACCACGCAACGCTACGGCTTTGCGCGCCACTGTGCGCGCTCATTTTCGGGGCCACGGCTTGTGGTCCGCATCACGGCGGCGGCGGTGGCGACGCCGGTGAAGCTGGCGAATCCGGGGCCGGCGGTGTCGCGGGCAGCGGCGGTGTCGCGGGCAGCGGCGGTATCGCGGGCAGCGGCGGTGTCGCGGGCAGCGGCGGTGTGGCCGGTGGAGGAGGCGCCGGTGAGGTGCCGGGCTACGACGAGGTGATCGGTTGCCCCGCGGTGACGTGGCCGGAGACGGCGACGTTCACGATCTTGGGGTCCATGGAGGATCGCTTCTTCCCGACATCGATCAGCGGCGATGGCCGAGTCCTCGGCGGTTACTACGATGGCACGACTTCGCGCTGGAGCGCGGCCCAGGGCTTCACGCCAACGGGCAATGTCTATCCGGATGTGCTCAGTTGCACGGGTGAGTTCGCGGTCGGGAACGGACTGCCTCACGGCGTGTTCCGTCAAAGCGAAGCTTACGGCGCTGAGTACTTGTTCGGCGAAGCGGAGGCGCCGGTGCGCCAAGTCAGCATGACCCCAGACGGGTCCGTGGTGGTCGGCAACATCGACGACGCGTACGTGAATCCTGGACCCTTCCCGGTTCGCTGGAGGGCTGGGAGCGGCGCGGACCTGCTCAGCGCGCTTTCGAACACTCTCGTTTACCACGTCAGTCCGGATGGCGCGTCGCTCCTGGGCCTGGACATTCTGCACGTCTTTCGCTGGCAGGAGGGGGCGCCCAAAACCGTGCTGTTGCAGCAGTCCCCCCTCGCCTTCGACGGCCCGCCCACCATGCCCGTCAGCGCGGACGGCCACGTTTATGCCTTTACCCAGCGCAGCACGTTGGACTCGATGGTCGTTGCGCGCGACGCGTTGCCCGTTCTCATCGGCTGCCCGACCACTTGCGCCCCGACGGACGTCAGTGGAACGGGCAAGGTGGTGGTGTTGTGGACCGGTGACGCCGACAACGGCACTTTGATTTGGACGGAGCAGCACGGCTTTCGTTCGCTCACGACGCTCGTGCAGCAGTTTGGCGGAGACACCCAGGGGCGCATCCTGAGCGCTTACGACGTGAGCGACGACGGCCAAGCGTTCACCGGTACCGCAGGGCTTCCGAACAACTCCCTGGACTACCAGGGCTTTTACGCAACCTTGCCGCGCGCCGCGTACGAATAGCTTCAACGCAGGAAGGTGCCGATGAGCCTTGCCAGCTCGGCGAGGCTCTCGGGCGCGCACCCTTCGGCCTTGTTGTTGACGAGCACGAAGGCGGGCACTTGGTGCGCGAGCGCCTTGGCCACGAGGGTCGCGATGTCCCGGCGATTGGCCAAGTCTGGCTCGACGAGCTTGGTGAACGGCAAAAAGCGGGACCTCGCGCCCTCGTAGTCGTCTCCGCGGCGCATGAGCCAGCGTACGACGAGCGGCTTCCGTGCGCTGGGCGGAATGAGCCGCGCTTGTTGCAGCACGCTCGGCATGGTTCCCCAAACGTTGTGGGCGTGCAGCGCGCCGGTGCTTTCGAGTGTGTGGGCGTATGCAGGCGTAAAAAGCTCCGGATTTCTGAGCTCCACCACGTAGGGCACGCTCGGGGGGAGGCGACCCAGAAAGTCGCCGAGCCGCTGCGCGAAGACGAGCGGCTCGCTCGCGTCTTGGGGTGGAAACTGAAAGACGATGGCGCCGAGCCTGGGACCGAGGCCGCTCACGGCGGGACCGACGACCGCGTTCGTGGCGTAAGCGGCGTCCAGGAAACGTGCGCTGCTTTCGCCCTGCTTCTTTCCGTAACGCGTGTGCTTCGGGAAACGCGGCATCGTGCACTCTTCGTGGGCTTTGACGACGAAGCGAAAACCTTCCGGCACCTGCCGGGCGAGGGATTCGAAGTAGCGAGCCGGCAGCGGTTCGTAAAACGAGCGGTCCACCTCCACCGCCCCGAGCAGCGGATGCCTCGCATACGCGGTAAGGCCGGAGTCGGACAGGAGCTTCGGATCGGCTTCCGCGCCGTAAACGACGCCACGCCAGCCCGGGAAAGACCAGGACATGGTGCCCAGGTAGAGCGAGCGCGGTAGCTCGGCGGCGAGCGCGCGCTGCTCCGCCCTTTCCGGCGCGGGCTCGATTTGCCGTGGAGGCAGCTCGAACAGGCTCGGCTGGTCTTCCTTGAAGGGCATCAATAGCGGCGAAACGAGCCGGTCTGATAACGGTCGATGGATTGCATGATGTCTTCCTTCGAGCCCCCGATGAAGGGTCCGTAAGAGACGATCGGGATGTTCTGGCGCTGGCCAGCGTAGAGCAATAGCCGTAGCGGGGTAGGACCATCGTTCATGATCGTGAGGGTTCCGCTACCGCCAAGAGATGGTCGATCCAGCCAGCCGACTTCGGACAGGCCGAGGGGCGTGCCTTCCGCGCCGATGCGCGCTTCGCCTTCGAGTACGTAGAGAAAGCCGTTGTAGTCGCTCGGTAACTCTTGCTCGACGCGCGCGCCGGGCTCGAGCCTCACGTCCACCAACGTGACCGGCACACGGTTTCGCGTTGGCGAGGAAAGCTCACCCGTGACGCCGCTGTAGAGCCTCACCGTGGCGCCTGGTTCGTGCCGCACGGGCACGCTGTCCCCGGAGATGATTTGATTGTCCGGCTCTGTCCACCGCTGGGCGGCGGGGAGCGCGAGCCAAAGCTGCAAGATCCGAAAGCGGCCGGAGACGGGCCGGTCCGGACCGTGCACGATGCCACTGCCCGCGGTCGTCCACTCCACGTCCCCGGGGTGGAGGCGGCCGGCGCCGCCTTCCGATTCCATGCCGCCTTCCACGGGGAACGTCACCGTTTCGAAACCGGCGTGCGGGTGCGGACCCGCGCGGAGCGAGCCGTCGACCCGATCGTCCATGAGAAGGATGAAAGGGTCCTGCTCGGCCCAGCCTTGCGGCTTGATGACCTCCACGACCGTGTGGTCCTCGCCGAATTGACCCGGCGCGGCGGGCGGGAGCGACACGACGCGGGCGAGGGACCGAGAGATGTTCGGCATGGCCATTGGAACATAGCGCAGCCCCTTGCCCGCGGAAGTGGCAGGCTCACTCGATCATCAGCGTGGGCGCTAGCTGAATCGACTTTACCAGGTGGTACACGTTCGGTGAGGTCTTCAGCACTTCTTGGTGGAGCGCCTCCAGCTGATCCGAGGTGGCGTTCGCCTTGATGCGCACCGTGCAAGCCAGCGATTCACACCCGGCCGGTACGGGGGCGAGGCCCATCGCGCCACGCAGATCCAGCTTGCCGCGCGTGTCGACGGCGATGCGCAAGGCGGTGATGCCCATCACCGCAGCCTTGATGGCGTAGGTGTAGAGCATGCAGGCGTTGAGCGCCGCGAACAGGTACTCTTGCGGATTCGGAGCGGAGTCGCTACCGAGGAACTCGCGCGGCTCATCGCTACGGAAGGTGAACTTGCGTGGGATGCTGGCGCCGCCCAGCTCGAAGCTCTCCACGCGGTGCTCGGCGGCGGCGCCGTCCAGCCAGCTGGAGCGAACGCGAAACTCGACGAGCGCCTTGGAAGGATCTTCGATGAGGACCTGCGCGACTTCCTGGATGGTAGCGACGTCGAAGCCGTTGACGGTGGTGGTTTCAGAAACGGACTTGAGGGCTGCTGCTTGTGACATTTGTTTTTTTCCTGGTTGCGTGAGCTCATGCTCGTGAAAGTTGGTCTAGGGTGCGGCGAAACTTCGCTCGTAGTCGGCGATCCCTTGCTGGATTTCGGACGAGCCCAGCTGCTCGGCGATCTTGTGCGCGATCAGCGTGTCCAGCTTGGCGTGCTGCGACTCTTCCAGCCAGTGGTGGTGCAGCAGGCGCTTGAAGAGCGGCTCGAGCGAAGCGCTCTTCACCGCCTCCACGTAGTGCTGCTGCGTCATCCATTCGATGTGCAGGACCGCGAGGGCGACGCCGAGCTGCGAATGTTCCAGCACCGCATCGGCGATGTCGCGTGCCGGTCCGATCACCATCACCTCCGTCGGGAAGTCTTGACGGAAGGCGGCCGCGAAGCGCTTGAACAGCTCGATGTGCTTGGCCTCTTCGCTCGCGAATTGCAGCAGCGCGCGCACTTCGGCGTCCTCGGCGTCGACCCGGCTCCGCGCGTGGTCGAGCACGAAAGGGAGGATGAACTCCTCTACCAAGCCGAACAGGCCGAGGTAGCTGTAGCCGCGGAGTTGATTCAGCGTGAGGCGCTCGGAGGCGCTCAGCGTGGGCAGGGTCGCGGTGTGAGCGAGGTTCTCCGGCAGAAACGGCGCCGAGAAGTCGAGGCGATCGCCCGAGCCGAGCACGTCCTCCAGGCGCCAGGAGACGCGCGCCGAGGCGACCAATGTTTCACTGTAGGTGTATGCGACGTCCATGACCTCAATCTGCGGGCGCTTCGTGTGGGCCCGCGTGTGAGGGGCCGTGTGAACGTCGGCGCAGGGAGTTTTTCCAGGATTTGACGGCGGGAAGCCGCAGCCTCAAGAATCCCGCCGTGAGCGATGGTCCGAGCTCCGCAGTCGCTTCCATCCGCGTGTGCGTGCTGGGCGAGCTCCGCGTCTACCGAGACGGGGCGCTCTTGGCTCTACCGCCGTCCAAGAAGGCCCGCGCCATGCTCGGGTATTTGGTGGTCACGCGGCGTGCGCAGCGGCGTGAGCGCTTGGCGAAGCTGTTCTGGGACGTCGCGGACGACGCGCGCGGCGCCCTGCGTTGGAACTTGAGCCGCGTGCGTGCGGCGATTGACGGCCCGAGCCGCTCGCTGCTCGTGGCGGACCGCGACGAGGTGCAGTTCTCACACGAGCACGTCTGGACGGATCGCTTCCGCTTGCCCCCAGCGGAGGCGCACTTAGTCGAGCTGGAGCGTGCGGCCGCGCTCTTCGAAGGAGAGCTGCTGGAAGGCTGCGACCTGCCGGATTTCTTCGAGTTCTCCGCGTGGCTCTCCGCCGAACGCGAGGAAGCCCGTCGCGTCCGACAACGGCTACTTACTTCGCTCAGCGAAGGGCTCGCGGATCCAGAGCGGGCGTTGGTGCACGCCCGAGCTCGCGTGCAGATCGATCCTCTCGACGAAGCCGCCAGCGGCTGCCTCATGAAGCTGCTCGTGCGCGCGGGGCGCCGCGCCGAGGCCGAAGAACATTGCGACGCCGTGGCTCGCCTGCTCGAGAGCGTCGGTCAGCCGCGCGGGCCGTGGCTCGCGTCGCTGCGCGCCGAGCTTCGGACCGCGAGCGCGCGGCCAGCGCCCGTGATGACGGCGGAGCTCCCCGTGCGCGCCCTCGGCGACGCACCTTTCTTCGGCCGGGCCCAGGAGCTGGAGCTGCTTCTCACGGCCGCGCGTAGCCAGCGCTCGGCGGTCGTGTTCGTCACCGGGGATCCGGGTATCGGTAAATCGGCGCTGCTCGGCGAGGCGAGCCGCCGTTTCGAAAGCGTGCAGAGTGCCCGTGCCTTCGAGCAGGACCGAAACCTGCCCTTTCTGCCGTGGATCGACGCGCTACGACGGCTCGATACCTCGGACGAATCGCTGGCACCATTGCTGGGTGGGCGCGCGCTGGAAGGGGGAGCGAGCCGGGAGAGCCTGTTCCGAGCCGTCGCCCAAGCACTTTCCGGAACGCGGGTTCTCGTGATGGATGACGCACAGTGGTTGGACGACGCGTCGCTCGCGCTGCTCCACCACGTCCTGCGCGCGCGCACGGAGCCGCTCCTTTGCTTGCTCGGGGCCCGCCGTGGCGAGGTACCGGACAACCCGTCGCTCGTCGCCTTGCTGCGCGGCTTGCGGCGAGACCAGCTGCTCACGGAGCTGGAGCTCGGCCCCTTGGCTGCGGAAGACGTGCAGCGCTTGGCCGCGGCGGTGGGCGCCGAGCTCGATCCGGAGCGCGTGGCGCGAGATAGCGAAGGCAGCCCACTCTTTGCTCTCGAGCTGTCGCGCTGGTCGCGGGATGCGGGGGCGGAGCTTCCGACGACGCTGCGCGAGCTGGTCGCCGAGCGCGTCGAACGGCTGCCTCGCCCGGCGCAGGAGCTCATGCACTGGGCGGCGACGCTGGGCGGACACTTCGAGGTGGAGGTACTGCGCGATGTCAGCGGAGCCAACGCGGACGAGCTCCTTCGCTCGTTGGAGCTGCTCGAGCGCCACGCGCTGCTTCGGCCCGCACCCACCGCGCCGGGGCGATACCACGTCTGTCACGAGCTCTTGGGCCGCGCCATTTACTTGGGTATCTCCGAGCCGCGCCGCAAGTTGATGCACCGGCGGATCGCGGAGCTCTTGGCCGACCGCGACACGGAGCTCGCGCGGGCCACGGACGTGAGCCGACACGCGGCGTTGGCCGGGGATTCTCGGCTCGCCGCGGACTGCTGCTTGCGCGCGGCGCAGCGCTGTTTGCGCCTGTTCGCGAACGACGAGGCGCGCGCCTTCGCGCAGCGCGGCCTGCAGCACGCGGCGGTGCTGGAAGAAAGCCGCCGCGTCCCGCTCGAAATTCAGCTGCGGTCGGTGGCCATGTTCGCGCGACGTCCGAGTGATTTGGAGCAAGCGGTCAGCACGTTTTTGGGCCTGGCCGAGCGGGCGCTCGATCTGGGGTACGCGGACGAGGCGCGCGCCGCGTACCGGGCCGTGACCCAGATGCGCTGGGAGACGGGGCAGTTCGCGGAAGCCGCGCGAACCAACGAGCACGTGGAGAACGTCGGTCGTGGCGCGGGCGCCGCGGAGCGGGCCCGGGCCATCAGCGAAGCGGGGCACTGCCTAGCCGTGCTCGAGCGTGATCTGCCGCGTGCGGAGGCCTTGCTCTTGGAAGCGCGCGCGCTGTGCAGCAAGACGTCACTCGAGCTCTACGTCGTCAGCGCCGGGTTCGGGCTCTTACACCGCTTCCGTGGCGAGGCGGAAGAAGCGGCGCGGTTGTTCGCCGAGGCGCGCGGTCGTGCTCGCCTCGAAGGCGACCGCGCCTCCGAGTTCGACGCGCTCGCGCAATTGGTGGAGCTCGCCTACCAAGCTGGGGATTGGGCGACCGCGGAGCGCGACAGTCGCGAGCTCTTGCAGCTCGGTGCGCGCCTGCCGGAAGGCTCCGAACCCGCGTTTTCGCGGGGGCTCTCCGCGCTCCTCCGCTACGCCCAGGTCCCGGGGGCCCGCGCGGAGCTGGAGGCCTGTTTAGAAGAGCTGCGCGCTCGCGACGCGACGCATCGGCTCGCCACCCTGCTCCTCTACGCGGGCGAGTTGGAGCTCGGTCGAGGTGAGGCGGCGGTGGCGGCGGAGCGCGCGCACCGAGCCGCGGAGTTGGCCGAAAATCTGCAGCGCGAGAGCGACGTCGTCCTGGCGCGAGCGCTCGCGGCCCGCGCGGAAGCGACACTTAGTCTGGACAATCATCAGCGGAGCCTGACCGCGCTCCGCGCGGTACCTAGCCGTCACCTGTCGGCGCGCGCTCAGCGCGCTCTTGCCGAGCTTACTTGAAAGAGGATAATGAAGACCGTCATCGTCGAACGTAGCTTGCTGGAGCCCGTCGCCGTCAGTGCCCTCGCCGAGCGCGCCGCAACCGGTAGCGCGTGTTTGGAGGCGCACCGAGTGCGCTTCGTGCGCTCGCTCGTCTCGAGCGACGGCTTGCGCGTCATCTGCGAGTACGAGGCGCCGGACGCAGAGACGGTGCGGGTCGCTAATCGCAAGCTCGGGTTGCCCTTCGATCGCGTTTGGGCGGCCGAGAGCTTCGCGGCGACGCCGCCCGAGAAGCCGTGACTAGCCGTTCCGCGCCCGGCTGTACGGACACGGGCAGTTGCCGTGATAGGCGGCGATGGACTCCTCGATCAGCGCCTTCTTGACCTGCGCGTCGCTCAGGCGCTTGGGTGCGCTCTCGCCCGCCCAAGTCGCGGAGCAAACCAACCACAATCCCAGAGCCAGTCGCGCCGCCCTCATTTGATTCAGAGTACCGAGCGACTCCGAAATGGCTCTCACCCAAGCATGCGAGGTTGGGTGGACGACGTGTCGAAACGAGGCACGTCTTCGAAATAGTCCTAGCGTCGTTGGTGGCCGGCGCCCGGCTCACGCTGCGCTCAGTCCAAGCCTGCGAGCTTGAGGATGGGGCTCGCGAAGACTTTGCGAGCTTTCGCGTTAGGCAGCAGATCCGCGCGCGCGGCGCGCCACGATTGAAGGGCTTCTTCGCCCCAGTAAGCCTCGGCGGTCTCCGGCGTGTTCAGGAACCACTGGCCCCAGTGCCCGCAAAACGGAATGCCGGCCCCGCGTAGCGACTGGGGAATGGCCGTGTGAATGGCCGCGAGCTCATCCGTCCACAAGCCCTGCAGCTCCACGAAGCAGCTGAGCGGCTTGGCGTTTGGCGCTAGCAACGCGCTCGAGCCCTTGACGAAGCGCACGCCGATTCCGCCCAAGTATTGATTGCCAGCGGCCGCTTGCGTGACGAGCGTCGTGAGGATCGCTTCGACGGCGGGGCGCGCCTGCTGCGCGTCGAACACGTACTCCGCGCTAGCCCCACGCAAGGGGGTGAAGTCGATACCCATGAAGTCGGGCGGGCCGAACATGACCCCTGGGAGCGCCGCGTCCTGACTCGTGCCGCCGCCGTAAATTCCGCGGAGCTGCGCGGAGGTGACGGCGCGCAAGACCGGATTGCCGGGAAGCTCGAAATCGTCTTCGAACAAGCTCGCCAATGCGGGCAGAAAGTCCGCCAAGTCACTCTTCAGGCTCACGTCCGTGGGCTTGGTGACCACGCCGGCTTGGCCGGTAAACGGCAGCTTGCGCATCGTGCTGAGCCAAGCGCGCGGCTCCCCGGCGGGGTGGGGCGCATAGGGGTGCAGGACGAGCTGCAAGTAGTCCGGATCCGCCGGGTGGAGGCCGTTGGCATTCTTTGCGCGGCGGCTGCCGAGGACGCCGCGCCAGCTCGCGCCCTCCAAGTGCGCGGTACGGACCCGCGCCAGGTAATACAGCGGCACGGCCGCGACGATCACGTTGAGGATGACGCCGAGCGAGCCCAAGTGGACGCGCGCGGCCTCGAACAGCTGGTCGTCGCTCTTCAGCTCGCACGGGATACCGAACCACTTCCCGAGCGTCGCCGCGGCCTTCTCGTTCAGTCCGCCGTCCGCGGCTTGAATCAGCAGCGAGCGCGTCGGCGAAACTACCACGTGGAGCGCGAGCACGGTGTCGTGCAGGGCACCGACTTTGAGGTCCGCGCCGTGCGTGCCGGTGGCGATCGCGCCGGCGAGCGTCTGCCCATCGCTGGCCCCGGTGGTTTGCAGCGCGAGGCTTTTGGCGGCGAGCTCCCGGTTCACGACGTTCACCGTCATGCCAGCTGCGATCAGCACCGGCGATACCTCATTTCCCGCGAGCTCTGCCGCGAAGTCCTCCTTCAACCAGGGGCCCGGCACTTTGCCAATGCGGCGGTAGTTGCTCAAATCCAAGAGCGCGCTCTTCGGCTTGCCGATCGTGGAGAGCGACCAGCGACCGCCGGGTACGCGCAAGGGCTGGCTCGTGTCGAACGCTTCCTGCAACACCGCGCTCACCGCCCCCCCCACTTCAAGCAGCTGGGCCGTCGCGCTGCTGGCGGTGGGAACGATCTCGTAGCGGGTGACGCGCACCTCTGGGTTCGCGTGATGCACGTCTTGCCACTGCTCGTTCTTGCGGGCCCTGAGCGCCGGGTGGGAGGCGGTCATGGTGTCCTCGAAGCTTGCGGAAAGTCCCCGACCGGCGCCGTGCCGCACACGTATTGAACGCGCGTCACCTTGCCGCGCCAGTCCGTTTCGACGTAAACGTTGGCGACGCCGTAGGGGCACTGCTCCTCCGGGACCGCGAGCTGTCGATCGTATTGGTGAAACGCGCGTTCGCTTCGGCAGTCGAACGTGGGGGCGCCTTCGGTCGGTTTGCAGACGTAGTAGGCGTTGGGGTTGGGGTCTTGCTTGGGCAGTTTGATGGCGACCAGCTGCCCCCCACAGCTGCTCACGAGCGCGATCCACATCAGCCCTTGGCAGAGCACGACGATACGGTGTTGCATGCGCGTCCCTCGGTGCGGCCCCGGCGCCGCGACTGGCAGCATGACTCGCCCCCGCGCCTCGCGCGTAGTGATTGTGTCGGGTTCGATACTAGCTGCGGTAATCCGCGTTTTCGCTCACGTACTCGTGGGTCAAATCCGCGCCCAGCACCACCGCGCGGGCGCTGCCGATGCCCAAATCGATCTGCACCTCGACCGCGCGCTCGTGCGGAGGGAAGTCTACTGGCGGGCTGAACGTGCCGTCCGCCGCGGCCTTGCTCTCGTAGAGCTCCGCCCTCTTGAGGTGCTGCACGAGCTCCGCTTCTTTACTCGGCTCCAGGAAGAACTGCGCCTTTTCAACGATCGTTACGCCGCCGAGGCGCATGGATGTATTCGAAAGATCCACGCCCGGCGCCGCTACTCCGACGTATTTGCCGACCGCTTGCACGAGCCGACCAACGTTGGGGTCGTTGCCGGCGACCGCGCACTTGAACAGCGGCGCATTGACGACGGCCTTGCCGATGCCGCGCGCCAGCGCCTCGCTCGGCGCTCCGGACACTTCTACCCGCAGCACGTGGCGGACGCCTTCGCCGTTGCGCACGATGTCTTCGGTCAAGTCTTGGCAGACTCGCAGAAGGGCGGCTTCGAACGCGGCAAAATCCGAGCATGGCACCTTGCCGGACGATACGAGCACGACCGTGTCCGACGTGCTCGTGTCGCTGTCGATGCTCATGGAGTTGAAGCTCGGCCCGACGACGCGGGGGAGCATTTCTCTCAACGTGGCGCGGGGCACGGCCAGATCCGTGAAAACGTAGACGAGCATAGTCGCTAGATTCGGCTCGATCATGCCTGCACCCTTGGCGATGCCGACGATGCGGCCGCCGAGCAGCTCGGCGGCGCGCACTTTAGGATAAAGGTCGGTCGTGACGATGCCCGCGGCCGCGCTGAGGGCGCTGTCCGCGCGCAACGCCGACACGGCGCTGGGAAGCGCGCCCAGCATGGACTCGAGCGGCAAGCGCCAACCGATGACGCCGGTGGAGCACGGCAGAACGGCGCTCCCCGGGACTTGCAAGAGCTTGCCCAGCTCTTCGCACAAGCGCTCGGACGTTTCTTCTCCACCCGGCGCGCAGACGTTGGAAATCTTGTTGTTGACCAGAATGGCGGATAGATGCGGCTCCGCCAAACGGCGGCGGCCAATTTTGACGGGCGCGCCCGGGAAGGCGTTGTTCGTGAAAACGGCGGCGAAGTCCGGCGTTGGCTCGTCCAGCGTGACGAGCGTGAGGTTCATCTTCGCTGGCTTGTTCGGCAGCTCGTACGGAGCGAACTCGAGCTTTGCCGTACCGACGCGGAAACCACGAGGCAGAGCGCCTTGGTTTTGGAGCCAAGCTCGGTGTTCGTCACGAGAGCCGAAGGCGAGATCGGTCGAGGCCATACGCTCGGCCTTTGTAGCTCTAAACCCCGGGCGGGGCGAGGCCCGTTGCCTCAGACCTTGGCGCCGTCGACGAGTCGACTGAGGAGCCCCCCAGATCCGCGACCAAGAACGGCTTGCGTGGCTTGGCCAGGCGCTTAGGAGGCGGCGCTTGAGCCTTCCCCTCGGGCGCGGCCGGAATGAGAGCGTGAAAGCCTCGCGCCCGCCTCCGAAGTCGGCCGGTCTTCCGCCGTACTCCACGGCGCGTGAATACTGCTCCGCCCACCGCGTGTCCCCGCTCTTGGTCGTGATGCGGTACTCGTAGTGCGTGAGCGCGCTGGGGTCACCGGTGACGTAGCAAATCGCGTCGTCTTGCAGAACCGCGATGCCCAGCAGCGACTGCTCGGCGAAGATGCGGAAGCGCGCCTCGCCTTCGCCGAGCTGCTCCTCGGCCAGCTTGCGGTCCGTGACGTCATTCAGAATGCCGACGATGAGCGGCGTGCCGTTCGGCCCTAGCGGCGAGAGGATGTGGTCATTCCTGCCGCAGGGTACGGCCAAGGAAGGCGAGACATAATCGTCCGCAGGCGAGGCGCCCCCCGAGCCGGCTCACAGTAAGGAGGAGGCGAGGCCGTCCAAGATGTCGTGCTCGCTGACCAACAACTCCGGTAGGTGAAAATGGCGAAGAACCGCGAGGAGCACGAGCGCGCCCCCAACGATGACGTCCGCGCGCTCCGGCTCGGCCAAGAGCTTACGCCGCTCGGTGAGCGGGGCCCGGCTCAGCTCGTGGAAGGATTGTTCCACCTGCGCCAAAGTTAGCGTGCTGTGGTGGGTTCGCGAGGCGTCGTAGCGCTCCAGCCCGAGCTGGAGCGCGGAGATGGCCGTCACCGTGCCGGCCAAGCCCACGACACGCCGCGCACGGCGCACGTCGAGGCCGTCCGCGGCGGCCAACGTCGCTTCGACGTCTTTCTGACACTGCTCGAGCTCCTCGGCCCGGGGCGGATCCGAGTGGAGGTGCCGCTCGCTCATGCGCCGGCAGCCGAGCTGAAGCGAGACTAGCTGCTCTGGCCGTGCGGAGCCGAGCACGAGCTCCGTCGAGCCGCCGCCGATGTCCACCACGAAGAACGGCGCGTCCTCGGCGGGCAACCCGGACGTAGCGCCCAGGAACGAGAGCCGCGCCTCCTCCTCACCGCTCAGCAATTCGGGTCGCGCGCCGAGCGTTCGCTCGACGGCGTCGAAGAAATCGTCCGCGTTCTCGGCGTCCCGCGCCGCGCTCGTCGCGGTGACGCGCAGCCGGCTCACCCCGTGACGGCGACATTCGGCGCCGTACCCCTCCAGCACGGACACGGTCCGCGCGACGGCTTCCGGAGCTAGCCTGCCCGTGACGTCTACCCCTTGCCCGAGGCGGGTGATGCGCATTGGCCGCGCGAGCTCTTCGCCCTTGCTGCTCGTGATGAGGAGCCGGGCGGAGTTGGTGCCAATATCCACGGCGGCCACGTTCATGCGCTCACGCTCCCTGGGCGCCGATGTTCCGCTGCAGGCCGAGCACCGTGAACAGCTCCATGCGCGCGGCGGCGTCCTTCAGGAACAGCCCGTGTAGCTTGCTGGTGGTAGTCCAGGAACCCGGCTTTTTTACGCCGCGGTAGCACATGCAAAAGTGCTGGCACTGCACGATGACAGCCACGCCTTGCGGCTTGAGGTGCAGCTGAATCGCGTCCGCGATTTGCTTCGTGAGCTTCTCCTGCACTTGCAGCCGCTTCGCGTACACGTCCACGACGCGCGCCAGCTTGCTGAGGCCGACGACCCGCCCGTCCGGAATGTAGGCCACGTGCGCCTTGCCCACGAAGGGCACCATGTGGTGCTCGCAGTGGCTGAACAGCTCGATGTCGCTCACCAGCACGAGCTCGTCGTAGCCTTCCACCTCTTTGAAGGTCTTGGCCAGGTACTCTGCGGCGTCCTGCTGGTAGCCGGCGAAATGCTCGCCCATCGCGCGAACGACGCGGGCTGGCGTTTCCACCAAGCCCTCCCGCGTCACGTCCTCGCCCAGGTAGGCGAGGAGCCCGCGCACGTGCTGCTCCGCGGCGGCTGCATCCGGTTTGTTCACCACCGCGGGCTGTTTTGCCGTCGCTCGTTTCTTGTGCTTCGCCATGAGCGGCGGAGCATAACATCATGCCCCCGCCACGGAGTGCCGCAGAGAGCGCGTCGCGGCGGTTGGATCCTGCAGCAAATCCCCGAACAGCACGCGGTAGTGCACCATCGCTTGACGCAAGTCCTCCGTGCTGGCGTTACCAGTGTGGTTCGCGTCGGCGATGGCGCGGGCCGCGCGGTAGTGCTGAATCACGGCGCCGTGGTCCACGGACAAGTCGGCCGCGCGCTGCTCGAAGCTCTCTACCGGGTACCCGCGGGCGCGCATCACGAGGTTGATGAGATCGTTCGCGCTGCGCACGGCAACCGCAGGGTCGTCGACGAATTGCGCTTGCACCGCGGTCCACTGCGACGCGAAGCGAGACCGCTCCGTACCGCTGAGCTCACGGAGCGCGAGCTTGTCCACTCGGCGAGCGCGCGCGGCCAGCTCTCGATCCGCCTTGCGCGTATCGCCGAGCTCGTAGGCAGCCCGATCGTACTCCGCACCGAAGCGCTGCTGGAGCTGCGCGCGTCGCACGCGTGCCTGCCGGCGCGAGAACGCCACAGCCGCCAAAATGACGACGACCATGCCGCCCAGCAAAACCACCGCCCAAAAGAAGTCCTGTTCGCTCATGTTTTCGGCCTCGTGCTCGGACTGGAGCAACGGCCGTGCCACGCCGGCGTCAGGGCCGGCACTATCGAGCACGTGTCCCGAAATCGCTCGCCGGCCGGCCTTCCGTATCCGGCCCGGGGCCGTGACGTTTCTCGGATCCTAAACCCCGGCGATTCGGCTCGAAAATCGCTCGCCGACGTCTCTGCGGAGTGAGCGCCCCCACGCCGACTATTTCCGTGTCGTGAACAGCGCCTATGCCGCGCCGGAGAGCGCCTTGAGTGAGCGAGCTTCTCGGTTTAAGGCGTGAAGTCATGAAGCTTCGTAGGAAGGTCGTCGTGATTGGCGGAGGCTTTGCCGGCCTGGGCGTGACGCGCGCGCTGGCCAGCAGCTCCGTGCACGTCACGTTGATCGATCGCTCGAACCACCACCTCTTCCAGCCGCTCCTGTACCAGGTGGCGATGGCGGGCCTCTCGCCAGGAGAGATCGCGGTTCCGATTCGCGCCGTGCTCAGCCGGCAAGCCAACGCCAAGGTACTGCTCGCGGACGTGGTGGGCGTGGACCTCGACGGGCGACACGTGCTGACCCGAGAGATGCCGCCCATCGCCTACGACTACTTGGTGGTCGCGGCCGGCGCGGCAAACAGCTACTTCGGGCGGGACGACTGGGCCGAGGCCGCACCCGGGCTCAAAGATTTGGACGACGCGGTCGAGATCCGTCGCCGCGTGCTCCTCGCGTTCGAAGCCGCGGAGCGGGAGACCGACGCGGCCGTGCAGCGACGTCACCTCACCTTCGTGGTGATCGGCGGCGGCCCCACCGGCGTCGAGCTGGCAGGGGCGATCGCGGAGCTGGCGACGGTCGTATTATCGCGCGATTTTCGCGCCATCGAGAGCGACGCGACGCGAGTGGTGCTCGTCGAGGGGGGGGACCGCATCTTGCCGAACCTTCACCCGGAGCTGTCGGACCTAGCCGCCGCCAACCTGCGGGCCATGGGCGTCGAAGTGCGCACTCACTTGCGAGTCACGGACATCGACGCGGACGGTGTGACCTGCGGCAACGAGCGCATCACCGCGTCGACCGTGCTCTGGGCCGCGGGCGTGCGCGGCTCGCCGTTGTGCCAAAGCATCGGGCTCGAGGTGGATCGGCAGGGACGCGCGCAGGTGCTCGCAGACTGCTCCGTCCCAGGACGCCCCGAAGTCTTCGTGGTCGGAGACGCGGCCGCGTTCGTGCCCGCCGGTGAGGAGCGCGCGCTGCCGGGAGTCAGCCCGGTTGCGATGCAGCAAGGTCGGTTCGTGGCGCGGCAGATTTCGCGCAGCATCAACGGCGAGTCGCGCGAAACGTTCTCGTACATAGACAAGGGCTCGATGGCGACGATCGGTCGCAAGCGCGCGGTGGCGCAGTTCCGCGGCATGCGGCTGAGCGGCTTCCTCGCCTGGCTCGCGTGGCTGTTCGTCCACGTCTTCTACCTGATCGATTTTCGGAACCGTATCGTCGTGCTCCTGGATTGGACGTGGGCGTATTTCGCTTACCGACGCGGCTCGCGACTCATCACCGGCCGGCGCCTCTACGCCGGCGCGCCCGTGCCCGCCTCGCCTCGCGCGTTCACCGAACCGGCGCTCGTTCCGCCGGCGCCCCAGCCTCCGCCTCCGCCGCTGCGTTTCAGTGCGGCTACCAGCGCCCCTTCCATACCCAGTGTCCGCCCATTGGCTCCGCCCATGTCGGCGCCGCCGCCTCCGTCCAGTCGCGCGCCGCGCAGCGGATGAGACCGCTGAACCTCGCCACTTGCGTGAGCAGACGAAGAACGCCGGTTCTCGATTAGAGATGGTCGAGACCCCGGTCGCGGCACCCTCTGAGATATTTGCTCAGGGTTGCGCTCGGAACGGAACAGAGCCCTCGAAAGTCCCGCGCTTCGTACAATCGAGCTTGGCACGCAGAATGGCCCATGGGTTGCATCCCCTCGATCGTGGCCGAACGCCAGGCGGAGCGGGGAAGTTCCCCTCCGGGCTACCAGCGACAAGGCCACGCGCGATCCAACCGCCCGATTGACTCGTAAACGTAGACCAGGGCCTTTATCCATGAGCGAGCTCGAAACGTCTCTGCACCACGTCGATGAAGCTGTCCTTCTCTCGTCAACGGTTATGGTTGAGCCCTTGGGCTGCGCATGACCGCGCTGAAACTCATCATGGGCTCGCCTTCCGCCGACATGGATAAACGAAGCAGCGCGGAGCTGTTCGCAGCTCTCGGGGAGGCGGCCGCTCGTCTCACGATGTTGGATTCGCAACCGCGCGACGCCGCGGACGCGGTCGCGACCGCAGGCCTCACCGCGCACCTCTCCGAGCTGCTCAAGGTCGTGCTGACCACGCTGGACGAGCTCGAGAAGACCGTCACGCCCTCCGCCGAAGAAGGTTTCGCGGACGAAGAGCCAGAAACGTGGGTCGGCTTTCGCCCGCCGGCCGAGCCGCAACCTTCACGCATCGAGGACGTGTGCTTCGTGGCGAGCTTCGAGCTCAGCCGCGTGCTGCGCGCGCTCGACGCGGCGTCGGATCCCGAGTCTCGATCCATCGCGGCGGAGACCGCGCTGCGCAAGCTTCACCGCGTGCTCCATGCGGGCATGGCCGGCGCCGAGCAGCTCGCGGGCGCGTCGTTGAGAGGGACAGAGCCGCTGCGTCGCCGGCTCGGCGCGGAGCTGGAAGCGGCGCTCGCGGTCCGCCGGCTGTACGTCGGCTTTCGTCGCAGCTTGCGTCGGCCGGAGGACGGAAGCCGCGGGGCCGTGCTCACGGCGTTGCGCTACGCCGCGGGCGGCCTCGCCACCATCGCCGCATCTCCCCACTACCAGAGCGTGCGGATGTCGGATCGCGCCCTGCTGCGTCGCCAGCGTGATCGTTTGCTGGACTGGGCGCACGCCGGTAAGCCCACCCAAGCCGGCGTGCAGCTGCTGGAAGACATCTTCACCTGTGCGGACTTGCTGCGCGACATCAACCGGCGCCAGGAGCTGCGCGCCCACGACCTCCGCCTCATCCGGGAGCTGGTCGGGGACACCGCCCGCGACCGCGAAGAGTGGCTCGTGAAATTGGATCGCCTCGCGGGGCTCGACGATACGCTCGACGACCTCACCGCCCAGCTGCGAAAGTCGCCGGACCTGGGCCCCGTCATCGACATCATCGTCAGGCTCTCCCTACTCGTTGGCTAACCTCAGCTCACGTCGGCGAGCAGCCGTGAGAGCAACGTCGCGAGTCCGAGAAAGCTGAAGAAGCCGCTCACGTCCGTCACCGTCGTCAAAATAATGGAGGACGCGGTCGCCGGATCGCGCTTCAACGCCGTGAGCACGATCGGCACCGAGCAGCCCGCGATGGCCGCGATCACCATCGAGCAGATCATCGACACGCCAATGATGAGGGCCAGACCCAAGCTATGGCTCCACAGCGCGGTGCACAGCGCCGTGACGCTGGCCACCGTCGCGCCGTTGACGAACGCAGCGACCGCCTCTTTCCGGCACACGCGCCACCAATGACCGACGCGGATTTCGCGTAGCGCGAGCCCGCGGCTGGTGACGGCCAGCGCCTGCGCGCCGGTGTTGCCGGCTTGACCCGCGACCACGGGCATCAATACCGCGAGCGCCGTGAACCGCGCGATGGTGGCGTCGAACAAACCGACCACCGACGCGGCCGTAAAGCCCGTAACCAAGTTGATGAGCAGCCACGGCAGCCGGCTCTTGACCGTGAACAGCGGCTTCGAAAGCGCGCGCTCGTCCTTGCCGGCGCCGACCATCTGCTGCAAATCGTCCGTCGCCGCGTACTGCGCCGCGCGCACCAAGGTGTCGTACGGCAAAATCCCCAGAATCTGCCCGTCCAAATCGACGACCGGCAAGCTGGTGAGCGCGTGCCGATTCAAGAGATCGACAATCTCGTCGCGCGACGCCATGGGCCTCACGACGGGGCGATCGCGATCCGCGAGGCTCCCCATCGCGGCCGTGTCGGGAGCTCCCACCAAGCTCTGGAGCGAGACGACGCCGCTCAGTTTGCCCTCCTCGTCTGCCAACACCACGTCCGTTATCTTGCGGTTCTTGGACCGGCGGATGCGAATCAACGCTTCGTCGACCGTCGTGTCCTCGCGAAAGATGGTGACGCGCGGATCCATCAGCCGCCCCGCGGTGCCGGGCGGAAACTCCAGCGCCTCTTTGATGTTGCGCTGGCTGAGCGCGGGCAAGGCCGCGAGCAGGCGCGTGCTCTGTTCTTCGTCCAGCTGCGACAGCCAGCGCGCCGCTTGCACGAAGTCCGCCGCGATCAACGTCTCGCGTGCCCAGGCTTCGTCCATGCAGCGCAGAGCTCGCGCCGCCGCGTCCACGTTCATGCGCGTGAGCACGCTCGCACCACGCTGTACGTCCAGCGGCAGCAGCGCGGCCGCCGCTTCGTCCGGATCCAGCTGCTCGAGCACGGCGCCGGACTCGGTGGGGTGCTGACTCAGGAAGAGCAGCGCCAAATCGGAGACCGCGGTCACGTCAGGCCTCTTGGCGGCGGCAATACGCTGCGGCGGATACTCGGCGGTGGCGGCTCCGACCGTCGGTCCGGGCCGATCGGGTCGAGCGCAAAGGCGGCCCCAACGAAACGCGCCATCGCCGAGGCGCCGACTGCGCACAGCTCTGCGAGCGCGGAAGCGGTCTGATCCGTGTCGGGGCCGCTCGAGGCTTGCCCCAGCTCGGTCTCGATGGCCCGAAACGTGGAGTAGCGCAGCGCGCCGAGCAGCCGCCGCTCGCGATCCACCACCGGCAAGGCGTGGCTGCGCTTCCACGCCGCGTGCCTTGCGATGACTTCCAGCGGATCGTGCGCGAAGAGGGCCTCTGGGTCGCGCGTCACGATCGTTCCGAGCGGCGCGTCCGGCGCCGCCAACATCAACTCTCGCATGTTCACCACGCCGGTCAGGCGCCGCTCTTCATCGATCGAGTACACGTAGTGCATCACGCCCGCCGGCGCCGCGCGGAGTCGCTCCAGCACCTCCGCGACCGAGAGCGTCTCCGGCACGGCGGGCGCGCGTGGATCCAAACGGCCGCCCGCGCGGCGCGGACCGTACTCGGTCATCCGCCGCAGCTCTTCCGCGCGCGCCGGGGCAATCCCTTCGAGCAGTCGCGCGCGGGTGCTGTGAGCAAGCCGAAACAGGAGCCCGGCGGCGAGGCTGGGGTGGCATGCTTCCAGCACGTGGGCGGCTTCCTCGTTTCCCAATCTCGCGAGGGCGCTCGAGCCGATCAGCGGTACCGCATGCGAGAGCACGTCCGCGGCCGCCTCGGGCTCGAGCGCGGAGAGCACCTCCGCTCCCTCCTCCGGTGGCAAGCGCTCGATGAAGCGCGCGACCTCCTCCGGGTGTGCGCCCGCGTAGGCGCGCACGAGCATCACCTCCGCGCTCAATGTCCGCCTCCTTTGCGCACCACGAGCGTCGACCGAGAATCCGCGAACACGCGCGCGGGGATGGACACGTCTCCGTCCGCGCACTCCAAAATGACGGACGTCTCCGCGATGCGTACGATACGACCCTCTATGCCGTCGATGCGCACCACTTGCCCGACTTGATAGAGCCGGTGCACGTAGTGGGCGGACAGGATATTTGCCACCAAATCGCGCCCGCCCATCCCGAACGCAAGCGCGGCGCCGAAGAGCAGACCCCCGAACATGATGAGCAAGGTCGCCTTCAAGAACGAGATCTCGATGCCGAGCTGCTCGATCGCAACGAGAGCCGTGCCCAGAAGCAGGGCCAGCTCCGTCACCCGCCCTAGGCGCTCCGCCGAGCTCACGTTCGCGCCGCTCGCCGTGCTCGTCACGACGTGCCGCGTGATGCGCGCCGCCACCGTGCCGAGCGCTACGATTACGATTGCCACCGCTACACGCGGCAAGAAAGTCGCCACTCCCGACAGCCAGGCCGTCACCACCGGCAGGCCCAGCGTCTCCGTCGCGGCCATCACCGCGAACACTACGACGAGCCAGTAGACCGCGCTGCCCACCGCCTTCTCGACGCGGTCCAGCTGGGGCACGCTCACGGCGCCCGGCTGAAAGCTTCCCAGCCAGCGCGCGCTCCTCGCCACGAGGCGGCGAGCCAGTCTCCCTAGCACCGCCGCCGCGATCAACCCGAGCAGCAAAATCAGCGCCGCGACGATCGTGCTGCGCGTCAAACCGGTCGCCAGCGCAATCCGATCCGCCAAGGGCTTCGCTACCTCGAGCCAAGCTCGTCCATCCATGCCGCTAGGCTAACTCAATCGGTGGGGAGCTCTGCGGCTCATCGCGCTCCCGTAGGTGGGGCGCGATGGTTCGCAGACTCGCGCCCGCCGCTCGGCAGAGCCGGAGGCAGATGTAGTCCGATGGCTCTACGAACGATGCCCGGCCGTCCAGTTAGCGCTTCTTGCGCGCCTTCTTGCGCGCCTTCTTGGCAGGGCGCGTTTTTTTTTCAGCCTTGGCCGGCTTGGCCACCTTCGCCGGCTTCGCCGCTGCGGCCACGCGCGTCTTGCGTTTGGCTGGCTTGGTGAGCTCCGGGCTGCGCGGGACCGAGCGGGGTCGGCTCGTGCGCTTGCGAGGTCGCGTCGTGGTTCGTTCCGGCAACGGGGCGGTGAGCGCCTCGAGCTCGGTCATGACGGCGGTCACGGCGTCCTCCAGCTTGCGGACGCGGGCTCGTAGCTCGAGGCCTGCCTTCTTGAGCGCCGCGGTTGGCACCGTATGCCGCACGGCTTGCTTGGCCAGCCCGAGCGACGTGTCGCCTTCCGCGCGCGCGTCCAGCTCGCGCTTGACTTGACGGTACTGGTCAGCGTGGCGGCCGCCGAGAATGATGCTCTTCACGACATCGAACGCGAGGCTGAGCAAGTCGGGCAACGGTGCGCCAGTTTCGTCCACGCCGCGATCGTCGCCGCGACCTTCCGTGAGGAAGCGCAGCGCGGCCACGATGGGGCCCACGTTGACGGCTTCGGTGCCGTCGTCCAGCCGGGCGATGCCCGTCTCGGCGAGCCGCAAGGGTTCAAGGTCGCTCACGGCGCGAGCGTAGCGGACTACGTGCGGGCACGGCTAGTGCAGCGCGGAGGGCCTGCGGCCAAAATTCGCTACGACGGCAGCGCCGGTTTCTCATGGTGGCTCTCTCTCTCCGGCGCCGCACTGGTGAGCGAGCGCGCTTTTAGATCGATGGCAATGGTGGCGCGGGCATCGCTCGCGGCCTCGCCGCGCTGCGCCGCGATGCGGGCTCGGAGGACGGGCGCGCGCTCGTCCCACCACCGTTGCGCGTCCGCCGGCGTCCAGGCGTGGGAGAGCGAGAGCCCCCGCAAGGCGTCGCGGAGCGCGGCCGCGCTGGCCGGGCGCCCCTGCGGAGACTTGGCCAAGCATTGGAGCACGAGGCGCTCGAGCGCCTCCGGCACGTCCAGCCGACCGTCGAGTGAGGGCGGCTCCGGTTCGGCCATGAGGTGCTTGGAGCAAACCTCCACCACGGTTTGCCCTTCGAACACCGGATGCCCGGTGAGCAGCTGGTAACCGACCGCGCCGAGCGCGTAGAGATCCGAGCACGGACCGACCGCTTCCGGATTCGTGATCGCTTCCGGCGCAAGGTAGAGGGGCGTACCCAGCAGCGCGGGCTGAGAGTGCGAGGTCGCTTCCGGCTCGGAAAGCTCCTTCACCAAGCCGAAATCCAGCACCTTGACGTGGTCGGCCAATCCGCCGCGCAGCGAGAGCATGATGTTGGCGGGCTTGATGTCGCGGTGCACGAGGCCGAGCTGGTGAGCTTCCACGAGCGCGCTGCAAGCCTGGAGCATGATTTGGCGGACGCGGTCGGCGCGCTGCGGGCCGTCGTGCGTCACCAAGTCCTCCAGCGTGATGCCGTCCAAGTGCTCCATCGCGTAGTAGAAGACGCCGTCCGGCGTGCGACCGAAGTCGTAGATCGCGATCGTGTTGGGGTGGGTGAGGAGGCTGGTAAGCTGCACCTCGCGTTCGAAACGACGGATTTGACGCTCGTCCGCGCGCTCGGGCGAGAGCAACTTGATCGCGGTGGGGCGGCGAAGCAGCGCGTGGCGCGCGCGGTATACGACGCCCATTCCACCCTCGCCAATCTTCTCTTCCAAGGTGTACTGACCGAGCTCCGTAGCCGCCCGCACCTGCTGCTGCAAACCGTAAATGATGCGCGAGGCGAGCGCGCACGTGCCGACCCCCAGTAGGCACCAGGCGCACACGAACGCAGCGGAGCCGAGCGCGCCCCAAGTGCGCAGTACGAGCTCGGTCGGTGGCTGCGCGAGCGTCACCAAGTACGTCGTGATCGGAACGGGCGCGAACGCGAGCGCGCTGACCCACGCCGTGCGACGCGCGGTGGCGGGCACGATGATGGCGTGCGTGCTCAGCGTCGTGGTCATGATCAGCGTCAGAATGAGCGCTTGTGGGAAGCCGCTGCCCGGGGCAAGCGCCATCATGAGCGAGTAGGACACGCTCGCGACCAGCAGACTGCCGACGTCGAGCAGGTTGAGCTGCGCGGCGCTGCGCCGCCCCCCGCGGCACGAAAGCCAGAGCAGCCCGAAGACGCTCGCGGCGGCCAGGTGCATGAACGTCGCCGGATGTACGAGCTGGTACCACCAATACGGATTGACCAGCATGCTGAGCGCCCAGTTGAACGCGTAGAACGCGAGCGACAGCACCCCCACGACCGCGCCGAAGTACGCGATCCGCTCGCCGACGACCCGCCGATCCCCTTCGCTGTCGCTGGGGACGGCGCGAAAGTCCGGCAGCGCTTGCAGGCTATCCCGCGGGGGCAAAGAGTTCATCGAAAGCTGCGCGACGGTAGCACCCGAGGTTGTGCCAGGGATGTGCCAACTGTAGGGCTGCGTCCAGCATTTTCCGGTGGATCGCAGCCGGCGCGACTCTTGCTCTTTCGACGAGCATGTCCCCCTGCCCACGCTTGACGGCGCTGTTCATCATCTCCGCTTTGAGCGCGTGCGGCGGGAAGAGCTTCGACGCCGGGGAGCCGCCGAACGGCGGCACCGACGCGGGCGGCACGAGCGCCGGTGGCACGAGCGCCGGTGGCACGAGCGTGGGCGGCGCCGGTAGCGTAGCGGGCACGGCTTGGGGAGGCAGCGCAATCGGTGGAACCGGCGTTGGCGGTGGCGACGCGGAGTGCAGTGCCTTGGATGACGAGCCGCCGATCGAGGTGCTGGTCGAGGTGAGAAACGAAACCTCCCACGCGATTCACTTGGGCCCGCAGACATCCACTTGCGACCTCGCGCCGCTTTTCTCTGTCGCGGATGCGGCGGGCACGGCGCTCCCTGCCCTCGGCTGGTGCCGCTTCTCGTGTCAGAGCTTCCGCGATTACGGCGGCGCCGGGTGCATCACCAGTTGCCCGATAACGGAGACGATCTCACTGCCTGCGGGAGAGTCGCTATTCACGACTTGGGACGGACTTTACCGCGCCGACCGGTTCCTGCCGGCCCGCTGCGTTTTGAATGGGGAACCCGAGCAGCAGTTGACGTGCGATCAAGCCAAGGTCATTCGACCCGGCGCCTTCACGTTCAGCGCGCAAGCAGGAACAGGCCTAGAATGCTCGCTCAGCAGCATGTGCCCGTCGTGCCAGCCCGATGCAAACGGCGGCTGCAGAACTTCCGGCACGCTGGTCACGGGTAAGCTTCTTCAAGCCGTCACCAAGGTGGAGCTAGTGCCACGCTACGGCGCCCTCAGGCTGCCAACGCCGCCGGGCGCCGCGCCCGAACCGCTCCCGCCGCTCACCGTGACCCTCGTCTTCACCGAGTAGGCGCGCGTCCGCGCGCACGCGTGCACCTACGTCCTCTCACCCTGCACGGTTGTGCACTTACCGATTGCGCAACATGCGCAATCGGTGGTCGCGGCCGTCGTGACGGCGCGTCGTGGAGAGATTGCGTGTTATGGTGATAGGTCGTGACGCGGTCGTACTGGGCTCCTTGGGTAATGATCGGCGCCGCCGCATGCGCGGTGTACGAGGTGCCGCCCGGTGTCAGCCAAGGGCTCGACGACGAGCGGGGCGGCTCGAGTGGGGACAGCGGCGGGACGCGCTCGGGCGCCGGCTCACCACAGGCGGGCACCGCTTCGGGCGGACAGCCTCCCCAAGGCGGCGGAGCCGCCGAGGGCGGCTCGAGCGGAGCCGGACGAGGGGGCTCCGCGCCGACTGTCGGCGGCGGTACGAGTGGGGACGCCGGTTCTGAGCCGGATCCACCGGCCGGGGGCGAAGGCGGCACAGCCCCCCAAGACGACAGCCCGGGCGACCCGGACAAGCTCGCGCCCGGCCAATGCGGCTGCGGCATTCCGGACGTGGCCACGCCGGAGCTTTCTGATTGCACCAGCCTCGAGGCGGCGCTGATTCATCGTTACGACTTCGAGGGTAACGGCACCACCGTGCTGGACCGCGTCGGCGCTGCGCACGGATCGGTCACGCAAGGTGCAACCCTCTCCAAGCTCGACGGAAGAGGCGTGGTGCTGCTCGGTGGCGGCACTGCGGGCGCCTACGTGGACCTCCCGAACAAGCTCATGTCTACCCTCACGAACGTCACGTTGGAAGCGTGGGTCACCTGGGGCGGCGGTAAGGCGTGGCAGCGCGTCTTCGACTTCGGCGACTCCACGGCCACGGCTCCGGAAAACAACCCCGCTTACGGCAAGAGCTATCTGTTCGCGTCGGCGCGGGGCGGGCTGGGCGGTGTCGTGACGGCTTATTCGCTCTCGGGCAGCACCGCAGAAGTCGCGGTCACCAGC
>JAQSWN010000116.1 GCA_029266615.1 Polyangiaceae bacterium
CGCGGCCCAGACGCGGCAGACTTCGGGCTCGCGACCGCAAATCACGATCCAGTCGCAGGGGTGACAATCCAAGGGCGAGCTTCCGGAGATTGTCACCGACGCGACTGGTCGGCTTCCAAGCGCGCTGCTCACGAGATCGTTGGTGAAATTTAGTTACGCCTGCGACTGCGGGCCGAGTCTACAGAGGTGCCTCTTTTTCGAAGGGAACGCTTTAGCACGATGAGCGAACCCTCCAGCCGCTCGGCGTTGGCGGTGAAGCGGTGCGCGCGTGGCCAGTAGCGGTTGCTTCCGTCCTTGACTCGATTCCGGCACGAGCAGGCCCGCCACGACTTCGGAGCCCCTAGCTTCTTGATTCGCCGCCGAAGCGCGGCCCAGACGCGGCAGACTTCGGGCTCGCGACCGCAAATCACGATCCAGTCGCAGGGGTGACAATCCAAGGGCGAGCTTCCGGAGATTGTCACCGACGAAGGCGCGCGCGAGGCGGCGTTGTTCTTGAAGAAACGCGCCATAGTTTCGGGGGAGGCGCGTGTCTTGCTGAAAACGGACGAACACATTGAGGGCCGCTTCCGCGTCGTCGGTCGCGCGGTGCGCGTTGGTGAGCTCGATTCCGAGGCGCGTGGCGACGTCGCCGAGCGCCCGGCTCTTTTCGAGCTTGTGCAGCTCGCGGGCCCAGACGAGCGGGTCGATCCAGTCGGCGTTCTTTTGGAACGCGGGCGGGGGATTGGCCGGCGCAGAAAGACGGCCGATCTCGGCCATGAGCTGCTTGCGGTCGAACTCGGCGTTGTAGGCGAGGGGGATCGCGCCCTGCAGCGCTTCGAGCAGCTCGGACACGATGGCCGCAAAGGGCGGCGCATCCTTGACGGCTTCGTCGGAGATGCCGTGCACGTCGAAGGCTTCTTTCGGGATGGGGCGGCCGGGATTCACCAGCCAGCTCTTGCGGGAGACGATCTCGCCTCGCTCCCAGCGCACGCACGCGACTTCCACGACGCGATCGCTGCTGGGGTCCGTGCCGGTGGTCTCGGTGTCGATGGCGACGATCGGCAGCTCGCTCACGAGGTGCTCGCCGAGGAAGCCTTCGGCCAGCCCGAGCGCGGCCACACGCAGCAAGTGCGCGATGCCCGGATAGTGTCGGCCAGTCGGGAAGCACCCGAGGTCGACGACGACTCTCATGGTTTCTTGGGGGCGCTTCCGGCGGACGCGCTTCCGGCAGGCGCAGGCGCAGGAGCCGCGCTCGGCGTCACTGCTGCCGGCGCGGAGCCCGCCGGCTTAGCGGGAGCACCGCCCGCGAGCTCGGCCTCGAGGGTGATCCAGTCGTCTAGCTCTTCCGGGAAATCTTGGCCGCCGCTGAAAAGACGACCATTGATGAAGATGGTCGGCGTGCTCTGGATGTCCAGCCGCTCGCCTTGCTTGCGATCGCGCGCGACGGAATCCGCCGTGGCTTCGCTCTCCATGTCTTTTTGGAACTTGGCCATGTCCAGGCCGAGCCCCTTGGCGATCTCGTCGATGACGGGCGGGCTGAGGCGTTCCTGGTTCTCGAACAGGGCCCCGTACATCTCCCAAAACTTGCCCTGATTTTGCGCGGCGCGAGCGGCGCGGGCCAGCTTTTCCCCATACTGGTGGATGCTGAGCGGGAAGTTCTTGAACACGAGGCGTGCCTTGCCGTCGTGCTTCTTGAGCGCGTCCTCCAAGACCGGCCGAGCGGCGCGGCACGCGGGGCACTGGAAGTCCGCGAACTCCACCAAGAGGACGGGCGCGCCGGGGTTGCCCTTGGAAGGCGAGTCCTCCAAGGCGATCTCTTTCACTTGGTCGGCGCCGAAGCGCGCTTTGTAAAAGGCCTCGATCTGTGGACGGGTGCGGCCTCGCTGCACTTGCTTGGCCAGCGCCTTGGCGGCCGGAACGCAGGCCTTGCAGGCCCGAGACTCCGAGACGCACTGCGCCACGCTCACCGGCTGGTCCGCGCACGGCGACCGCAGCTCCGTGACGAAGCGCGACCACTCGGACTTTTCGCGGCTCGTCAGCGCCCCGGTATCGACACCAGGGAGGGTTACGTCTTTCGTCTCGGAACGAGTCGGGGAGGCGTCGGCCGTGCTCTCCCCTGGGGAACGACACGTCACGAGCTTCGTATTCAGAAAGGCGAATAGCGCCAGGGCGGAAGCCGCTCGGAAGCTCAACATTGCGCGGCGGAGCGTAGTACGTTCCCCGGCCGATGACGATACCGTCCTCCCCGCCGCCGTCGCCGAGCGTCCCGCCGCCCTCGGCGAACGTGGCGCCGCCCCTGGGGGTCAAACACGTCATAGCGGTCGGCGGCGGCCGGGGTGGGGTCGGCAAGAGCGTCGTGGCCGTCAATCTCGCCGTCTACTTGGCTCAGCTCGGCCGCAAGGTGCTGCTGATTGACGCGGACCCGTCCGGGGCGGAGCTGCATACGGCCCTCGGGCTCGGCCCGCTGTCCTCGCTGCCGAGCGGTCCGTCGTCCGGCGGCGCGCGCGTGAGCGAAGAGTCGGACGAAGACGACCTGACCGCCGTCCCCACCCAGGTGCCGGGGCTGTCGCTGGTACCGCAACGCTACCGCGCCGGGTCCACGGTGCCGGTGCGGCCCGGCCGGAAGGCGCGCTGGGCCAAGGACCTCAAGCACCTGGAGGCCGACTACGTTCTGCTCGACCTCGGCGCCGGCACCCAGCCCGCGACGCTGGATCTGTTCCTCACGGCGGATTTCGGCATTTGCGTGACCGCCCCGGAGCCGCCCGGTATCGAGGCCTCGTACCGTTTCGTGCGCGCCGCTTTCGTGCGCGCGCTGCGTCGCGCCCTGGTGAAAGACCGCTTCAAGCTTCGGCTAGTGGAGCGTGCCGAGGCGGAGCTGGGGCCTCTCCCGGCGCCGCACGACCTGGTCCACGCCATCGCTCGCTACGACACGAGCTTGGGCCAGGTCGCCGCCGCGGAGCTTGCACGGATTCGTCCTCGCCTCGTCGTCAACGGGGCGCGGCTCCGCGCCGACACGGATCTAGGATTTTCCATCTGTGATCTGGCGCGCCGACATCTGGGCGTCGCGTTCGACTACGTGGGCCACGTGGAGCAAGACGACGCGATCTGGCTGAGCGTCGTGCACAGCCGGCCGGTGCTCATCGACAGCCCGACCAGCAAAGGCGCGCGCAACTTGGAACGCATCGCGCGGCGCATCTTGGCCCTCGCCGCGAGCCGGGATCAGGAGCGCGAAGCGGCGACCATCCCGCTCACCCCCGCCCACCCCAACCTTTACGAGGTCCTGCTCGCGCACCGCGGCGCGACGGACGAAGAGCTGCGCCGCGCTTACAAGCGCCAGCGTGACTTGTACCAGCCGGGCAGCTTGCCGCTCACGTCCCTGCTACGGGAAGAGGAGCAACGACGCGAGGTCGCGCGCATCGAAGAAGCGCACGACACCCTGCTGGATCCACTCCGCCGCAAAGCCTACGACGCCTCCATCTTCCCGGAGACGGAAGACGAAGCTCCCCGCTCGGTGGAGACGGATACGGCGCTGCTCGCGGAACGAGCGGTGCTGAGGCAAGAGCTCTCGCGCGAGATCAACGCCGAAACGGAGTTCACGGGGCGGCTCTTGGCCAAGGTGCGCGAGTCGATGGGCGTGGAGTTGCTCGACATCGCGCGGGAGACGAAGATTTCCGTCTCGCACCTGGCCGCGATCGAGACGGAAGCGTTCGCGGAGCTGCCGGCGCTGGTGTACACGCGCGGCTTCGTCCAACAGCTCGCCAAGTGCTTGAAGCTCGACCCCGCGCAGGTGACCAAGACCTACTTGCGCCGCCTTCGCGAGTTTCGCGCCGAGGCCGACGGAGAAGCCTCGCATTGACGGCGCGGCGGCGAGCTCCGGATCTCGCGTACTCGTGGGCACTGGCGTTGGTAGCGCTCTTGCCTCGGCTGTTCGTGGCGATCGCTTGGGCGCGTGAGCCCGTGTGGGACGGTCACTACTATCACCTCGGCGCGAGCCGCATCGCGGCCGGGCTGGGCTACTCCGAGGACGTGCTGATCCGCGGGGTGAGCGTGTGGAAGCCGTGGACGCACTACCCCGTCGGTTACAGCGCCATCCTCGGTTTTTTCTACAAGATCTTCGGCGATCACCTGCTGGTCGCGCCGTTGCTCAGCGCGGCCTTGGGCGCGGGCAGCGCGGTGCTGGCTCACCGCATCGCGCTACCGTACCTAGGCGCGACGCGGGCGCGCATCGCGGGCGCGCTGGTCGCGCTGCACCCCGGGCTCATCGCGTACAGCGCGCTCGTCATGACGGAGATCCCGAGCGCGTTCTTGCTGCTGCTCTTGCTATGGAGCTTGCTGCGCTTTCGCGGAACGTGGCGTGCAGTCGTATTCGGCGGCGTGATTCTCGGTGTCCTCACCCTCACGCGCCCGGCGAGCTTGCTCTTGTTCCCGCTCCTCGCGCTCTGTGAGCCACGGCCGTGGCTGCGCGCGGTGACGCGCTCCGTCGCGCTGCTCGCCGTCACGATGGTCGTCGTGCTGCCGTGGACCGCGCGCAACTGCGTGCGCATGGACGGCTGCGCGCTGGTGAGCACCAACGGCGGCTGGAACTTGGCGATCGGCGCCCTCACGGAGACCGGCCGCTTTCAAACGCTGCGCGGGAAGGACGGCTGTCCGAACGTGACGGGCCAGGTGCAGCAAGACGACTGCTGGAAGAAAGTCGGCTGGGCGAAGATTCAAGAGTCGCCCGGACGCTGGCTCGCGATGGCGCCCAAGAAGCTCGCCCAAACCTTCAGCCACGAATCCTTCGCGGTGGAGTACGTGCACGAAGCCGACCCCGCGGCTTGGCCCGACTCGCGCCGCCAGGCTGCGCGCGCGTTGTTCGCGGCGGCGCACCTCGCGCTGCTCTGCGCGGCCGCGCTCGCCGTCGTCGCGTTGCCGCTCGGCCGCCTGAGGCCGCGCGAGCAGTACTGGCAGGGAGGCTTGCTGCTGCTGCTGTGCGGCCTCATCTTCTATGGCATCGCGGACGAGCAACGTCCGTTTCACTGGTTGGTCGTGGTCGCGCCGGTCTTGGCTTTCCTTCCCGTGCCGGGGCGCCCGTACCTCGGTGGGCTGGGTCGAATGGCGATGGTGACGGTCTTGGCAACGGCCGCGACCCACGTCGTGTTCTTCGGCGAAGATCGGTACCACCTCTTTTTGTCGCCAATCTTCTGCATTCTCGCCGCCGCGGCGCTGCGCGAGGGAGAACGCGTTGCTCGGACGGCGCTACGGGGTTAAGCCTTCGGCCGTGGTGGCGCGAGCAACTGGTAGACGACGGCGAGCCGCCTGGCTGCTGCCGTCGCTCGGGCTCCACGCGGCGCTGCTCGGCTTCGGCGCCTGGCGTCACGCTCAGCCGCCGCCTGCGGCCCTCGTCAGTGCGCGTCCCGCCTCGGAGCTCGAGGTGGAGATGCTGGAGCCCCCGGTCGAAGTCGCATCGCAGCCGGTCGCCATGGACCCACCAGGTCCCGAGTCGCTCGGCGCGGTCGCGGCTCGTCCGAGCGCGGCCCGGGGCGCCCCCGCTTTGGCGGCTGCTCCGGCGGAAGCCTCAACGGAAGAGGCAGCGGCGGATGGCGTGGCGGACGTTATCACGGAAGCGGGCGAGCCTGCGGGGGCCGCGAGCGATGGTCCAGGGCTCAGCCTCTCGCAGCTGGGCGTGGGCCAAGGCAACCCGTTCATGCGCCGCACCGAGCCCGCACCGCCGCCGCCGCCGGCACCGGCGACCGCGCGCGAAGAAAAGACCGCGCGCGTGAAGCGCCGCCTGGACCGCGCGCTCGCGCAAGGCCTGTTGAGTCAAGATACGGCGAGTGGCCGCGGCGCGGGGAGCCCGGTGATGCGCTCGCTCGAAGCCGCCGTTTACGCTTCGTCGGCACCCCTCAACGGGCAAGCATCGTTCGTCTTCGTCATCGATGGAGATGGCAAGCTCGTCTCCAGCTCCGTCGGCCACGCTTCTGGCGACCGCGAGGTGTGGAGCCGGGTGGCGCGCCAAACCGCGCAGGCTTTGGCGCAGAAGAAGCTCTCGGTGCCGAAGGGCAAGAGTGTTCGGCTGACGGTCGCGGTGTCTTCGCATCTGGAGCTACCGAGCGGCGCGGATCCCGGCGTCGCGGTGAGCGCTCTCGGCATTCCGCTCAAGAAAGGCGGCGGCCCGCGCTCCACGAAGGTGGACCTGCTCAATCCGCTGAACCCGCTCGCACCGCTCTCACTCATGGGCGACCCCGCGGATATCGGCGCGAAGGCGCGGCGCATGGTGCACGCGCACGTCGTGAGCGAAGAGCTTCTGTAGCCGCCCCGCTCAGTCCGGGATGCGGAAGCTCTTGCTGAGCGTGACCGCGCTGCCGCTGAAAGGCGGCACGTGCGCGCTCCGAAATATCGTCTGCACGCAAGCGCCGACGGGGGTGCCGGCAAAGGGCGCCGAAATGCTGACGGACGACACGGGACCGTCCGGCGAGAAGGTGATGCTCGCGCTGCCGGTCCCGCTCGGCCCGCCCTCGCGCTTGCAGCTCGCGGCAGAGGTCGCGGCCTTGCTGAGCGCGGTGAGCGCGGAGGAGCGATTGAGGGGCGTGCGCTGATCGGGAGGCGGCGGCTTTTCCGTGGGGGCCGGCGGCAGCTCGGGCTCCGTGGGCGGAGGCTCCGTCGGCTCCTTCTGGGGAGTCAATTCCTTCTCGGGCTCGACAGGCGCCTTTGGGTCCGACGTCTTTTCGGGCTTCTCCGCCTTGGGCTTTTCGGTCGGAGGCGCAGCGGCTTCGCCCGGCTTGGCGGGGTGGGCCCCGCGCGCCTTCGCGGCCGCGATCTCTTCCGGCGCGAGCGGGATGCTGTCGATATTCACGCCCGACGGCCCCGGCTCCTGCGTGTAGTCGCTGGGGCTCGGCTTCGAGCCGTTCGTGGCGGCGTGGACGCCGATATCGGCGCCCGAGTTCGGCAAAGGCTTTCCGACTTGGTTGTTCGCGAACCACACCGCCGCGCCGGCCGCCGCGAGGCCGATGATGGCCACCGCGAACGGAGCGAGCGAAGACTTGCGCTTGGGCAGCAGCTCCAAGCTCTGCGGACGCGGCGTCGCCGACTTGGAGGACAGCGAGCTGGAAGTGGGCGGCTCCGACGGCGAAATCGGGAAACCCGCGCTCGAGAAGTTAGGGTGAGAATACTCGGGCGCGGCGGGGTGATCCGGCACCAAGCCTGCCGAGAGCACGCCGTCGCTCGCGGTCAGCGCTTCGCGCAACGCCTGGCGTTGCGTCTCGATCCGAGAGCCGAGCACGCGCCGCACCAATTGACCCACGCTCGCGGGCGAGACGAGCACGCGCTGCTCCACCAAGCAGCGCTCCAATGCTTCGGCCAGCTCCAGTGCGGTTTGATAGCGACGGCGTACGTCCCGCTCCAGTGACTTTTGCACGATCGCCGCGAGCTGGGGCGAGAGCTTCGGATTGAGGTCGGCCGGGTTCGGGATCGGCCCGCGCTTGACGAGCTCCAAAGAATGAGCGGCGTTTTCCCCACGGAACAGGCGCTCACCGGTGAGCAGCTCGAACAGCACGATGCCGAGGGCGAACACGTCGCTTCGGCGGTCCAGCTTTTCGGCGCGCGCCTGCTCGGGCGACATGTAGCCGAACTTGCCTTTGATCTTCTCTTCCGCGCCGAGGTCGCTATGGGCGGTGGCGTTCGCGACGCCGAAGTCCACGAGCTTGGCGTGCCCGTCCAGCCCAACCAAGATGTTGTGCGGCGAGACGTCGCAATGGACGATGTTGCGTAGCTCTCCGTCCCAACCACGCAGCTCGTGCGCGGCGTGGAGGCCCGCGCCCGCGTCGGCGATGATTTTGACGGCGATCTCCGACGGGATGGCGCGACGGCGCCGAGCCTCTTTGATGATGGTGCGAAGCGAGTCGCCCTCGACCCACTCCATGGCCATGTACAAGATGCCGCGGTCCTCCGACACCTCGTGCACTTTCACCACGTGCGGGTGATCGATGCTGCGCACGATCTGTCCCTCTTCGAGAAACATCGCGCGGAAGTCCGAGTGGCGGAGCAGCTCCGGGAGCATCGCCTTCACGGCGACGAGGCGTTGTTTACCGCTCACGGGCGCACGTTCACGCGCGACCCACACACTCGCCATGCCGCCGAGGCCGAGCCTCACGAGGAGCTCGTACCGGCCGAGCGTCGAGCCCGACTTCAGTTCCGCGGCCATGAGTTCACCCTGAGCATGCAACGGCGGCGAACTACGCGGCTTCGCCTAGACTTTGTATGCCACGGAAACATTCCTTATGCGAGTCGCAACCCGTGCAGTTCCGACTCAGCCCGGTACACCTACATCGCACCACGCGTTGCGGCTCAGGGGCTCGCGAGCTCGGACGAAGCGGGCGGCGCTATCGTGGCCGCGGAACCTTTCGGCGCCACCACCTTCATATCCACCTCGAGCAGCACACCTTCGCCGACGGCCATCGATACCGTACGCTTTTCTGGCGGTGCGTTGGGGTGCTCGAGCCGGATGTAGTGGGTGCCGGGGCTCAGCTTGAGAGGCCGCGCGAATGGCGTCGTCTCTCGCTGCTGCCCGTCCACGAAAACGTGCGCCCACGGGTGCGCCACCACGCGCAGCTCCGCCGCTTCTGCACCAGGCGTGGACAGCGGTGCCGCAGCGCGTCGACTCGCTTCGGACGGCCCGAACGCGCGCCGCAAGACCCAGCCACTGGCAACGATTCCCAGGCAAACGAGCGCGAGCCCCAGCGTGACACTGCGCAGTGACGTGCTGCGCACCGCGCGCACGGCCGGCTTCGGTGCAACCGCCTTGGATTCCGCTAGGCCCGCGCTGGCCAGCGCGCCGAGGATGGCGGCTTCGGGGGCGCTGTCCCACAGCTCGCGTAAAGCGTGGCGCAACTCCGCGGCCAGCTCCTGAGCGCTGCCGACGCGGTCGCTTGGTAACTTTTCCAGGCAGCGCGCGACCAGGCGCTCCACACCGCCGCTCACCTTGACCCCGCCTTGCGCCAGTGGCGGCGGCGGGCTCTGTCGGATCCGCAGGGAGATGGAGCGCTCGTCCGGACCTTCGAACGGGCGACTGCCAGCGATGAGCTCGTAGAGCATCACGCCGACGGAGAACAAATCCGAACGGGGGTCGGCGGGCTCGCCCAAGATCTGCTCGGGTGACATGTACACGGGGCCCAAGTAGCCAGTCCCGCCGTCCAGCAGCTCCGGCGCGGTCGGCATACGCTCGTCCACCGCGAGCGCGAAGTTCATCAGCTTCACTTCGCCCCGCTTGGAGACGAACACGTTCTTCGGGGAGAGGTCCCGATGCACGACCCCATGCTCGTGCGCGTGCGAGAGCGCCTCGGTGAGGCGCAGCGCGATCGCCACGGCGGCGGCTTGGTCCAGCCGCTTCGCTTTGAGGCGCAGCTCCTCCAGGGTGACGCCGTCCACGTGCTCCAGCACGAGCCACATGCGGTCACCGCGCCTGACGAAGTCGTGCACCTTGACGATGCCAGGGTGATCCATCCCGCTCAAGAGCCGCGCCTCGCGCTCCAGCGTCGAGGCGAAGGGGGAAGATGGCAGGATATTGTGGCCGAGCGCCTTGATCAGGACCGTGCGGCCCAAAGGCTCTTGCACGGCGCGATACAGGTCGCAAACCGGCCCGGAGGAAAGCTTGCGGATGATCTCGCAGCCGTCGAAGGTGACCGCCTCGGGCATTGTTGCCCGCACCTTATAGCGCTAGACGGGGGCGGTTGGCGTTTCTGAGTCGGATTGTTCAACCCCTGCGCGGCTTCTACTCGTCGGTCCGGCGCTATTTCGAGGAACAAGATCCGCGCTTCTCGATCGCGTTTGCCCCGGCGCTGCTCGTCTCCATCCTGCTCTACGTCCGGTCGCCGCTCAGCAACTATATCTTCGACGAGCAGGAGGCGCTGCTCGCCAATCCCTACGTCAACGACCCGAAGGTGCCGTTCCTCGGCGCCTTTTCACGCGACTTCTGGGGACTGCCGGCAGACCGCAGCATCGGCTCCTATCGACCCATCCCGAATCTCATCTGGCGGCTGCTGTGGCACGTCAGTCACCAGCCGTTCATCCACCACTGGGTCAACGTCATTGGCCACGCGGTAAACGCAGCCTTACTTTCGGCGTTCGTTCTGGCCGCCTCGGGGCGGAGGCAGCTCAGCTGGCTCGCCGGTGCGATTTTTCTCATGGCGGCCGTGCTCACCGAGGCGATCTCGGGCGTCGTCGGCATCGCGGATGTGCTCGGCGGCCTCGGCGTGCTCGCGGCGCTGCACGCGTTGCGCTTACCGCTCTGGGGCATGCCGTTCGGCGTGCTCGCGGCGGTGAGCTTCGGTCTTTTCAGCAAAGAGAGCGTCATCGTGGCGGTGCCGCTCGTCACCCTCGCGGCGTTCACGAGCGCGCCGCTGCTGCATCAGCGTCCCCTGCGCCTGCTGCGCGCGCTGCTCGCGTTCGTCGCCGCGGCCGCCGCGCTCGTTTTTTACACGGAGTTTCGTCGCCTGACGTTCGTAGTGCACTCAGACGGCTTCTGGACCAGGCCAGCGGGATCCAGCTTCATTCAAGGCTGGTTGCACGATTTCAAGAAGTGGATCTCGCAGCCGCGCCCGGCCATGGAGCCGCCCCCGCCCGGAGCTCCGTGGCACAAGCGGCAACTGCTCAAGTTCCTGGCGTGGTTCCAGCAACCGAGCTTGCCGCACGACCCCATCAACAACCCGCTCGTCAACGCGCCGATGCCGCTACGAGTCGCGGCCGCGCTGCGCGTGTACGCGGGCGGCGTGGGGCAGGTGCTGCTGCCGTGGACTTTGAGCGGTGACTACTCGTACCGCGCGGAGCCGGTACCGGAGCGACGCGTCTTCTTCGGGAGCGTGATGGGCGCGCTGCTCGCGATCTTGCCGTTGTTCGTCGGCTTGGGTGCGCTCATCGCCCATGGGGTGCAGAGCTTCCGAGCGCGCCTATCCGACGTGCTCGAGCGCAAGCAGCGACTCGCGCCGCTGGCCCTGCTCGCGACGGGCCTCTTGTGGTTCCCGGTCGCCTACTTTCCCCATTCCAACATCGCCGTGCTCTTGCCGACGGTGCGCGCCGAGCGCTTCTGGTACCTGCCCGTCGTCGGCACCTCGGTCGTGCTCGCTCTCTTCGCAGCGCGGCTCCTGCGCAGCCGTCGTGAACGCCTCGCCGCGCTCGTGCTCGGTGCCTTCTTCGGCGTGCAAGCCTTCCAAGCGCGATCCCACGCCTTAGACTACATGGACGACTTGAGCTTTTGGGACGCCACGCGCCGAGCGGTGCCGCTCAGCGCCAAAGCCCAGCTCAACTACTCGGTCATGCTCGGCGCGCGCGGCCAGCTGCAAGAACGCCTGAAGTACAACGGCATCGCCAAGGACCTCGCGCCCAAGTGGCCCATGGCTCACATCTACTACGGTGACACGCTGTGCCGCCTCGCCAGCCGGCCCGAAAGCGGCCCGCCCGACGCCGCCGCGCGCCTCGCCCGCGCCGAGCGTGCGGTGCCGCACTACCTCAAAGGCTTCGCGCTCGCACCCAACGACCCGAACCTCGTCTCGCTCGCCCTGCAATGCATGTGGGACGAAAAGATCTTCCTACCGCACAGTGAGGCGCTCACGGAGCTGGCCGCCGATCACCCTGGCTCCTGGCTCGCGTTCCTCGTCAGCGACACCCTCGAGAGCGGCGAGAAAAACAACGGCGTCGCCAAAAAGTACCGCCCGCGCTCCTACGACGAAGGCCCGAAGAACGGCGAGTAGCGCTGGGCAGGTAGGCCGAGCTTTCGTCCGTAGCGACCGGGCCCAGCTGGGCCCGGAGACAGGCCTCCCAAGAAAAGTCGGCGGGCGCGCTTTGCGAGCGCCAAGCAAGCGCCACCGCACTCTTGGCGATTCAGTTGGAGGTGGCCCGAAAAATGCTCGAGCTGACGGCTACGGCCTTTTCCCCGGCTTCAAGGAGACCCGTCAGCCACCAGCCTCGTGCTAACCTTACTCGGGTGAACGAACGCGTCTTGCAATTGTTCAGCAGCTTCGAGGACGCGGAGCGCGCGGATGATGAGTACTACGCGTCGCTCACGCCGGCAGAGCGGCTAGATGTACTTCTCGGCTTAATCTCAGCGTACCGGGAGGCTCAGGGTGAAGCTGCAACCAGACTTGAGAGAGTTTATCGAGTTACTCACCTCTCACGGCTGTGAGTTTCTGGTGGTAGGCGGACACGCGGTTGCCTTTCACGGCCACCCGCGCTTCACGGGTGATATCGATTCCTGATTCGAAAATGCGCTTCGGCCAGTGGCCACGCTTGGTGACTTCCGGTTCAATGTAATGGCCATCACGGCCTAAGATCTCGTCAATCCAGGGAGTGTCGTTCAGCTCGGTCGCTGCTCCTTATGGATCGGCTGAGCTCCATCTCGCGTGTCATTTCGAGCAGGCGTGGAGCAATCGGGTCAACGCCGAGCTTTGCCGCAGTGCGAAACGCCGGCAGACGCTAGGCTGACCTGTACCACCCCGATAATGAGCCTATGGATTTGTGCGCTGATCAGCGAGGTACGCTTGCATGTGAGGGATGCCGAGCTCAAGCAGCTGGAGGAGATCCGAGCTCGGCGCCTGGCTGACGGGTGGATCGAGGTTGGCGAGCGGCGACTCCAAGAGGGGGTGGCCGTGCGTCGCAAAGTCCAGCCCCTGCGCGCGTCGCTGTTGCAGCCACGTCATCAGCTCGATTGGCATGGCGGTGCTGAGCCCCACTACGAACGGTAGCAGCTTCTGCTTCGTCTCCCGGGTTTGGGCGATGTGCTCGGTGCAGCCCCACTCCAACGCAGAAACGTAGGCATCGCCCGTGCAGTCGTCGGCGAGGAGCTTCTCGTAGCCGCCGAGCGGAGGGAGCTTGGACCAAGCCATGTCGAGCTTTTGGTTCGTGCGCTGCTCGTACATCCGAGCCATGAAGGTGATGGCCCCTGTGCTGGCTTGCCAGTAGTTGTTCGCGGTGCCCTGACTCTCCCCGACGAGCCGCTTCATGAGAGCGGAAGCGGCGTCCGCGGCGCCGAGATGGAGCGCAATCAGACAATCTGCGAAGGAGACGACGGACAAGCCGCGGCGCCATCGATCGGGCCGTTCATCCCGATCGAACGCCGCTTCGTACACGCGCGCCTCCCAGTAGACGAAAGCCTGCGCGTCGCGAATCTTGGTCCAACCGCGAAGATCCCCTGCCAACAGCTCGACCTCGCCCTCTGCCGCCAGCTGTTCTCTCAGCGCCGCCGCGGCCGCAGGAAACTTGCGACCGACCGTGACGCTCGGCGCTTGCCGGACCAGCTGTTCGACCTCGGCGCGCTCTTTCGCGAGGAACTTCAGGTGGTCCGAGTCGAGGACGTTGGCGGAAGCGTTCCGCTGCTTGTCGAGGAAGGCCCGTTCAGACTTCGCGGTCATTGGTGGCGGTACCTTACCAGCTCATCGTGGACGTATCGCAGCTGAAGCCGGCTCCGTCGCGGGTGTAGCAGGTCATGGGCATCACGGGGGCCGAATCGATGCCAAGCCCCGCCGCAAATCCGCCTATTGCGCTATTTAGCCCCTCGCTCGATGGGGTTTGAATCGTGATCGGCTTCGGCGCCAAGAAGCCGCCGCGCTGCGGGGTCGCTGAGGTCCATGGCCGCACTTCGGTGAACTGTTGCCCGCTTCCGACGTAGCGTGTCTCGACGACGATGCCCCGTACGTTGGCGCCGTCAGCGATGGCGTCGATCAATTTTCTCGCCATCGCCTTGTCCGCTGCCGACCAGTTGCTCTTCGGGTTGGCAATCTTGGTCAGTTGATCTCGCACGTACTGATTCATGTTGGCTTGCGCGTCACTCAAGGCCGGCGGGCTGCCTCCTTGGGTCGCCTTTGCTTCGATGGCGATGATTTCACCGGAGCTAGTCTCTCCGATGGCGTCCAGACCGTGCCCCGACTTGTTCTGCAAAGGACCGCCGACCGCACCCTCTGACTCCAGCACATCGCGCCCCACCGCTTCGCCGACCTCGCCTATCTCCTTCGTGCTCATCTTCGGCGCTGGGCTCGACTGCGACGGCGGCTTCGTGGCGCGCGCCCCGCCGGTGCCGCTCTTCAACACTTGGTTGAGACCGAAAGTGAACAGCCCCCCAGCCGCGCCCAGCCCCATGTCAATCGTGACGAGCGTTGGATTGAAGGTTTGATCGATGGCGTCCTCTACGCTGAGGCCGCTGATACCCATGGCTCTTCCCGCCATTTGTCCGCGAAAAGTGATGCCGGACGTCACGCTGCCCGACATGCCTCCCGTAAGAGAACCAGCCAATTGGCTGCCGACGGTTCCGAGCGGCTTTGCAAAAAATTGCGTGGTCGCTCCTCCGACCCACGCGCCGGCGGCGCCGCCGGCTGCGCCCGCGACCCCCGCGAACGCAACTTCCCACGGGTCGATTCGGTCGAACTGCCAGTCGTTCTGATGAGCTTGCATGACCGCGTCGATGGCCATGGAGACGAGCGCGCCGATAACCATCGCGCAAACGATCTCGCATTCTCCGTTCGGATCCGCGGAGACGAACGGCTTGCCATGCACGTAGGCGTAAGCGTTGAGGTCGGCGCCGGCCTTGTGAATCGTCAGCGGGTCGGCAGAGATCCACCGGTTGAGCTTGGCCGCGTAGTAGCGCTTCCCGAAGTAATGCAAGCCAACTTCGATGTCCTCTTCCTTGCCGGTGAACTTGTAGTCCTCGCGGAACCCCTGCCACCGGCCAGGACGGTAGTCGCTCTCGGTGCTCCCGTAGGCGTGGTACGTCCCGCGCTCTACGAGCTCTCCCGTCACCCGATCGATCACGATTTCCGAAGACCCCAGGTAGTCGGATAGCTCGAGCAGCACGTGCTGAACACCACCAGACATGTTCGGCATGTCCTGATCCACGACGACGCGTCCAAGCCTCCGATCCTGCGAGTACAGGTACGGCACTTCGGTGCTGGCGTCGCGATTGTAGTCGGTACCGGACCACGTGGTGCGCCGTTGCTCGAGTGTCTGGAAAATGTAGAGCGTATGGATTTGCGCTCCCGCCGCGTCGACGGCGGTCTTGATGGCTCGCTCATCGCCCGCGTCGTACGCGTAGCGCAGCTCGACGTTGGCGCCGCGAGCCGGGGGCGTGGTCAGAGCCGCTTCGGCGGCTGTGAGATCCCAGCGCTTGGCGCCGGCGAGGCGGCCCACTTCGTCCCAGTCGTAGGCGAAGCGCTGAGAACAAGACGCGCCGGCGGGTAGGCACGGCCCGCTTCGCTTCACGACCATGCCGAGCATGTTCCCAGCATCGTCGTAGGTCGTGGATAGGTCGCCGGCACGAGTGCTGCCGGTGCTGCGGTTGGAGGCGGTCTTCAGCTGATAAGGACCCGCCGTAGCCGTGCCCTGCGTCGTTACGCCGAGAGAGCGATCGTAGAAGCCGTTCTGATCATCACCGGTTTGGATGTTGTTTCCGAGCCAGTCGTACTTGTAACTCTCCGACTGCACCCGCGTATTGAAGCCGACGTGAGGCGCCGGGCGCATCACGCCCGATTGGGTGGCGGGAGTGAGGTTCTCGTGCTCGTACGGCGACTTCCAGCTGTCTTCGCCGCCCGCGTACACGTAGTCGACCTGTGAAACACGCGACATCCCGTCGTAGGCCATGTGGCGATCGACGGGCTTGCTCCCGGCTGGCCACTCCGCCGCCGTGCGATCGTCATAGATGGCGACGGGGTTGCCGACGTCGTCGTACTCCATGCGGGTGGACGCGAGGACGGTCTGATTGGTCGTCTTGTCTTGGGCGGCGCTATTGTGAGGTGGCGAAGCCTGGTTCCAGTTCGCCGGCGCAACGCGTGAAACCTTGGTCGATTGGATACGACTGCGGGCGTCGTAGCCGAAGGTGGCGCGCGTGCTCGCCGCATCCCCGTACGTTAGCTCGGTGGAGAGCCCACGCGCGTTTCGGACGATGCTGCTGATCAAATTCCCGTAGGCGCTGTCGACACGACGCACGCGGCCACGCTTCGAGTAAGTTGTCGTGATGTCGCTCTTGCCGTTCGCTAGGAGCTCCGGCACCTCTGCACCGGTGGTCGTGCTGACGACGCGGTCGACGCCGTCGAAGGTGGCATACGTGCGGTACCAGCGAGGTGCGTAGCGGGTCGATAGGGCGGCGGCGGGCGCACCCGGCGTCGCCACGCGCTTTCCCACGCCTGCCAACCGGCCGCGCCCGTCGTAGCTGTAAACGGCCTGAGATGCGCGGTTCGAGGAGGTCGTCAATCGGCCCAAAAAGAACCCACTGCTTGCGGCGGGGAGCGCGGTGGTCAGGGCGGGGGATGCCACGTCGTATCCGTAGAAGCTCTCCGTGCCATCGCCCGTCGTCAGATTTGGGGCGCTGTAGGTGGCTTGGGTTGCCAGACACGGCGAGAAGTCTTCGGCCACGATGCGGCCGCCCGCGTCGTAAAAGGTATTCACCCCGCACCCGCGCGCGTCGCTGGTACCGACGAGCTGCCCTTCGTCGTTGTAGGCATACCGCCACACGCGCATGCTATCGGGGCTGGTCGCGGGATTGGCGTTGAAGGTCTTGGTCGTGTTCGGCTCGACGTTGAGCACCATGCGACCTTGCGAGTCGAATCGGAACCAGCGCGTCACCGTCGGCGCACTCGAACCGAGCAGACGCCTAGTGATGCGCTCCACCTGACCCGTCGGCAGGTAGGTGAACGCGGTTTCGACGGCCTGCAGGCTGCCATCTTCGATCGAACGCTCGATTGAGCTCACCAGCCGACCGTGTCCGTCTTTCGTTTGCGACTTGAAGGTGCCTTGCTGGGGGCCTGCATTGACGTCTTGCAGGTCCCACATCTCGATACCGTTGCCGTGATAGACGATGCGCGCGGTGAGCTCACCATCGGGCCCCGTGCTCTCGACGACCCGCTCGAAGGCATCGGCCCAGTTCGTGGTGGAGGGGGTCGTTGGCGCCAATCCGACCGGGAATGCGGTCGGAGTGCCGGACCAGAAGAACGGCTCGTATTCGCGCCACGGGGACCCTTTGGCCGTGCGATCGCCGAGGCCCGAGACGAGCCAGCTCCCGGCGTCGCCGGCACTCGTGTCGGCTTGAGAGAGCTCGAGGATGACTCGCCCTTTGGCGTCCACGTACGTATACGTGTCACGGTACGAGGCGACGTCGGGGGTAGCGCCGTCTTGGGTGCGGGTGCGGACGACGAGGTAGGGTTTCGTCGCGGGCGCCGTCGGCAGCGTGTACTCGATGAGCGCGGAGGCGACCGTGCCTACGAAACCGATCCGCGCCGGATCGGGAGACCAAACTCGGATCTTACGACCGAGGCCGTCGTAGTCGTACTGGGCTAGCTCGCCATTGAAGGCCGTGGTGCGGCGCGTCAGGTTGAGTCCGCGGTCGTACTCGGTCGAGCTGCTGAGCAGGCGCGTCCCGCAGCCGTCGGTGCCCGTCGCCCCGACGTAGGTCTTGCTGGTAATCGAGAGGTCCGCATAGTCCGCCGTGTAGGAATACTCTTGGCACTGGCCGTTGGATCCGCGCGAGCGGAGGACGTTGCCGTAGGCGTCGTATTCGAAGGTGGAGCGCTGGCGTACGCCGTCGACCGACGCACCGCTAGGAGCGGGCGCAACCACCGCCCCGGTCGTAGCGTGAAAACGCTTGAGGGGCAGCGTGCCGCTCAGGTCGACGCTTTCTTTGGTCAGGTGCCCGCGAGCGTCGAAATCGACCAGCTTGCGTTGGCGCTTCTCGGTCGGCTTGAGCGAACCGACCACGTAAGCCTCGCGAGGACGGAAGAGCCAACCGGACGCATCGTCGGTGCTGCGCTCGATGCGAGATACGTTGCGGACGACCTCGTCGACGGCCGGACAACCAGCGACGCAACCGTTGTCGATGACTTCGGTCAGGTTGCCGAAGTAGTCCACGATCGAGCCCGTGGAAGCCTGCATGCGCCCGGCCTTGCTGGGAAGGGTCCAGCTCTTCACCGGGTCGGCCACCACCGTTCCGGGTGTTCTTTCCACCTCGATTTCGGTCGCCGAGAAAGTCTCGGGCGCGGGAACGTAGGCCCCGGTGTCGTAGCTAAAGGCCGTCTCGCTGACCGAGTAGGCAGTGCGGGCGATGGCTCCGTCCAGCCCCGTGTAGAGGTTGCGCAGTCGGTAACGGGTATGGCGCGTGGAAAGCGTCACGCCACTTTCGTCTTCGATCTGCAGTAGCCGCGTCAGGCCGCGCAGGGCCTCACGCGAATTCTCCATCCACGCATTTTGAGGCAAGCAGCGGCCGACCACGCCGTCTTCCGCGCACTCTCCCGTCAGGAACGCGGCACGCGTGATCATGGTTGGGCTGTGGGCGTCGCCGAGGTGGGCCGCCGCGGTCTCACGGAAGCCGCGGAAGCTGTGGCTGCGACCGTCATACATGGGGTCGCGATAGTCATATTCCGTGACATCGCCTGCGCCGCCACCACGGATGGCCTCGAGGCCGTCTTTGACGATGACTCGCTTCACCACGGAGATGACGTTCGGCACCGTCGTCGTCCAGGGGACGCCGCTCGCGCGCGCCGCCAACATCTCCGCGACGGAAGAGGTGTACTCGATGCTGGTCGTCAGCCCGAGCCCATTGGACATCTTGCTCAGCAGGCCTGGACGCTTGCCTCCCTGCAAGTCGATGTAACGAAACGAGTTGGCGTTCCCCCAAACCAAATCTCGCGTCCCGCTCCCGTCGATGTCCGCGAGCCTCAGTTGGCTTCCCGGCAGCTCAGCCGGCGAGCTAAACGGTGCCTCCGCTGACCAGCTCAACCCATCTACGTTGAACCAAACACTGGTGGAACCGGGGCGGACCAGGACCAAGTCCGGGAAGCCGTCGGCGTTCACGTCATCCATCAGCTGAGCCTGATTGCCGGTAGGCTCGATGCCGACCGGGTTGGCGGTCATGCTGACGTGTCGATTCGTGCCTTGCGTGCCAGCCGTGCACGTCGCCGGATTGCCCGTTCCCCAGACGCCGGAGCCTCGCCCCGGCCAATACTCGATCCCAGCGTTCCGTGCGCGGACGATGTCGACGAGGCCGTCGGCGTTGATGTCCACGAGCTTGACGGCCGAGTCGCCGAACGACACGGGCGAATCCGAAACTGGCATGCACGCGCCAAGCGGGTCGGCGGACAACGTGACGGTATTCGGACCGGTCCAAGTCGCCTTGCCCCACTTGCCATCGCCGTTGGGATAGCGGCCGAGCGAGAGGTACGTTTCGAGCGACACCCCCGCGTTGACGATGATGTCGACCAAGCCGTCGCCGTTCACGTCCGCGAAGCGCACTTGCTCGTCGCGATTGGCGAGCGCGATCTTCGGATTCAAGCTCGCGCCGGTGGTCGTGGTCCGTCCGGTCCACGCGAAAGTATTGCCGGTTTGCGAAGGGGAGAAGATGGAGGGCCGCTGTAGGGGCGGCATGTTCACGAAATTGACGATGCCATCGCCGTCGGGGTCAAAAAGCACGACGTTCGGGTTCTCGAACGTGAGAGCTTGCGCATCGATGCCGTTGAACGCGGTGATGGCAGAGCGAACCGGGTTGCCGAAGCCACCCGCGCTGCCGTTCGAGGCATTGACCGCTACGGCGTGGTTACCGTTGAAGCGGGCCGCGTCGGCGTAGTACAGGTCCGGAAGCCCGTCCGAGTTGACGTCGAGCAAGTCGGTCGTCACGCCATTGATGGCATCTCGCGGGCTTGCGGCGAGCGAGCGGAGCGTGTTGTCGATGCCACCAAAACCGGCGGGCCCCGCGGTGGCGGCCGAGCCGTCGGCCTTGGTCACTTTCGTGTACTCGAAAGTGATGGCCGGCAATTTGCCGCAGTTGCTGGCGGCAAGGGAGCCGTCCGCCGACTCCGCGAGCCCACCCGCGGCCTCGTCCGTGGCGCAGCGGCCTTCGATCTGGACACTCACGAGCTGTGAGAGGCGCAGCTCCGTGCCATACGTCAAGTGATAGCGCCGGACGAGCTGCCGCGCCGTGCCGCCCGCAAACGCTTTGCTCGTCACGTCGACGCGCGCCAGCCTCTGAGCTTGTTTGGTGACCCAACCTCGACGGTAGCTCGTGAACGTATCGGGCCGTGTCGCCCAAACCAATCGCGTGTGATGAGCAAAGGCGTCGAGAGAGGCGTTCGCTTGCCCTACCGGTGGCGTGTCATAGATGTCCGATAGATAAGAGATGCCGCCGTTGACCGTGTACCGGTACTTCGCCACGTTGTACGGCTTGGGCGCCAGGTCGCTGATAGGATTGCCCTCGCCGTGCGAGTCGTACTGCCGGCTCAGGTTCCAGCGGAAGATCTTGCCCGCGCCGTTCGCGAGCTCCGTCTCGAGCGCGTTGGTGTCACTGGAGCCGTCCAGGGGAACCCCAAGCTCCAGCGATTGGCCCGATTTGTCCTGCACGCGCCAGGTCTTCCCGTCGGGCGACCAGAAGATGCGTTGAAATTCCGTGTCGACCTTCGGACGGAAGTACCGCCACCCGGCCGACCAACTGGGCATTACCTCGCCCGTGACCGCGCCCGTGCACCCGAGCGCGTTAGTCACTAAGCAGATGGGGACCAGTGGATTGCCCGAAAAAACGAAGCGATCTTGCTCGGGCAGCCAGGCCGTGGTGGACGACGGATCCGAGTAACGTGGCGTGCCCGACTCCGTATGACGCGCCACGAAGGGAACACCGATGTTCCAACCTTGGCCGGCAAGGCCGCTCCCAGAGCCCGAGCTGTAGGACAACGCTAGACCAACGTTGATTGCGCCGCGCGCGGGAACGAGCGCGAACGGCAACGCCAGGGTGGCCGTACCGGTTGAGAGATCGGCTTGGAAATTTTCGCCCATTCCTTGGCGCAAGCCACTCCCCGGAAGTGAGACCGGGGCCTCCGCGCCTGCTTGCTCGGCACTCACCCTCGAAGCCGCAACTACCAGTGTGACGATGGCCGCCACCTTCACGACTCCGAACCTCGAAAAATCGTTCATCGCCCTACTCCCGTTTCCGCCCATCACCTGTCGCGTCGCCCGCGCCATCACGCACCGAATGCGCCGGGAAGCTCTCCAGCTTGCCCGGCGCGTTCAGCGCCCGTTCACGTGCCGCTCTTTACCCAGAAATCCAATGCCGTGAGCACCTGAACCTGATCGATGTTTGCCAAGCGCACCTTGGGTCCAGCAACCAGCTCGAGCTCGTAAGACCCGCCGAGTGGGCGCTCCTGGTACTCGCCGCGCACGATGTTCTGAACTACCGGGTTGTTCCAGCTGTTGGTCACCGCGGTCAGGAAGAGACCGGCAGCCGCCGCCTTACCCTGCTCGATGCGTGCCTCGGGAAAGTCCAGCGGACGCCACAGCTGATCGCGGTCCGTGACAATGGTTGGCGTGAGGTGGCGCAGGTTGAACCGCACCGCTTGGTCCGCGATGCACGCCTGATCGGAGCCGCAATTGAGCACACCGCTGCCCGTCAAGTTCACGGCCAGCTTCGTCCAGCGGCCGTTGTACTTGGAGGTGAGCGGCGGGAAAGCCGCACCTCCCTCCAATCGCCCCCACGGGTCGAGCGTGATGACGAGCTTGGCCTTGTCCGGCGCCTTGTTGTTGCATGCCGTGGCGATGCCAGAAGCGTTGCCCGTCGTGTAACCTGGGTGGCGAATCCAGGTGTTCGTCGCT
>JAQSWN010000346.1 GCA_029266615.1 Polyangiaceae bacterium
CAGACGCCGTCCGGGCAGGTCTCGGGGCTGCAGGCGCTTGGCTCCGGTTGCCCACCGTCTCCGCCTTGAGCCTGCCCGCCAGCCCCACCCGAAGCTTCGCCGCCGCTGCTCACGCCGTCTTGCCCGCCTGCGCCTGCGCTGATGTCAGGTGAGCCACCGTTCCCGCCCAATTCCTGCGCTGCTCCCGCCATACCGGTAGACGCTTCGCCCGCGGCACCGCCAGTCTCGTCCACCTTGACCTTGCGCTTCGCGTCGCTGTCCGAGCAGCTCGCGGCTACGACGAGCCCAAGCCCCGCGATGATGCCCAACACACCCCAAGGGCGACCGACGAAGAAGGCAGCGTGACTCATTCCCGACCAGCGTTTATTCGCGCTGATGCGAGGTCAAGCTAAAGCCGCGTTCGGAGGCGGCACTTGAATCCACGTAGGCATTTCTCCGGGGGTCGACAAGTAGCGCGCGCTGGATAGCGCATCCGAGTTAGAAGGAGAGGGAGCGCGTCGATTGACGACGATGGAGGGAAGCACGAATGACGAGTAAGATCGCGGCGGTCTTTGTGGCGTGGGTCGCTCTCGGGTGTGGGGTGTCCAAGGAATCCGTTCGGATCAATGCCCAGGGAATTCTATCTCAGGCTTACCCCATTCGCGGGGGGCGGGCGCAAGCTACGGCCGATAGCATCATCAAGAAGTCGTTCGCGCTGTGCAAAGCGGCGGACCTCGATAAGCAAGCGTGCTGCGCCTTGGTCTTGGACGAGTTCAAAACCACGTGTGAACAGGAGTACGCACAATGAGCGCAGCGGAGCTGGTCACGAACTTATTGAAGGCAGCGCGCGGGCTTGCGGACGCCTACCGGGAAGCCAAGAAGGCGAACTCGGCACTCAAGCTCTTGGACTTCACGAAGAGCAGCGGCGCAAAAGACGTCGTCGAGAAAGTCGAGTCGCTGCTGTCGGGGCTCAACACCGCCTCGCTCGAGGCGGCAATCAAAGAAGCGGCGGGCAAACCGGACAAGCTCCTCAAGGGTCGAACCGTGTTCGACCTCACCGAGACCGAAGCCGCTCAGTACGATGCGCTCGTGGAGACGGAAGATAAGCTGTTCGATCAAGTGAACGCCAAGCTCCAGCACAGAGACGCTTTGTACACCTGGTTGGCCGAGGAAGGCCTGAGCGTGTTGAAGAAGGTTGCAACGATCGTGGTGCCGCTGCTGCTTTAGTGCGAACCTTCCAAGGGCATCACGGGTCCATGCAGATGAAGGTCGTGAGGTCTGCGATGGCTGCGGAGGGCTGGACACTTGCGCATGGCTCTGCGACCCGTCGGGACCGGTGGAAGGTCCCGTGCCCCTTCCGCAAGCTCCAGTGCTGAAGCTCGGCTGGCCCGTAAAGAGCTGGTCGTGAAACTGAAAGCCAAATGGGTTCGGATTCTTCGGCGTCCACAGGCGTGATTGCCAATGGAGCGAGGGCATGACCTAGGCTCGGGGCCGTCGAACGACGACCCTCGAGCTCGTCTCCCAGAAGGTTCAGCCGATCGGGTTCATCTCGTCGACGAACTTCAGCAGGTCGAACACGGTATAGTGATCGCCCTTGCCGCCCAAGTCCGGGTCGGGAACGAACGGCTTGGGTGCGCATGTCGCCGTCACCAGCCAGCTGCCGTCGGCCAACTGGCACGCGTCCACGCACACGTGCACGCCCTGGCATACTTCGGCGGCGTCCCGGCGATGTGGGTGCCGGACCAGTGGTGGGAGGCGTTCGCTCCTCAGGCCCTTGAAAGTCTTCGGCTTCGAAAGGCGGTGTAAGCGATTATTCGGGCGTAACTTACGAGCGGATCGAAGAGCTGATGGGCGTGTTCTGGCCGTGCCGCAGCCGACGCCCGATGGTGCACCCGAGCCGGTCCGCAGGGCGACGTCCGGCTCATCGAGCCCGGCTTGTGGAATCCAATCGCCAAGGGGGCGCGCCCGTTCTACTTCCCCGACGGCAAGGCGCGGTTCAATCCCACGCCCTAAACTTGATCACGAGGCGGCCGGTCATGAGAATGATGGGGTACTCTTCCTCAACATCCTCCGCGGGCCCCACATATCTCTCCGGTAACCAGACGCGCCGCATCCGCCCGCTCGTCGACCACTACCCGGAACCGCGCGTCGAGCTTCACCCCAAGCTCGCCGCACGGCTCGAAAATCCCCGACGGAGATAACATGCCGAATGGGAATACCATTCCGCAGCATGGCGGGTCGCATTTGACGGGAAAGCGCGTGCCGGCGCGTGATGCGAGCCGGCATAGCGCGCTTCGCGCTGGTGCCGCACGCAAATTCTGCGCTCACCTCGCACAATAATTGCGGTCGTTTTTGAACATTGGCAGGAGTTTTCGAGCAAGAGGCTCGGGTTCGCTTCTTGCTTCGTCTGGCGTGTTTCCCCGAACCACCTCGATGAATCGTTCATTATTGCTGCACGGCGCGACTCAGACCACCGCTTCGCCGAACGCTTCGCTGCCGGTCCTCGCTAAAGGTTTTAGGCCCTTTTTCCTGCTGGCGGCGTTGTACGCGACCGTCATGGTGCCGTTGTGGCTCGCAGTCGTGAACGGGAGCGTTGCCCCGAGCTCTTATCTGCAGCCGTCGGTTTGGCATGCGCACGAAATGACGTGGGGCTTCGTGACTGCGGTGGTGGCTGGGTTCCTGCTCACTGCCGTCGGTAACTGGACCAAGCGTGAAACGGCAACGGGAGCGCCTCTGGCGGGTCTTGCGTTGCTCTGGGTTGCTGGTCGCGTAGCGATGCTTCTTTCCGGAGCGCTGCCACGGGGCGTACCGGCCGCCGTCGACCTCGCTTTCTTGCCGGCTCTGGCGCTCGTGCTGGCGCGGCCGCTGCTTGCGGCCAAGAACCATCGGAACTTCGTGGTGGTGGCGATCGCGGCCGCCCTGTTTGCGGCAAACTTGCTGGTTCATCTCGAGGCGTTGACGGTGCTGCCGTGGGGCTGGGCACGTCGGGCCACGTTGACGAGCGTGGACTTGATCGTGCTGCTCATTCTGATCATCGGCGGTCGCACCTTCCCGATGTTCACTCGCAACGCCACCGGGGTGGCAACCATCCGAAACATTCCGTGGCTCGATCGGACGTGCATTGCGGCAATGACCGCGTTGTTGCTCGTCGAGGCGCTCATGCCCGCGGCGGAGCATGCCAGCGCGGTCTTGGCCGGGGCCGTCGGACTATTGGCAGTGGCACGAGCCATTCACTGGGGTGCACGTTACTCATGGCGTGATCCCCTGCTTTGGGTCCTGCACGTCGGCTACGCCTGGCTCGTCCTTGGTCTGTTGCTCCGTGCTGCGGCTGGAGTGTTCGGGGTGATCCCAGGTTCGGCGGCGACGCACGCCCTCACCGTCGGAGGCATCGGTACCTTGACCCTGGGCATGATGGCGCGAGTTTCGCTCGGTCACACTGGGCGGATGCTGGTCGCGCCCGGCCCGGTGACGGCTGCGTGTGTCGCGATCACGCTGGCGGCGCTGGCTCGTGTACTCGTGCCTTGGTTTGCCCCCGGGCATTACGCGGTGGGCCTATTCGCGGCAGGGGTGCACTGGGTGCTCGCATTCGCGGTCTTTCTCGTCGCCTATACACCCATACTTTTCCGGCCTCGCGTCGACGGCCGACCCGGCTGAGCGATGGTCACGAGGATGACCGAGGGGCCGACCCAAGCATCTCGCCGCCGCTGGTCGAGCTCGTTGCCGAACGAGCACGGCTTCTGGGTGATGCTACTTGCCGCCATCGGCAGCGCATTGCTGCGTAGCCATTTCGCCCGCTCGGCCCTGCTCGTAAGTGTCGCGATCGCAGTAGGCGCGGTGGCGTTCGCGACGCTTCTGCACCGCAAGATTCGTGGCCGCGAGGGGGGCCAGTTGGCCGCGACCGCGTGCTTGGGCCTGGCTGGTGCACCCATTGAATGGGCTGCAGCATTACCGCTGAGCGACGTACTGGCGGGCACGATCGCGCGCGTCGCGATCTTTCTTTTTAGCTCATTCATGGTGCGTGCGGCGTTCGCGCGCTCGGCACGCCGTCCGGGCCTTTCGAGCAACGTTTGGCAAGCGGCATCGCTGCTGCTGCTAGCGATGGCTTTCGCGGTTCTGGCGCTCGCCGACCGACTGGCGGAGGCACGCGCGTGCGCGATGGCGGGGGTAGTGGGTGGGCTGTTGGCCTGGTGGAGACCTACGGCCAAGCAGCTCAAACCACTGGGGCTCGCTCTGGCCGGGCTGGCGCTCGGCAGCGCGATTGTCCTGGGTCTTTGAGGAGCGCAACCCCGGCGGTGGTGGACGCCGATTTTGCGGCGGTCTGGTCGCCGAGAGTGGGTCTAGGAACGAGATCGGCGGGCAAATCGCGCGCTGGAGCGCTGGCTTGGAACTTGCTCGTTTTTGCCGCTGGAGGCCACGATGCAAACGAATCAAACGGTTTCTGGCTCGATGAGCATGCCCGTTCTGACCGTCGGCCCAGAAGCACAGGTCCAACAAGTGTTGGCGCTTGCTGATTCCAATGGTGTTCACCACTTCCCCATCGTCGCGGAGGGGAAGCTGGTCGGCATCGTCTGTACTTGCGATTTGCAAGAGTTGAGTGCCGAGGCAAAAGTCATGCAGGTGGCCTGGCGGTTCGTCGTCACGGTGCCGCTGGACAGCATGCTCATCGATGCGGCGCGCCTGATGGCGCTGCACGGCGTGGGCTCGGTGGTCGTGATGAACGAGCGCCGGGTTGGCGGCATCGTCACGCGTGAAGATTGTGTTCGCGCCGCTCCCGAGCTCGGACAACTGCTGTCGGACGCCCGCTGCGCTGCTTGTGGCACGCGCTTTCACCTTCGGCCGGGGCCAGAGGGGCGCTGTATCTGTCAGGACTGCCAGGTTAGAGCGCGAGATGGCGCGTGGCTGGAGCTCGGCGACGGCGGCTGAACGGCTCCCAACATGGCGCCGCCGAGTGTCGAGAAACACCTCGATAGCGGTGGGGCGATGTGCCTCGAGGTTGCACGGATTTGATTCATCCGTGAAGAGCGCAAATCCGGCGCCAAGTTTGGGGTAGTTCGGCCGTTCCGAGCGGACTAACGTACGAGCGAGCCGGCGATCTGGTCCTGTACGAGGCAGTCGTATTCGGGTTTCCAGCGTTCCGCTTCCCCCACGAGTCGACCGTCGCATTCTTCCTGTTTCACGGGCTGGTGTGGGCCTCATTTTTGGTCATCGCGGGCGTGTTGTTGGCGATGAGGCGTCGCATGCGCGAAGGCGGGGCCGGCGCGTTGCAGCGCTTCGCCGAAGATTTCATGCCGCTGATCTTGCTGTTTGCGGTGAGCCTGACCGGGCTCATGCTCACCGCCAGCTACACCTGGATGAAGGGCTACGGCTTCACCTTCATCTCCATCCTGCACGCCATCACGGTGATCGGGACCTGTGTCTGGCTCCCGTTCGGCAAGTTCTTTCACATCTTCCAGCGGCCCGCTCAGCTGGGTGTGGGTCTGTACAAAGACATCCGGCGCGCATCTTTCGTCATGGCTCAAGGGCTCATGTGGCGTCGGGCACGCGGCGGCGCTCCGTTAGTGGCTGGCGCCGGCTTGCAGCCACGCCCGACGTACGTGAACGGCGGCCGCGGTGAGGGCCCCTTGGATACCGAAGACGCGGAGAATTTTCACCCATGACCGAGCTACCCACGCCCGAGCTAGACCTGGACGTCATTGGCGAATTTGGCCGTTTCGGGCCTATGCGAGCGACATCCGCATCGACGGCGGCGTCGTGCCGGACAAGACCGTCAAGACCCACTGCTGCTTCTGTGGGCAACAATGTGGCGTACAGCTGAAGGTGAAGGAAAACACGATCGTCGGCATCGAGCCCTGGTACGAGTTTCCATTCAACCGAGGCATGCTGTGCCCGAAGGGCGTCAAGCGCTACTTGCAGCAGGCGCACCCTGATCGCTTGCTGCACGCCTACGAGAAGGATTCGAGCTCGCGCTCGGGCTTCCGAAAGCTTGCCTACGATACGGCCATCGCGCGCGTCGCCGAGGCCATCGAGCGTATCCAGCGCGAGCACGGGCCCAACGCGTTCGCGCTGCTGTCCGGCGCGAGCCTGACGACGGAGAAGACGTACCTGATGGGCAAGTTCGCCCACATGTGCCTGCGAACATCGAACATCGACTACAATAGCCGTCTTTGCATGGTGAGCGCGGCCGCCGGCAACAAGAAGGCTTTCGGCATCGATCGCGCTGCCAACCCTTGGAGCGACATCCTGAGCACGGACGTCATTCTCGTCGCAGGCGCGAACGTGGCCGAGTGTGCCCCCATCACCACCAACTACATTTGGCAAGCCCGCGAGCACGGGGCCAAGATTATCGTGGTCGATCCGCGCATCACCCCGCTCGCGCGCACGTGCGACCTGTTCCTGCCCATCAAGCCGGGCCGCGACGCCGCACTCTTCAACGGCATTTTGCAGCTGATGATCGAGAATGACTGGCTCGATCACGACTTCATCGAGCAGCACACGGTCGGCTTCGACGCCCTGGCGGGACTGGTTCGCGAGTGGACGCCGCGCCGGACGGCCGAAGTCACCGGCATCGCCGAGAAAACGATTCGCCAGGCGGCAGAGCTGTGGGGTACCGCCAAGAAGAGCTTCTTGCTGCACGCGCGCGGCATCGAGCATCATAGCCACGGCGTTCAAAATGTGCTGAGCACGATCAACATCGTGCTCGCTTCGGGCCGCATTGGTAAGCCGGGCTCGGGCTACGCAACCATCACCGGCCAAGCGAACGGCCAGGGCGGCCGCGAGCACGGCCAGAAATGCGACCAGCTACCGGGCGGGCGCGATCTTGGCAACGCCGAGCACCGCGCGTATGTGGCCGGTGTTTGGGGCATGAACCCCGACGATCTGCCGCAGCCTGGCGTCGATGCCTACGAGCTGATGCGCAAGGCGCACTCCGGCGAGATTCGCGGCTTACTGTCCATCTGCTTTAATCCGGTCGTATCGCTGCCGACAACAATTTCGTGCGGGCCGCGCTCGAGAAGCTCGATTTTTTCGTCGCCATCGATTTCTTCATGAGCGAAACCGCGCGCTACGCGGACATCGTGCTCCCGGGCTCTCTCCAAGAAGAGGACGAGGGCACGGTGACGCAGGTGGAGGGGCGCATCATTCGCATCAACAAGGCCGTCGATTGCCCGGGCGAGGCGCGCCAGGACTGGCGCATCATTCAGGACATCGCCAAGGCGCTGGGCCGCGAGCGCGGGTTGACCTTCGAGAGCCCGCAGCAAATGTTCGAAGAGCTGCGCATCGCCTCCAAGGGCGGCGTGAGCGACTACTCAGGCGTGACTTACGAGCGAATCGAAGAGCTGATGGGCGTGTTCTGGCCTTGCCGCAGCGAGACTCCAACCAGTGCTCCCCAGCCCGGTCCCCAGGGCACGATTAGGTTGTTCGAGCCGGGCTCATGGAACCCGATCGCCAAGGGCGCCGGCCCGTTCTACTTCCCCGACGGCAACGCACGCTTCAACCTCACCCCCTATGTCGGTCCGGCGGAGGACGTCGACCACCAGTATCCCGTCATCCTGACGACGGGACGAGTGGTTAGCCAGTTCTTGTCCGGCAATCAGACGCGCCGCATCGGGCCGCTCGTGGATCACTACCCGGAGCCACCAGTGGAGATTCACCCCAAGCTCGCCGCCCGGCTCGAAATCGCCGACGGGGACTGGACCACGGTCGAAAGCCGTCGCGGTAGCTGCACGTTGCGGGCGTCCGTGGTTACGACCATCCGGCCCGACACCGTCTTCATTCCTTATCATTGGGGCGGTCGTAAGAGTGCCAATCAGCTCACCATTTCCGCGCAAGACGCCATCTCCAAAATCCCCGAGTACAAGGTGTGCGCAGTTCGAGTCCAGAGGGCCGAGGCTCAGCCGGACTACGCAGCTGTGCTGGAGCCTCAACAGTAAAGGAGCATGAACGGCCCATGACTGTTCCCGAAATTTTCGAATTCT
>JAQSWN010000347.1 GCA_029266615.1 Polyangiaceae bacterium
GGCTGATGTAAAGAACGGAGCAACCGCTCCGAGCGAGCTCCCGCAGGGCATTGAACAGCTCCTGCACTGCCGCCGGCGTGAGCACGCTCGTCGGCTCGTCCAAGATGAGGAGTTGCGGATTCGTCAGGAGCGCGCGCACGACCTCCACGCGCTGGCGCTCGCCGACGGACAGGGTGTAAACGGGCCGGTCCGGATCGACGGCGAGGCCGTAGCGCGCCGACTGCTCTCGAATACGGGAGACAGCGCGCGCCTTGGACTTCTCGTCCAAACCGAGCCAAACATTTTCTGCCACGGTGAGGGTCTCGAACAGCGAGAAATGCTGAAACACCATGGCGATGCCGAGCCGGCGCGCGTGCTCCGGGCTCTCCACGCGTACCGGAGCGCCGTTCCACAGCATGCGTCCCGAGTCGGGCCGCGTGGCGCCGTAGATGATCTTCATCAACGTGGACTTGCCGGCGCCATTCTCGCCGAGGACCGCGTGAATCTGTCCGGGCGCGACCTTGAGGCACACCCCGTCGTTCGCCCGCACACCCGGGTACAGCTTGGTGATGTCCTGGAGCTCGAGCCTCAACCCGGGCATGCTCACGCCGTCGTCGTGTCCAGACGGTTTCGTCAGCCGCCCAAGCGGGCCCGACGAGCCGCGAGTATTTTCGCGAACGAACGGAGCTCCACCTCCGCCGGCGTCAGCCCCGTTTGCTCGATGTCAGCTAGGTCGATCGCGCCACAATTGTAGGCTCGTAAGAAGTAGTTCAGAAGGCCCTGTCCGGTGGCGGCGTCGTCGAATACGTCTCCGACGAGGGTGGCTTGTGCCGCCTTTTCGACGAAGTTCTTCAGTCGCTCGCTGGCGCTCTGGAGGCTCTCCAAGAAGAAGGCGTAACAAGCTGCGTAGCGCACCGGCAGCTGCGCCGGATGCAGATCCCAACCTTGATAGAAGCCGCCCTCGAGGGAGTGACGGACGTGGCGGTGCGAGAGCTGCCAGGCGCCGTGAACCGCGGCGCGATTCTCCTCGAGCTGGGCCGCGCTCAGCCCCTGACCGCGATGGACCGGCACCGGCATCACGTTCGTCGCGCCGTCCGACAAGAAGATACCGGTGCCGGCGAAGGAGAGCAGCATCAGCCCTTTGGCGAGGTCGCACATGGGGTGATCCATGGCTTGCAGCGCGGCGGTGATGTTGCAGGAAGCCGTGAAGTCGTACGTACCAAGGTGCGCGCCGACGCAGCGACCGGCGCTCGCGGCGAGCAGCGCCGGCATCGGGCAGTAGCCGTCCGGGCCAATGATCGCCTGGGTGGTCTCGATCATGAGCTCGAAGCGTAGCGACCCTTCCGCCAAGCCGTGCCGCGTTTCCAAGCGTTCCAAGAGCCGTACCAGCGCCTGAGGCTGCTCTGGGATCTGTACTTTGGGCAGCGTGACGACGAAGTTTTGCGGCAAGGCGCCGCCCGAGCCCGCCAGCAAGGCGTCCACGAAGAGCTCGAGGGTGCGCGCCCCACGCCGCGCCCACTCCTCCCCAAACGACTTGATTCGAATGCCGATGAACGGCGGCAAGATGCCAGCCTCCATACCGCGCGCGAGCTCGCCTCCGGCTCGACGTGCCGTTTCGTCCTCTTCCGAGTCCGGGCGAGCGCCGAAGCCGTCCTCGAAATCGATTCGGAAGTCTTCCACCGCTTCCCGCCGGAGCTTGGCCTCGACCCGAGCGAACACGGTTTCGGCCAAATCCTTGCGGATTCCCACGCCCGCAGCCAGCTCGGCCGGCGTTCCACCGTACGCCGTGAGGCTCGCCAGCGCGAGCTCCCCGAGCCGCTGGGTCGTCTCCGCTTTGTACAGCTGGGCGCCGCCATAAACGGTGTGGATCGGTTGGCGCGTCGGGCGCTCCCCGGGGTACGTTTTCGAGAGCTTTCGGTTCGCGCTCGCGAGCGCCTCGAAAATACCCTCAGCTTCGGTGGAGAGACTCATGGCTCAGCTTCCGCGGTAGGTGGTGTAACCAAACGGGCTCAACAGGAGCGGCACATGGTAGTGCTGGCTTTCGTCGGCGACGAAGAACTCGAGCGTCACGCGCTGAAAAAATGCCGCGCGCGAGTCGGCGCGAAAGTAATCGCTGGTCTCGAAGGTGAGTGAGTACGCTCCGACGCCGAGAAGAGGCTCAGGCTCGAATCTCCTCACGCGCCCATCGGCGTCAGTCACGCCCCGGGCAAGCTCACGGTAGCCGGCGCCTTCACGCACGCTCAAGACAACCGGCACGGAGGCGGCGGGCTTGCCGAGCGAAGTGTCCAGAACGTGGGTGGTGATGACGGTCATGACCAGAGCTTTTGCAGCCGAAGGTGGGTAATTTTGGCCTGCTCGGCGGCGGCAATTCCGATCTCCACCTCCGGCGAGTGGAGGAGGCGCTCCTCGAGGAGCGCTAGCATCTGCTCCGCGCTCTTGCCGGTAGCGCAGACGATGAACGAGTAGCCAAAACGCTCACGGTAGGCCTGGTTTTGCCGTCGCAATGCCAAAATCGTGCCTTCGCCGGCCAAGGCGGCGCCCGCCTGTTCGCTTTGGGAGAGGTCCGCGGTGCGGGCGAGCTTGCTCCGAAGGTCGTTCAAGTCGGCGCCGATCTCGGGGTGGTGGGAGAACGCCTCGAGGTAGTCACGCGCTTGGAGCGGGCGCCAGGCGTCCGTCGCGGCTTGAAGCAGGGCGCGGGCGGAATCGAACGGGCGCGCCGCGAGCATGGCGTCCACCCAGCGTGTCGCGCCGCAGCAACGCGAAAGCGCTTCGCGCGCCTCGGCTTCCGTCGCGCCGTTCAGCCGCTCGAGGGCCTTCGCACTGGGACCCGTCGCCTCCGCGCGGAGCTCGCCCCAGATCCGCAATCGGCTGACGCCGCCATCCGGGAAGATACGCAGTCGGACATGGGTGATGGGCGCCCCCGCCACGAGCTCGCCCCGGCCGAAGAAGTGCCGATGATCTGCGCGCAAGCTTACCTCCGGCAGCAGCGGACTCCAGGCGTCGCTCGCCACCAAGTCGCTCGGTCGCGCTCGTTCGGCGTCGATGCCGTCGATCGCGCAGCGCTCCGGGAAGTTACCCTTGAAATGATTCGTGTCGACCTCGACGACCTGGGGCGTGCCGCGCGCGCCGAGCGCGATCACGATCCAATCATGGCCGGGACCTCGCCGACGTCGCGTTTCCCAGCCAGAGCCCATGTTCGCGGCTCGGCCAGGTAAAAGCAGGTTGTTCATTCCCCCGAAATGCGCGTCCGAGCAGGCGAGCGCCCTGGCTCCATTTTCCAGGGCCGCGAGGTCGAACGCATCCGGGGTGACGTGAGCGCGAGAGGCGTCGTCCAGCGCGGGTTTGCGCCAGCCGGCAGTGACGTGACCGTACGCGCGGAATCGCGCCACGCCCCCGTCGGGGAAGATGTTCAGCCGCAAATGGCTGACGACGCCGATGGCCCTCGGCACGAACAAATTCTGCGAGCCGGGGCGGAGCGGCGCCTGTGCCAGCAACTCCTGGAAGGGGCCGCGCATCACGTCCGCGGCCGAGGCTTCCGAAGGCGCGAGCGTGCCCTCGACCGACGCGAACGCCGGGTGATTGCCGATGAAGTGCGCGGTGTCGATGTCCAGTGCGAGGACTTCGCCGGGCGCTCCGAGGCGCACCAGGCAGTAGTCGTGGCCAGGGCCGCGCTTACGTCGGCTTTCCCAACCGTCCATCCATTTCCCGCGGTCCGTGTACTTGCCGGGAATGAACACCGCCGGGCCCGAGGCGAGCATGCTCTGGGCGCTGGCGAAGAAGTCATCGCTGGTGGCCAGCGCCTCGCCCCCGAGCTCGGCCGAAGCCAGGTCGATAAGTCCGTTGAAGCTGGCGGCTCGTGGTTCTTGGCTCACTCGGGCGCCCCGCGATGCAAGAGGTGGATGCCCCGGGGCTCTCCCGGGTGGGATTGACCATCGTACACGCAGGCGCCGCGCAGCAGCGTCGCGTGCACGCGCCCGTAAAGCGTCTGGCCCAAGTAGGGCGACACCTTGTGGCGAAAAAACAGCTGCTCCGGTGAGACGAGCCGCTCCTCCTCCGGAGCCAACACGAGCAAGTCCGCGTCCAAGCCGGCGGCGATGCGCCCTTTTCGCGCCGAAAACCCTGCGAACCTCGCCGGCGCCGAGCTCATCCAACGAAAGAGCTCCGCGAGACCGGCCCCGCGCTTCCGGGCTTCCGTCCACACCGCGGGCAATCCGAGCTGCAGCGAGGCGATCCCGCCCCAGGCCGCTTCGAAGTCTCCGCTCTCCGGCAACTTCAAGGACGGCAAGCAGGGGCTGTGATCCGTGATCACGAAGTCGATGACCCCCTCGAGCAGAGCGCCCCACAAGGCGTCCCGATTCTTGGCGTCGCGGATGGGGGGAGCACACTTGTAGAAGGTCGCGCCGTCCGGAATGGACTCGGCCTGTAAGCACAAGTAGTGCGGACACGTCTCGACCGTGATCGGCAAGCCTTCGGCCTTCGCGGCGCGTAGCAGCGGCACGCTCGAGGCGGACGAGAGGTGCACGATGTGGACGGGACAGCGCGTTTCTCGGCACAGCTCGACGAGCAGCTCGATCGCCGCGTCTTCCCAAGCCGGGGGCCGAGACGCCAAGTACCGCTCGTAGGTGCGGCGATCGTCGGTGGTGAGCGCTGCGCCGAGGTCCAGCTCCGCGTGGGCGAGCAGCGGCAAGCCGGCGTCCCGCAGTACGGGCATGGCTTCACGCAAATCCGTGGCGCTGGTGTTGGGGAACTCGTCGATGCCGGAGTGGACCAGAAACGCCTTGCAGCCGAGCACGCCTCCCTCCGCGAGCGGGCCGAGCTCCGCGCGGTTACCCGGTACGACGCCCCCCCAAAAGCCGACGTCCACCCTACATTTTCCGGCGCTGGCTTGCTTCTTCTGCTCGAGCGCGGCGGCGGTGGTCGTGACCGGCAGCGAGTTGAGCGGCATGTCCACGAGCGCGGTCACCCCGCCGGCAGCAGCCGCGCGCGTCGCGGTGTCGAAGCCTTCCCACTCCGTGCGGCCCGGCTCGTTCACGTGCACGTGACAATCCACGAGACCTGGCCCGATCACGCGGTCTCCGAAATCGATGGCCGAGGCCACGCGACGTGGCCCGCGCACTACCTCCGCGATGCGCTCGCCCTCGACGAGCACCGTCGCTTCCTCGACGCCGCTTGGAAGCACGACCCGGGAGCTGCGGTAGGCGGTCACGCTCATTGGAACTCCGTTTCCGAGAAATCACACAACGACCGGTAGTGCTGGGCGCTGTCCTCCAAGAACAGCGAGCGCGTGATGCCGGAGACCAAGCGCGCTGCCGAGTACTTCAACCCCGAGATGCTGGCGCCACCGAAGCCCATGCTCAGCAGGCCGCCGAACGTGTAGTTGTACAGGTAGCTCAGGTACGGCGCTTCGCCCGGCATACGTTCGGTGAACTCGAAGCTCTCTCCGAGATACGGGTGCCGCAGCAAATCTTCGTTCCGCTCTGCTTCCG
>JAQSWN010000348.1 GCA_029266615.1 Polyangiaceae bacterium
ATCACGCTCTCGCGGCGCTTCCGTCTTCAAACGAATGGAGCCGCGGGCGGGAGCTGAATCCGCCGGAGCGGCGGGAGGCGAAGCGGCGGGGGGCGAAGCGGCGACCGCAGGCGGAGCTTCGGACGCGACGTCGGGCGCCGGGGTCGAAGGAGCGGCCGGGTCGGTGGCGGCGCGCGCCGGTTTGATCGCGCCGAGTGCAGCCAGGCCGAAAGCCAGTGCCGTCCAATGGCCAGGAAATCGCTTCATGAGCGGGGGTTCCCGCTGCACCGAGGAGTGTTCAATCCCCGCCGTTGATTTGAATGGCCGAGCCGAGCCCCCGTCGTAAAAGGGACGCGTGCGCCGTCCCACAGTGCTTTTGTTCGACATCGACGGAACTCTGGTCACCACGGGCGGCGTCGGCCGGCGCGCTATCGAGCGTGCGTTCCATCGCTGCCACGGCCGCCCGGACGCCTGCACGCGGATTCGCTTCGACGGAATGACGGACCGCTCCATCACTCGGCTCGCCCTGCAAGCGATCGAGGTGGAGGCGACCGAGGACGGCATCGACGCGCTTCTTGCCGTCTACATCGCGGAGCTGGAGGCGGAGCTGCGCGCGGCCCCGCCCGACAACTACCGAGTGCACGTCGGCGTGGGCCAAGCCATCGAAGCGGCGCGGGAGCGAGGCATGGCGCTCGGGCTAGGCACCGGGAACGTTCGGGAAGGAGCCCGTCTCAAGCTCGAGCACGTCGACCTCTACCGGCACTTCTCGTTCGGCGGCTTCGGTAACGACCACGAGCTGCGGGTGGAGCTGATTCGGCGAGGCGCCGAGCGCGGGGCCGAGCAGCTTGGGAAGACGCTCGACCAGTGCCGCGTCGTGGTGATCGGCGATACCCCCAAGGACGTAGACGCGGCGCGCGGTATCGGCGCGGAGTCGATCGGCGTGGGCACCGGCTCGTTCAGTGCGGCGTCGCTGCGTGAGCACGGCGCTACCTATGCCTTCGACGACCTGACATCGCCCGGGGCGCTCGCAGCGTTGCTCGGCGATTGAATCACAGCATCGTGCCGTGAAGCACGACGCTCGCGACCGAGAAATAAATGACGAGCCCCGCGACGTCCACGATCGTCGCCACGAACGGCGCAGACGAGCTCGCCGGATCCAGCCCCACCCGCTTCAGCGCGAAGGGCAGGAGCCCCCCCGTCACCGTGCCCAGCATCACTACCCCGATCAGGCTCAGGCCCACCGCGGCCGCCACCAGCATGTAGTGCGGCCCGTACATGGGCCATAGCTGTTGCCACACCACGACGCGCGTGAACCCGAGCAGCGCGAGTCCCAGGCCCATGGCGAAGCCGGCCCCGAGCTCGCGACGCAGCACGCGGAACACATCGCGGAGCTGCACCTCCCCGAGCGCCATCGCGCGAATGACGAGGGTAGACGCCTGCGAGCCGGAGTTGCCGCCGCTGGAAATGATGAGCGGCACGAACAGAGCCAGGATCACCGCCTTGGCGATTTCGTCTTCGTACTGGCTCATGGCGGTGGCGGTCAGCATTTCCCCGATGAACAGCACCGCCAAGACGCCGCCGCGCTTGCGAACCATCTCCACGAAGCCGGTGGCCAGGTACGGAGCTTCCAGCGCTTCCATGCCGCCGAACTTCTGAATGTCTTCGGTCGCCTCTTCTTGAACGACGTCCACCACGTCGTCCACGGTGACGACGCCCTTCATGCGGCCTTCGTCGTCCACGACCGGGATCGCGACCAGATCCGTCTCCGCGAAGACGCGGCTCACCGTCTCCTGGTCGACGTTTTCTTGTAATGTCACCACGCCGGTCTGCATCGCGTCGCGGACTTTGAGGTCGCCCCCGGACGTGAACAGCTCGCGCAGCGAGATCACCCCGAGGAGCTTCTGCTGCTCGTCCAACACGTAGGCGTAGTTGAAGGTGCCGAGGTTCTGGCGCGCGAGCTTGCGGAGGTAGCTCAGGGCCTCGTCCACCGTCATGTCCGGGCGCACGCGCGCGTAGCGCGGATTCATCAGACCGCCCGCTTCGTCCTCCGCGTAGGCGAGGAGCGCGTTTACCTCGTGACGAGTGCGCTCGTCCAAGAGAGTGAGCAACCCTTCACGCTCGTCGTCCGGTGCCGCCTGGATCAAGTCCGCGATGTCGTCCGGTGGCAGCAGCCGCACCCAGTAACGGCGATCGCTCGGCTTCAGCGCCAGCACCAACTTGGTGAGATCCGAGTCCGTCAGGCCGAACAGCAAATTCTCGGCCTCTTCGCGTGGCAGCACCCGAAAGCCTTGAACCCGCTCGTCGAGCGAGAGAATCGACCAGATCTCGCGGAGATCGGCCGCGGTCAGCTCGTCATCGGGCATCGGCCGTTCGGACGCTCGGCGCATGCCGGCTTCCCTACTGCCATGCGGGCCGATTCGCGAGGGTTATTTCGGAGTCGCGAGCGCGGGGAGAGGCTTCGGCTACGGCGTCACGCCGAGCGCGGTCACCAGCAGGTACGTGAGCGCGCTGATCAGCGCCGCCCCCGGGACGGTCAACACCCAAGCCCACACGATGCGCCCCGCTACGCCCCAGCGCACGGCCGTGAGCTTGCGCTGGCTGCCCGCGCCAACGATCGCGCCGGTGATGGTGTGGGTGGTGGAGACCGGAACGCCCAGCGCGGTGGCGAAAAAGAGCGTCGCCGCGCCGCTCGTTTCCGCGCAAAAACCGCCCACGGGCGCCAGCTTGGTGATGCGCATGCCCATCGTTTGCACGATGCGCCAGCCCCCGGAAAGGGTACCGAGGCCCATCGCGGCGTGGCAGGCCAAAACGACCCACAGCGGAACGTGCGGCGTTTCCCCGGGAGCGACCTGCAGATGCCCGGCGGCGATGAGGGCGGCCGAGATGATCCCAGCCGTCTTCTGCGCGTCGTTCCCGCCGTGACCGATGGAGTACAAAGAAGCGGACAGCAGCTGCAGGCGCCGGAACGTCTTATCCACCCCGCTGGGTGAGCGGCGACCGAACGCGAAGATGACGATGCGCATCAGCAGGGCGCCCAGCACCATCCCGAGCAGGGGCGAGATGAAGATGAAGATGCCGGCTTGGAGGTACAGCTTCGCGTCCAGCGAGCTGAACCCGCCCTTCACGATGGCGGCCCCGGCCATACCGCCCAGGAGCGCGTGGGAGGAGGACGTCGGCAGCGCCAGCCACCAGGTGAGCAAGTCCCACAGGATCGCGCCGACCAGACCCGCACCCACTAGCGTGAGGGTGACGACGTTGGGGCTGACACCCTTGGCGATGTTCCCCGCCACGTGTGACTCGAAGAAGAGGAACGCGACGAAGTTGAAGAACGCGGCCCAGACGACCGCGAGGCGCGGCGACAGCACACGCGTCGAAACTACGGTGGCAATCGAGTTCGCCGCGTCGTGAAAGCCGTTGATGTAGTCGAACACCAAGGCCAGCGCGATGATTGCGATGAGGGCTTCCATCGAGCAGCCGCCGATTCAGGAGTACTCGAGGACGATGCCCTCGAGAATGTTGGCGACGTCCTCGCAACGGTCCGTAGCGGACTCGAGGTTGTCGATGATGTCGCGCCACTTCATGACCTCGATTGCGCCGTAGCCACCTTTGAACAGCGTGGCCAAGCCGTGGCGGTACGCGTCGTCTGCCTCGTTCTCGAGGCGATTGATCTCCACGCACACGTCCAACATCTGTTTGGGCTGTTTGACCTGCGGCAGGAGCTTTACCGCCTTTTCCACCTCCAGCGTCGCAGCCTGGAGCGAGTCCGCGAGCTTGATGACGAAGTCCGGCAGGTTGGTTACTTCGTAGAGGGCGACACGCTCCGCGGCGGCCTCGATGAGATCGAGCACGTCGTCCAGCGCGCTGATGAGGGAGTGAATGTCGGCGCGATCGATCGGGGTGATCCACGTTTTGTGGAGCGCCGCGATGGTCTCGTGCGTGATCTTGTCGCCCGCGTTCTCGGCTTCTTTCACGGCCTGGGCGAGCTGAGAGCAGCGCTCGGGCTCACGCACCATCTGCGCGAGCAGCTTGCCGGCCTCCACGATGCGCGCCGCGTGGCGCTCGAAGGCGTCATAAAAGGAGCGATCGCTTTTGCTGGAGCCGATGCCGAACATATGGTCCTCGAAAGGCGTCGGGACCTTATGCAGCCTCCGCACACAATGGAACCAAGTTCGTCACGAAAACGTCGAAAAAGTCACCAGAAAGTCAAAGGCCGGTCGGCGCAGCAACGCCTCGGTCAGCATTTGACTCGCCGAGCGGAACGGCTCAGGCGCTGGGCGCGTTATTGGACGCCGGACCGGTATGGCGAACGTCCAGCCCACGCACCATGAAGACCACGAGCTCCCCGATGTTCGTCGCGTGGTCCGCGATGCGCTCGATGTACTTGCCGATTGACAGCATGCGCGTGGAGCGAAACACGACCGTGGGGTCGCTCATCATGTGCGCGACGAGCTCTGGGAAGAGCTGGGCGTAGTAGGCGTCCACCACGTTGTCCCGCTCGACCACTTGCTCGGCCTTGTTGGCGTCCCCCGCCACGAAGGCGTCCAGCGCGTCGTGCAACATGGCCTGCGCGGCCTCGCCGATGCGCGGCAGCGGCCCCTGCGTTGGGTAAGTCGGGTCTTCGCACAGCTCGCTCACGCGCTCGCACATGTTGACGCACAGGTCCCCAATGCGCTCCAAGTCGGTCACGAGCTTGAGCGTGGCGGTGATGAAACGAAGGTCCGACGCGACGGGCTGCCGGCGCGCCAGCACCTGCAGGCACAGCTCGTCGATCTCCACCTCGAGGGTGTCGATCTGGTGGTCGTTGCGGATGGTCAACCGAGCTAGGTCCGCATCGCGCTCCGCGAACGCCTTCCGCGAGGCGGTCATCATCTCTTCTACGCGCGCACCCATGAGCAGCACGCGCTCCCGGACCTGTGCCAGCTCGTTCTCGTATTCGCGATCTGTGTGCCGGCGATCCACCATGTCTCTCTCCAACATGGCCATTAGCCGAAGCGCCCCGTGATGTAGTCCTCGGTCCTCTGTTCCTTGGGGCGCGTGAAAATGACCTGGGTTCGATTGTACTCAACCAGCTCGCCCAAGTAAAAGAACGCCGTAAAATTCGCGACCCGCGCCGCTTGCTGCATGTTGTGGGTCACGATGACGATGCTGTAGTTCTCGCGGAGCTCGTGGATGAGCTCCTCCACCCGGGCGGTCGCGATGGGGTCGAGGGCCGAGCAGGGCTCGTCCATCAACAGCACTTCCGGCTCCAGCGCGAGGGCACGCGCGATGCAGAGCCGCTGCTGTTGACCGCCGGAAAGGCTCGTGCCGGCCTTGGCGAGGCGGTCCTTCACCTCGTCCCACAGCGCCACTTGGCGGAGGGCGCGCTCCACTTGGCCGTCCGGATCCTTCGGGCGAATGCCGTTCAGACGCAGCCCGGCCAGCACGTTGTCGCGAATCGACATGGTCGGAAACGGGTTCGGCTTCTGGAACACCATCCCGACCCGGTTGCCACAGCCAGAAGGGCCGATGATGGCCGTGACCAGCTTCTCCGCGATCGGGAGGGAGATGCCGCGGATGACCTCCGAGCCGCTGAAGCCAGCGTGCAGCCCTTCCGCGCGCATCTTCGGCGTGATCTGGCTCACGCTCACCTCGTCCCAACGGGGACGGCTGCCCGCTTCGGGCGCGGAACCGACGGACGGCATTGCCGGGAGCTTAGCTTTTTCGGCGGTCAATTGGGTCTCTACCAAAGGACGTTCGGGTTCCGACTTTTGAGCGGGCTTTTTGGCGGCGCTGGATACTAGATCGATGTTCATCGGGCCCTCACGCGGCTGCGCACCAAGAAGCGCGCCGAGATGTTCAGAACGAGCACGGTCATCAGCAGGACCAGCGCCGCAGCCCAAGCCTGGCGGTGCCAATCCTCGTATGGCGAGACGGCGTTGGTGTAGATGTTCACCGGCAAGGAAGCGGTCGGCTCGTTGACGCCGCTGGACCAGAACCGGTTGTTGAAGGCCGTGAACAGGAGCGGCGCAGTTTCCCCGGCGACGCGCGCGACCGACAGCATGATGCCGACTGCGATGCCGGGCGCGGCGGTGCGCAGCATGATGAGCAGCGTCGCGCGCCATTTGGGTACGCCGAGCCCCAGCGCCGCTTCGCGCAGGGACTCCGGTACCAGCTTGAGCAGCTCCTCGGTGGTTCGCGTCACCATCGGGAGCATCAGGATCGCAAGGGCCATGCCGCCCGCGAGCGCCGAGAACTGCTTCGTCGTCATGACGACCAACGAATAAACGAAGATACCGACGGTGATGCTGGGCACGCCGGACATGACGTCTGCAGCAAAGCGCACTGCATGTCCGAACTTGGTATTCCCGAACTCGGCCAAGTACACCCCCGCCAGCACGCCCGGGGGAATGCCGAACACTGCCGCCAAACCGACGAGCTTGAGCGTGCCGACCAGGGCGTTGCCCATGCCGCCGCCGGACTCCCCCACGGGCTTGGGCAGCTCCGTGAAGAAGTCCAAGTTGATGCCGCCGATGCCTCGAACCAGCACGTAGTAGAGCACGCTCATCAGCGGGATGATCGCGATGAGGGTGCCGACCACGCACAGGCCGCGCACGATGCGGTCCGTTACTTTGCGCCGAACGTACGTAGCGGAGCCGAGGTTCACAGGCGGCCACCTTCCGGAAGACGACCGACACGCCAGACCAAGAGGCGCGCGAACACGTTGAGGGCGACCGTCACTCCGAACAGCAGCAGCCCAATCTCGGCCAGGGCTGCCAAGTAGAGCTCCCCGGTCGCTTCCGTGAACTCGTTCGCGATGACGCTCGCCATGGTGTAAGAAGGCGCGAATAGGGAGATGGAGATCTCGGAGCGATTACCGATGAGCATCGTGATCGCCATCGTTTCGCCGAGCGCGCGCCCCAGGCCGAGGATGGTCGCGCCCACCAAGCCTGACTTGGCGTAGGGCAGCACCGCGACCCGCACCACTTCCCACTTGGTCGCGCCGAGGCCCAGCGCGCCCTCGCGCAACATGTGCGGCACCGCGCGCAGCACCTCACGCGACACGGAAGATATCGTGGGCGTTATCATGATGGCCAGGATGATGCCGCCCGCCAGCATGCCGAAGCCCTGGTGAGGGCCCTGAAAGAACGGCAAGAAACCCAAGAACCTGGCGAGCAGCGGCTCGACCGTCTCGCGCAGCCAAGGCGCGAGCGCGAAGATGCCCCAGAGGCCGTAAACGACGCTCGGCACCGCCGCCAAGAGCTCTACCAAAAAGCCCATCGGCGTGCGCAGCTTCGGGTGGGCCAGCTCCGAGAGATAGATCGCGATGCCGAGCGAGATCGGCACCGCGATGAGCAACGCCAAGATCGACGAAACGACGGTGCCGTAGATGAAAGGCAGCGCGCCGTACCGATCCTGAACCGGGTTCCAATCCGTCCCCGTGATGAAGCCGAGCCCGAAGTGAGCGAGGCTCAGCTTGGCGGCGAGGCCCATCTCCAGCGCCATCCACAGCAGAATCACGATTACCGAGCCGGCGAACAACGCCGTGATCCTGCGGAAGGTCAGGTCTCCGAAATTCGCCTCGCGACCGAACGCGAGGCGCAGCTTCGATCTCGGACGAACGAGCGACGCGCCTTCCTGGGTCGTCATGGGTCGCTCAGAGCAGCTTCTTGCCGCCGCCGGTGAGCTCCTTCAACCGAGCCTCCACCAGTCCGACGACCTTTTCGGGGAGGGGTGCGTAGTCGAGCGTCTCCGCGAACTTCTGGCCGTCGTGGAGCGTCCACCACAGGTACTTGGCGATGGCTTCACCCTTCACCGGGTCCTTCGCGTCTGCGTACACGAGCAGGTACGTGTAGCCGGCGATCGGATAAGCGTCTTCCGCTGCGGAGTTGACGAGCGAGACGTACAGCTCGGCTGGCATTTCTACGCCGCTGGCGGCGGCGGACATGGCGGCGGTGGTGGGCGCGATGAACTTGCCGGCCTTGTTCTTCAGCTCGGCCATCGGCAGCTTGTTCTGCGTGGCGTAGGCGCGTTCGGTGTAACCGATGGTGTAAGGCGTGGTCTTGATCTGACCGGTGACGCCTTCGTTGCCCTTGGCGCCAAGGCCGACCGGCCACTTCACGCTCTTGCCAACGCCAACCTTCTCTTTCCACTCCGCGCTGACGGCCGCGAGGTAGTCGGTGTACACGTTGGTCGTGCCGCTGCCGTCGGTGCGGTACACGACGGAGATGTCCTTCGCCGGCAGCTTCGCGTCCTGGTTGTCGGCCGCGATCTTCGCGTCGTTCCACTTCTTGATCTTGCCCAGGTAGATGTCGGCGAGCACGTCCGGCGACAGCTTGAGCGGGCCGGTCGTGACCTCGGGCAAGTTGTAACAGACCACCACCGCGCCGATCGTCGTCGGCACGTGGTAAAGCTTGCCGGGGGCCTGCTTGGCTTCGTCGTCCTTCATCGGCGCGTCGGTGGCGCCGAAGTCCACCGTACCGGCGATGATCTGGCGGATGCCGCCGCCCGAGCCGATTGACTGGTAGTTGATCTTGATGTTCGGAAACTGCTTGTTGTACTCGGCGATCCACTTCGAATAGAGCGGATAGGGAAACGTCGCGCCCGCGCCGTTGAGCGAGACGGGCCCGGCCTGGCTCGGGACCGGCGCGGGGCTACCAGCACCCGCCGACTTGTCGTCCCCCGCGGGTGCAGGCTTGTTGCAGGCGAAGGTCAGACCTGCCGCCAAAACCAAGAGCTCACGTCGTCCAAACAACATCGGGTGTCTCCTAACCGAAGGCACGAGACCAGGCGCGGCGGAGCCGAAACAGCTTCGTGACGTTTCGGTGACACCACGCCCGCCCATCGCTTCGCCCAAGAACGAAAAATTCAGCCAATTCAAGCAGTTAGATACAGCGCGCATGCTGTCGCGGTACGGGCGCGAGGCTGCTCTGTAGCGCGATTCAGAACGCGACTTGAGCCGCGAGGATCAGGTCGAAAGTCGTGTTCGCGACGCGCTGCTCCGGGTCGAAAAAGCTACCCGCGAGCTGAAGCTTCGCGTCGTGCTGCTTCAAGTAATAGTTCACGCCGAACTCGTAGGCGGTCATCTCGTCCGTGGGAGCGACGGCGCGCACGTCGGTCGAGCCGCGTTCGTCCGCGCCGATCTCCGGATCCACGGCGCCGATGCGCACGACCGGCTGTAGTTTGTCGAACAAGGTGTAGCCCGCCAGGATGTAGAAGCCCTGCCCACTGATTCGACGGGAGGCGGCAGCGTTGCCAACGACGTCCCAGCCGCGAATCGCTTCCGCCTGGAGCAAGAGGCCGTACTTCTCGAACTTCACGTCGGCTTCGATGCGGTCCTTGGTGTTGACGAGGTTGCGATCACCGACGCTTACGTAGCCGACAGCGGCGACCGTGAGCTCCTTGATGGGGTACACCTCCACGCGCAGCGCGAGATCTTTCTGGTCGTTCGAGTCCAGGTTGTTCTGGCCTTCGCCGTTGTAAACGCCGAACCAGTAGCTGAACTTGTCGAACTTCTTC
>JAQSWN010000349.1 GCA_029266615.1 Polyangiaceae bacterium
CTCGCATCGCGGCGCGGTGAATCTCGCCGCCACGCCGCGCGTGGGCCGGCGCTTGCGCATTGCGTATGGCATCGGGCGAGGGCTGGTCACGGAAGCGGAAGGGGGGTTCTTCGTGCTGCACCCCACGCCGCGCGCCTCGCGCTTCGACGCGAACGGCAAGCTGCTGGTGTCGCTCAAGCTTCCGGCAGAACCCGCGTCGGCGCCGGTCGTCACCTCCAGTGGACGCGTCGCGTTCGTGAGCGGCGGCGCGGTCGCGCTCATCGACGCGCGCGGCGGCGTGCGCGCGGAAACACCGCTCGGCGACGCAGATTTCACCGCGCGCAGCATCCTGGCGTCGCGCGACGGCGGCGTGGTGACGGCCAGTAACTCCTTGGTCGTCAAGCTCAGCGCCAGCGGGGACCTCGTGTTTCGGCGCTCGCTGCCGGAGACGCCCCTGGAGCTCCTTGAGACCGACGCCGGCTTGTTCTACGTGAGCGCGCTCGGTTCGGTGTTCCGGCTGGACAGCGCCGGCCGCCTCAGCAAGCTGGGGGATTTGGGCGGAGTGGCCAGCGCGGTGAGCGTCGCCGCGGACACGCACCTGCTGCAGGCGCGCAGCGGGTCACATCGTTTAGTGAGCTTCGACCTCGCGCTGCGCCGCGTGCGCGCGTCGGTGGAGGACGCCACGCTCGCGTTGGACGGCCCCGTGCTCGTCGGCGCCGAGCGGGTAGCGCATGCCTTTAGTAGCGACGGGTTACTGGTCCGCTACCGCGCGGACGGCAGCGAAGCTCAGCGAGTGCCGTTCGACCCTGGAGCGCGCAAAGCTCCGGGCGCGGAAGACGCGCTGCTGCTCACGGACGGTCGACTGCTGGTCGCGCGCGCGGGCGCGGACGTCGTCGTCATCGCCCCCACTGGCGAAGTATCTTCGATCCCGAACAGCGCCTGCCCGGATCCGCTCGGCCTGCTGCCGGCCGGACCGCGCGCGGTGCTGCTCGCGTGCCGGTCCGGCAACTTGCTGCGGCTGGAGTGAGCGAGAGCGCTCAGTGGTAGAGGGCGGTGAGCGAGACGCTCAGCGCCCAACCCGAGCCGCGACGGTCGAGCCCTTCTTCTTTCTTCGCCGTGCCGTAGCCGGTCAGCTGCACCAGGCCACCGAGCGAAAACTCCGGGCCAACCCAGCCGGCGTAACCGATCCAAGCGGAGGCGCCGAGGCCGCCGCCCTCGTAGTTTCTCACGCGATAGTTATCGCGCAGGACGCTGCTGTCACCCTTCGTGTTCAACAAGGCGAGCGCCAACGAGCCACCGAAGTGCAGGCCGCGCAGGGGATCTGGGAACGCGTCCACGAACGGACCCACCAAGAGCACGCTGCCGTTCGCTCCTAGGCCTGTTTCCTGACCCTCCACGACGGTGTCCCCGTCGCTCATACCCTGCCAAGATGCCAGGCCGCCAAGCGCGATGCCGCGCCAAGGCGTCCCGCCCATCCAGAGGTTCAGCGCCAAGCCAGCGCCGCCCACCCCGAAATTGCGGCCGCCCTCGTCACTGGAAATGCTGGCGTGACCACCGCCGATGCCCGCGGCGACTCGCAGGTAAAAGCCGTCGTGCACGTGATAGCCCCCCCGCGGGATCGCAGCCGGTACGGGCGGGTTGGAAATCACCATCTTTCCCTGCGGCCCTGGCGGGGGCCCCCCCTTGGGAGGCGGAGGGGGAGGCAGGGGGTCCGAGCTGGGGGGTAGCGGCGTCGGAGGCGGGGCCGGCGTGGCGGCCACGGGCTCGTCCGTGGTTTGGGCCAGGGCGCTGCTCGCCATAAAAGCGACGCCAAGAGCTGAACAACAAGCTACAAGGTGGGCTGGTTTCACGATGTCCTCGCGCTTATACTACCTCTGACCCCGGGAATCCTGCCCGGCCCCACAGAAGCTACGGTTGAAAGATGATCTCAATCACTCCCCTCGCCGCCGACAAGGTTCGTGAAATTTCTCAGTCCGAGGGCCTGGACGGCCAAGGCCTGCGCCTGCGCGTCATCGGTGGTGGCTGCGCCGGCTTCCAGTACGACTTGTACTTCGAGGACAAGCCGACGGATATGGATGAGCGTTACGAAGCGCACGGGGTTCAGCTTTTCGTGGATCCTCTGAGCTACCAGTATCTGGATGGGACGGAGATTGACTACGTCGAGGGGGCGCACGGCGCCGGCTTCAAGTTCGGTAACCCGAACGTGACCGGATCTTGCGGTTGCGGCTCCTCGTTCAAAGTCTGACGGACCGCTGACGGCTGGAGGACAGCCGGGCTACGGTTCGGCTGTCGCCGAGTGGACAATCCAACACGAAAAGGTTGTCCCGTCGTCCCAGCAGCGTGCCCTGGCGTACGAAGTTCCTACTTAATGTAACTTTGCGGAACTTCGTCCCCGACGACCTCGTAGGCCCCATGCGAGGCAAAGACCCCGCCCGAGGTCGTCATGACAAGCCAGGACTCGTCCTTTCAGACATACGTTCGCACCGTCCAGCATTATCCCCAGAACACGCGCGAAGAAGAGCTGGAGCTCGTCCGTGCTTACCGCGAGGGCGGTAGCGAGGTCGCTCGCGAGACGCTGGTCCGCGCCCACTTGCGCCACGTCGTTGCCATCGCGCTCAAGTACCGTCGCTACGGCCTGCCCGTTGCGGACCTGGTCGCCGAAGGAAACTTCGGCATCGTGCACGCGCTCTCCAAGTTCGACGCCAGCCGCGGCACGCGTTTCGTCACCTACGCCGCCTACTGGATCCGCGCGTACATCCTCAATTACATCATTCGGTCGTGGAGCTTGGTCGGCGTGGGCTCCGGCGCCCTCCGCTCCAAGACCTTCTTCAAGCTGCGCCGTGAGCGCGTCCGCATCACCAACCTGGTCGGCGAAGGTCCAGAAGCGGACGAGCTGCTCAGCAAAGCCATGAACATGCCGGTGGAGAAGGTCACGGCCATGGTCCGCCGCCTCGAGTCGCGCGACCTTTCGCTCGACGCCCAAGTTTGGGACGACTCGGCGACCACGGTTTTGGATACGCTCGTCGCCCCCGGCAACAACCAAGAGCAGCAAGTTGGCGACCAAGAGACACGCCTCAGCGTAGAAGACCTGGTGCGCAATTCGCTCGAGCACCTGGACAAGCGCGAACGCTACATCGTGGAGAAGCGGCTCATGGCCGACCGCGAGGACGAGCTATCACTCGCGGAGATCGGTCGCCGCCTCGGCGTCTCTCGCGAGCGCGCTCGCCAGCTGGAGGCTCGCGCCCGTCGCAAGCTGAAGGGCCGCATCAGCCAACTGTCGGAAGCCGCGGGCGTCACCATCGACCTCGACGCCGCCTAAGCTCCGGACCCTCACTGTCCTCACGAGAGGGGGGCGATCGAGAGATTGCTCCCCTCTTCTCATTTCACTATGGTGCCGCGGTCCGAGAGCAACAGGCGCTCGCTCGAGCTTCGGCTCGAGAGGAAAGTCCGGGCTCCGCAGGGCAGGATGCCGGGTAACGCCCGGTGAGGGAAACCTCGAGGAAAGTGCCACAGAAAAGCGAACCGCCTGACCGATTCACGTCGCATCAGGTAAGGGTGAAACGGTGGGGTAAGAGCCCACCGCAGAGCCGGTAACGGCTCTGGCACGGCAAACCCCATCCGGAGCAAGGCCACGTAGAGAGGCGTTCGAGGGCTGCCCGCCCGAGCCTCTGGGTAGGCCGCACGAGGCGCACGGTAACGTGCGTCCCAGAGGAATGACCGCCACGCCGCGCAAGGCAACGAACGCGGCGCACAGAACCCGGCTTACGGAGCTCTCGTACTGCTCCCGGTGAGGTAACTCGCCGGGAGCATTTATTTTTGGGGCTGCCCCGCCGCCGCCCCCTCGCAGTCACTCCGTGGCGTCGCTAGGTCCCGCGGCTTCGCCCGCCCGTCTCTGCTCGGCCGAACCGCGATCCACAAGAGACAGGAGACGAGAGTTACGGGAGCGGAGAATTTTGGGTCCGCCCCGCCGCCAATGACGAGGCGCGCGAACTCGAACGAGCGCAGGCGCGAACCAAACCCAGTGAGAGCGCTTCGCGCTCTCACTGGCCGGCGAACACGAAGGGCACGTTCGCGATTGTCGTGCCGCCGGACGCGGGGAACTGCCAGGACCGCACGCTGCTGGCGATGCAGTTGGCGAGGCCGGTGTAGCCGCGGGGGTCGCCGGTAGTAGTCGCGTTTTGGACGGAGCCAGTGCCGGTCACCGTGATGGTGACCGTGACCTTCGCGGTCATGGGCGCGTCCTTCGCGCGAGCGTCGAGCGCCGGTTGCCAGCAACGACGCTTCACGCTGCCCGTGTAGCGCGAAACCGTGGATTGAATCTGTCCGCCGTCTAGCTGCGCTCCGCCGCCGCCCGTCGCGCCGGAAGGACCGCCCGTGGCGGGGCCGCTCGCCGGCCCAAGGCCGCTCAGCCCCGTGAGCCCCTTGAGGCCAGCGTTCGGCTTTTCATCCGTCGTCGGCGCCGAGGTCGTGGCCGCCTTGCCGGAGCCGCTGCCCGCCTTTTTGGGCCCTTGCGGATCCGCGAGCACAGTTTCGCCCGGCTGGTCATTGGCAGCGACCGGCGCCTGCGTGTCCTTGGCCGGCACTTCCTTCTCGACGATCTTTTCGACGATGCGCGTCTCCGGCTCTTTCTTCCCGCCGAAGAGCACGAACCCGAGCGTCAAACCGAGGCCGATCGCGATCACCATCGCGACCCAAACCATGGGCGAGGTGCCGCGGCGCGGCGGCACGAGGGCCGAGAAATCGTCAGTGACGACGGCGGAGCCCGTGACCGCGCTCGGGGAAGGCGGCTGCAGCGCCGACGACTCCACCGGGGCCACGATGCCGGGGGTTGCCGTGAGGCTCTTGCCTTCGGCGACGGAAGGGACGAACGGTGTGAGCGACGCGCGCGCGCTCGACACGCCTTCCTCGACGATAGCGAGCAGCTCTGGGTACGTCTTGAGGGGACGCCAGTCTTCGAAGCCGTCGCGCCAAACGAGCGACTCTTTCGTCACCGCGCCAGAAGCCGCTTTCGAGCGCAGCTCGCTCAGGCGGATAGGACCGACAGGCACGCCGTTGATGCCGACGAACCACTCGTCGCCCGGCATGCTGAGTGGCAGCTCGGACTCGGGCGCCGGTGCGGCGGCGGTTCCACCGCCTCCGAATGCGAGGCTGAAAGCGCCGGCAAGCGCGCCGGCGTCCGCCATGCGCGTCACCTCGTCGTCGCCCTCGAAGTCCCTCGGGAGCTCTTTGACGATTGGCGCCACCACGGGAGCCGGCTTCATGACGGCGGGCGCGGCCGGCGAAGAGGCCACGGCGTTTGCCGGGCCAACCGCCGGCGCGGCCGGTGAAGGGGAAACCGGCGCTGCCGGCGCAGGCACCCCCGCACCACCGCCGCTGCCCGTGGGGCGCAGCGCCGGGCTCTTTGCGCCGATGAGCGACGTTGAGCCCGCAGGCTTGGGCACGCTCGCGCGCGCGGGCGGAGCCGCGGGACGCTGCGGTTTTCGGCACGGCGGGCTTTGCAGAAGAACCGCTCGAAGCTCCCGCCGGAGCAGCGCCCGTGGGCGACGGCGCAGGCGCCACCTTTGGCGCGCTCTTCGGCAGTGCTGCCGCAGGAGCGGGAGCGACCGGCGACGGTACCGCCGAGGTGTCCGCGGCAGGCGCAAGGCTGAGCGCATCGCCCATTTCAGGCGGCTCACTGTCGAGCCCGCCGGGCGCAGCCATGGCGCTCGACACCTGAATCATGAAGCCGCACTTGCGGCACTTCATGCGCACGGACCGCCCCGCTACCTTCTCGTCGGCGATCTGGTACTTCGCTTTACAGCTGGGACAGAGAAACTTCATTCAGCGGAGCGCCGTCGCACGAGGCCTGAGGTTCTGGAGACGCCGATTCAGAGACGAAAGTGACCCAAGAAAGAATGGGGGCTGAGCTTAGCCCGGCCCCAAAAAGGCGCGCTTTAAAAAAAGAACGAGCCCGACGCAGCCTTACAAAAGATTCAGCAAATGCTCTCGGATTGACTGCTTCGTTTCGTCGTCGGGGGCTAGAGACAGCGCCCGGCCCCACATTTCAACCGCCTTGTTACGGAATCCGGCCTTCTGGTACAGGATCGCGAGGTTCTTGACGGCGGGAAAGTGGCGCGAATTAATCTCGACGGCGGTTTCGAGCTCGCCCACCGCGTCGTAGACCTGGCCCCGTTTGCCATAAAGCAATCCCAGGTGAAAGTGCAGTCTGTAAGCGAGCGGGTCGATACCAATGCCCCGCTTGAGGTGCGCTATTGCCTCGTCCAACCGTCCGGCCTTGTACGCTTGTACCCCAGCGTTCAAAGCTGCCTCGGCTTCGCCGGATACGTCCGGCGCGTCGGCTGGGGCAAGCTGTCGCAAACTCGCGTCCACCGCGGCCAGGACCTCTGCGATTCGGAACGGCTTCTCGATGAAGTGATCGACGCCGCAGCTGGCCTTTAGATCTTCGGCATAACGCCAGCCGCGATAAACGGCGCTCACCATGATGATTGGGATCTTGCCGTAGCGCTGGCTGCCCTTGATACGCCGCGCGATGTCGAAGCCGTGCACCTCCGGCAGCATCGCGTCCAGGACGATCAGATCCGGGTGACGCTCCTTGACGAGCTTGAGCGCGGTAAGCCCCTTGTCGGCCTCGATGACGTAGTGGCCGGCGCGGGTGAGCAAGCGCACGAGCATTTTGCGGATGTCGGTCTCGTCGTCCACGACCAAGATGGTCTTGCCGGACGCGTCCGTGGCCGCAGGACTCGAGTCGTGCTCCGGCATGTCGGTCACGACGCTCAGCTCCCGCGACATTTCTCCGAAGTCGGCCTCTTCGACGTCTTCGCGACGCGACAGGGCTTCGACTTCGTCGTCTACGACGACCCCGGGCGCCTGGAGGGGCGGGATGCTCGGCTCCGACCGACTGAAGAAGTGCTCTTCCGCCGCGACGGGCTCGGCCTCGGCTCCTAACTTGGCCTTCACGTCGTCGGGGCAGTGTGGGCCGACGTAGTATTCTTCGCCGCGAGTCTTTCGGTCGTACGCTTCCTCGATGACGGCCGACAGCGGGCCTTCGAGCGCGACATAGGGGAAGACTTTCTTCCCGGTGACGAACTCCAGCTCGTCCAGCACCTTCTTCTCCCGCGGATTCGCCATCGCGATGAAGAGGCGGTCGTCTCGCACGAGCACGGGCAAGATGAGGTGCTTTTCGGCAATCTCCCGCGGCAGGAGCTCCAGGTCCTCCAAGCGCAGGCAAACCTGTCCCAAATCGATACCGGGAATGCCGTGCTGCTCACTCAGCGCTTTGAGCGCCGCCACGTCCGTGATCGCTCCGGAAGCGGCCAGCCGCGAGGCGAGCCGCCCTCCCTTTTGCTCCTTGAGCGCGCGTTCCAGCTCTTCGGGGCTGAGCGCCCTTTGGCGCAACAGGATCTTACCGAGCTGTTTCTTCTCGCTCATCGAAGCTCGTTAGTATCGGGCAAGTTCCGGAAAACTGCGAGCCGTTCCGCCGCAAAATCCGCGTACGTTCCCGCGAGCACCGCCGCGCGCGCCTCACGCATCAGCCGCGCGTACAGCGTCAGGTTGTGCTCGCTCAGCATCCGCAGCGCCAATATCTCACCTGCGACGAAGAGATGCCGGAGGTAGGCGCGGCTATAGCCGGCGCGGCACGCCGAGCAGCCGCAGTCAGGGTCGAGCGGCAGCGGGTCATCCTTGTAGCGCGCGTTCTTGATCGTGACTTTGCCGTGCCAGGTGAAGGCTTGGCCATTGCGAGCGTTTCGGGTGGGCATCACGCAGTCGAACAAATCCACCCCCGCGCCGATGGCGATCAGCAAATCCTCCGGGGTTCCCAGCATGAGCTCCGGTGGCTCCCCGACGCTGAAGCCGCCGAGGGCCAAGCCCTGAAACGGGAGCTGAGCGAGCGTCTCGGCGTGCTGTAAGCGAAGCTCCACGTTCGTCCCGCCCTGCACGATGCCGAACAACGCCTGACCGGGCGTCTGCGCCGCCAAGCACCGCTCGGCCCAGCGCGTGGTGCGCTCCACCGCCGCCACCAGCTCCGGCAGGGCCGCGTTGCCGTTCGAGCACACGTCGAGCTGCATCGCGATGTCCGCGCCGAGCAAGCCTTGGATGCGCATCGCCTCTTCAGGCGTCAGCTTCATGCGCTTGCCGTCCAAGTGGGACGAGAACTCGAAGCCGTCCTCACTCATCTTGGTGCGCTCCGCGAGCGAGAAGGCCTGAAACCCACCTGAGTCGGTGGCGATCGCGTGCGGCCAGCGCGCAAAGCCGTGCAACCCACCGAGCTCCGCGACTCGCTCGGGCCCGGGCCGCAGCCACAGGTGGTAAGTGTTCATGATCTGCATGCGAGCACCCGTGCCTGCCACCTCCTCCGACGACAGCGCCTTCACGCTCGCTTGCGTGCCGACGGGCATGAACGCTGGCGTCGGTACCTCGCCGTGACTCGTCAGGATGCGGCCGGCGCGCGCGTGGCCGGAGCTAGCGTCGAGCTCGTACCGCACCGTCATGCGCGCCTCGGTAGCCACATGGCGTCGCCGAACGAGAGAAATCGGTAGCGCTCCGCGACCGCAGCCGCGTAGGCCGCGCGCATGGCGTCGTAACCGGCGAAGGCGGCGACCAGCGCAAGTAGGGTGCTCTTGGGTTGATGAAAATTCGTCAGCAAGGCGTCCACGATTCGGAAAGCATAGCCGGGCTTTATCAGGAGGCGGGTCGCTGCGCTCTCGGGCCGTACTTGCCCGAGCCGATCCGGATCCGCGGCAGACTCCAGTGCTCGAACCACGGTCGTGCCGACCGCCACCACCGGCCGGCCCCGCTGCCGCGCGCGGGAGACCTGCTCCACGAGCTGTGTACCGACCTGAAACCGCTCTTCGTGCATGACGTGATCCCCGAGATCTTCCGCAACGACGGGCTTGAAAGTGCCGAGCCCCACCTCCAGCTCCAGGCGCCCGAGCTCCACGCCGC
>JAQSWN010000117.1 GCA_029266615.1 Polyangiaceae bacterium
ACCTTCGGCTGGTTCGGGCGCATGTCGACGGAGATCGATTACAAATACGGCCACCCCTACGGCGTCGGCCTGCCGTGCACGGACGAGGTCGGACCGGCGTGCGGTCACATCGGTACTGGCGTGGCGTTCCCGGGCTACTCGGCTGGCTTTGCCTACTCCACGCCCCAGATCGGCGGCTTTCAGGCGAACGTCGGCCTCTATGATCCAATCGTGCTCGCACCGGAGTGGTCACGCGCTCCGCTCGTCCGGCCGGAAGGCGCGCTAACCTTCGAGACCAAGCTGGGCGGGGCCGGGCTCCTCAAGCTGGGCGTCGAAGGCCTTTACCAGCCGCTCGGGCGCGTCGACGAGTCGACCGACCCCGTTACGGGCGCGGCCGTGAAGACCAACCAGAAGACGTCGGTCTGGGGTGCGAGCGGCGGCGCACGGCTCGAGATCGGCCCCGTGCGTCTCGGCATCTCGGCGTACCGCGGCCGCGGCATCGGCATGACCTATGCGCTGCAGAAATCCACGGTGTCGGTGAGCAGCACCACTCGCGAGATTCGCACGTTTACGGGCGTGTATGGGCAGGGAGCTCTGGTGTTCGGCAAGCTCCAGGTCGGCGCTGGCGCCGGCGTGGCAAGCGCGGACCAGCTGACGAGCGACCGCCTCAACACGGGCCTGAGCGTGATCCACCAGCAGATTGGCGTCTCGGCCTCGCTCTACTATCACGCTACGGAAAGCGTCGTGCTCGGCCTCGACTACTTCCGTTTCATGGCGCGCTGGTACGGCGCGCCGCGCGCGGACTACTCGCTGCTTCCCGGCGAAAAGCAGGACCTGAACTTCATCAACGCGGGCGTCACCTACCACTGGTGAACACGGGTTCGGCCGCGCCCGCGCGCGTCACTTCGGTACGTCGCACTTCGCGACTTTGACCTGCGCGACGTTGTTGTCGTAGTTGCACTCGTCCACGAGGCGATTTCCGCCGCCGACGTCGTTGACGATCATGGCGATCGTCGAGCTGGGCGGAACGTCGGCCTTGGGAATCGTGCACTCGATGTTTTGGCACTCGCCCTTCGGTACGGGCCCGGGGGTTTGGGTTTGGCAGAGCGGAGTCGTGCGGTCGTCACCTAGGTAGAAGGCGGCCGGCATGTTGGAGCCGACCCCGCGCAGGCCGCGGTTGCAGATACGACCGGTGAAGATGACCTGGTTGTCGGCGGTGAGCCGGCACGCGGTCGCGGCGGAGAGCGCGCCCGTGATGTCGGCGAGCTCCTGCGACGTCGCGCCTTGGCGGTTCTGTCGGTAGTTGTTCAAACCGGCCGTCTTGAAATTCTGTTGCCACTCGGACGTCTTCGGAACCTTGCCGTCGTCGTTGATGTTCGTGATCGAGTAGGCGTGCTGGTTCCACAGGTTGCGGGAAGATGCCCAGCGGTCCAGCTTGTCGCGGTACACGAACACCCCCGCGAAGTTCTGTTGCGCCACTGGGAAGGTGGTGACGTTACCGAACTCGGCGCGGCACACGTTGCCGGCCCCGGGCGTGCCGGCGAGGGGCTTGTGGCAAGCCAAGCCGACGAGCACGTTGTTGGGGTTGGCGACATCATCGACGTACGTGTTGCCGCAGTCGGCGTCGGTCGTGCAGCGGCAGAAGCCCTCCACGCAGCTGCCGGAGACGCACTCGTCGTTTTTTTCGCAGGTGACGCCGGGCCACAGATTGTCCACGCAACCGCCCGTATTACGCCCAGCCGACTCACAGTTGCGGGCCGCTTGGGGGCTGCCGCAGTAGGAGAAGCCGTAGAAGAGCGGGGCGCCGCTAAAGATGATCTTGGAGCGATCCGAGTTGTCCGGATCGGCGACCACCGGCTGCTCCCACCACGTCGCGGAGTTGCGGGGAGTGGAGAACTTCACGGCCCCGGTTTCACCGTCGTAAACCCGCGTGAAGCACTCGTCGGAGTAGACGGCTTCGGCCTTGCCGTCGCCCTCGAAGTCGAAAATCGTGGAGCCGGTCATGGCCGAGCTGCAGTCCTGAGTCGGCGACTCCCAGAGGATCTTGTTCGTCGGATCCTTGCAGGCGCCGTCGCAGCCGAGGTCGAAGACCCGGTAGGCGAAGGCGCCGGCCGTCGCGAGCTCGGGGAGGCCGTCGCCGTCGAAGTCACCGATGGTGGGAGGTCCGCCGCGCTCGCCCGTCGCTTGCCCGCTCTTACAGTCACCGAGTTGGTGCGGCGGGAAGCTGTAGTCGAGCACTTTTGCGCCTTCGAGCGTGTAGATCTTCACGACGCCGGTGGCCTCGTTGCCGCCGGTCGGACCCACGCCGACGACCTCCGCGCGCCCGTCCAGCTTGGTCGGGTCGAACGCTTCCCCTGCGCTCGGCGTCCCGAAATCTGCGAAGGCGAAGAACGCGGGCGACTGCGCGAGCGCGGTGACCCCGAGACCGGGATACGCCTCTGCCCAAGCCGCGCCACTCCAGCGGAAGACCTTGTTGGCGACGAGCTCCACTTTGCCATCACCGTCTAAATCACCGAGCACGGGATCCGAAGTGAGGAAGATGCTCGGGTTGTCACCGGCGATGACGGCGCCCGTCTGCCCGTTGAAGACCTGGCCGCCGCGCGCGACGATTTCCGGCATTCCGTCGTCGTTGAGGTCGTGGATGGAGACGCCGTCCCACACACTTTTGCCTGCCTCAGCCGCGTTTTGCGCCTGCCACATCGGAACGTATTGAGTGCCGTCGAACTTGAAGGCCACGAGCCCGCCCGCGTTGAGGCGCGCGACGATTTCCATCGCTCCGTCGCCGTCCAAGTCCGCCAGGGAGGGCGTCGCGGCATCGCGGATCAAGCCGCCGGCCTGAATCACCTCGATCTGTTTGCAAGTTTGACCGTTCAAAATGCGGATGTGACCGCCGGCGGAAGCGTCGGCCTCGCCGTTGCTGGTCACGATCACGATCTCGGCCGCCGTGCCCGACTCCGTGGGGAGGTTCGCGACGAGCGGGGTCGTGAGCACGTGCACGCTGTCCATGAACGGGTCGCCCGCTTCCGGACCGCGCCACGCACACTGCAGATCCGGTGAGAAGCTGCTCACCGTCGCGGAGTTCTTGCACATCTCGTTCACCGGCCGCGCACCGTTGGAGACGCACGTCGGAGTCGAGACGCCGTCGATCAGGCAGCCGTCCTCCGGCATGCAGCAAAAGGTGTCGTTGTTGCACTCGTTGCCGGCCGCGGTGCATGGGCCGCCGTCCGCGCTGCAGAGGCCGCCGGTCGGAAGGAGCACGCACACTTCGCCCGTTCCACAGTCGCGGGCTTGGGTGCACTTGTTCAGAGTCGGGTTGCCAGTGCTACCGCCCGAGCCTGGGTCGATGATCGCGCTGCCGCCGCCGCTGCCGTTGCTGCCGCTGGGGGTGGGACCGCCTTTGCCGCCGCTACTGCCGGCGGAGCAGGCGCCGGCAACGGCGCTACAGATCGAAATCGCAGCCAACCCTCGAGCTAGGCTCAACCCGAATCGCATGCTCGATGCTTTAGCTGAGCGAAACGCGGCTCGTGGCGCGCGTCACCGAACTCGACATCGAAGTGATAAGAGTGAGCCAGGCGTGCTGCTGATTGTGGCGCCCGTCACGCCATGCACGCCCAAAACCGCCGTGTCACCGGGGCGCGAAACGGGCTCGCGCCACCGGTGAGCTCTCTACGGCCGCCGTTACTTCTGCTGAATCATCACCTGCACCCGGCGATTCTTCGCGCGATTCGCGTCCGTGTTGTTCGGAGCGATCGGCTTGTCCGCGCCGTAGCCCTTGGCGACGAGGCGGTCCGAACCGACGCCGAGGCGTACCAAGGCGTCCACCACCGCTTGCGCGCGGCCCTGGCTGAGCCGCTGGTTGTACACGGCCGAGCCGGTGTTGTCGGTGTGGCCCTGGACCTCCGCGAGGCGAATCTCCGGCTTGGTCTTGAAAAGCTCAGCCAGCTCCTCCAGCAGCCCGAACGAGTCCGGCAGGATGTCGGTGGAGTCGTGCTGGAAGTGGACTTCCTTCTTCAACTTTACCTCGCGGCCGGCGACGACCACGTTCGGTACCGCGGGGCGCTTGTTCAAGACGATGCGCGCTTGCACCTCTTTGCGTGACTCCACCTGCACCTCGATGGCGCTCGTGAAGTAGCCGGCCGCGTCCACCGACAGTTTGACGGTGCCCGGCTTCACGTTGCCCACGCTGAAGGCGCCGCTGCCGTCCGCCGTGAGCTCGAGCGAGCGACTGAGCGGGTCCGTCACCGTGATGCGCGCGCCGGTCACCGGCTGACCGGTCTCGCCGTCGCTCACCGCGCCGACGACAGTGCCGACCTTGGGCAGCGCTTCCAACTCGCAGATGACGTTGACGACCGTGTTGCCTCCGCTGCCGGCCGCGACGCCGCCGGGCGTGGAGACGGCAGGCGGGGTGGGGGCGCCGGGAGCGGCCGGAGCCGGGGCGGCTGGGGCCGGGGTGGCGCCGGGCGGCGGCACCGTGGCGATGCACTGGCCGTCTCGATAGCCCTGCGCCGTGACGTTGAGGGTGTAGGTGCCGGACTCGAGATCCGTGGAGCGGAAAGTGCCGTCGTCGGCCGCCACCATACCGGTGATGTTACGACCATCGTAGCGCAGCACGGCGCCGGCGATCGGCGTCTGCGTTCCGCGCTCCGTGACCACGCCGGCCACGTAGGCGCGCGGGGCGGACGCGGCTGCCGCGGGGGGAGCAGGCTTCTCCACCTGCTTGATGACGGGCGGCGGGGCAACGGTGTCCACCGCGTACGCGAGACCGAACCAGAGGTTCCAAGGCGGCTCCGGCGCCACTTCTTCTACGAACGTGCTCGTCGCGCCGGTGCCGATGTCGAAGGCGCCGAGCAGCGCGAGCCCGTGGTCGGCCCACGGATAAACGCGCGTACCGAGCGTGAGGCGTGAAGGCGAAGACCCGAAGCCTTGATTTTCCCCGAGGCAGCCCTCTCCGGCGAGCCTCACGTCGTCCAGATTGCAGACGTAGTCCTGGCGGTTCAACGGAATGTCCAGCGACCACTCCAAGAACGGGCGAATGACGGCGTGGTCGTACTCCGCCGCGAACGCCATGCTCACGAAGTCCACGCGGTTGATGTTCAAGCCGAAGCGCTCGATGCGCGAGATGGGCCCGCCGCGTCCGCGCGGGCGCGGAGTGTTCTCCAGATCCGAGATGACCTTGGAAGAGTTGTCGAGCTTGTAAGCGAAGTTGGCGTGGAAGCGCAGCGGGATGTTGTCGTCCGGGTTGACGCGGTTGTTCAAGTCCGCGGTGGCGAGGGCGCGCATGACCAGGCTCGTGCCGCCGCCGTCCAGCCCGACGCCGCCGGTGCCGTTGAGGAGCCAAAGCTCCAGCTCACCACCGAAGTGGAAGATGGAGTCGGGGGTCTTCGGCATGAAAGCTTTGACGCCCAGGTTCGTGTCACCCAGCACCTGCAGCAGCTGCGGGCGGCCGCGCGTGTTGCTCACGGCGCGGTTGTGAAAGCCCAAATAGGCTTCCAAAAAGGGGAGGACGGTGGCCGAAAGGCCGAGGTGAGCGCCCATCGCGTCGATCTCGTCCGAGGCCGTCGGCGTGTCGGAGCTGTTCGGGAACGTGGGGCACCGATTGGAGGCGCTGCACAGAAACCCGGAGCTCGTGAAATAGCTGCCGCTGAGCGAAACGCGGAAGGTGCCGGGCGCGCCGGAGCCCGCCTCACTCACCCGTAGCAAGCCAGTCGAGCCCGAGATGTTGTTTTGGATGTGCAGCGAGCTCTTGCGCCAGCGCTTTTCGTACTCGCTCGGCCCCCCTTCCTGCGAGCCGAGGCTTGCCGAGGCTTCAGCTCCCTCGTCCAAGTCGAGGCTACCGCTGGCGGATGCGGTCGCGGCGGGGGCGGGGGCCGGCGCGTCCGGGATGGGAGGAGGCGCGTCCGCAATAGGAGGGGGCGCGTCTGCAATGGGAGGCGGCGGAGCCGCGGCCGGCGCCGGAGTCGCGGCGGGCGCAGGCGGGGGTAGCGGTGCTGGTTGTTGTGCGTGTGCCCCCACCGTCCACAGCCACCCCGCCAGCGAAATCGACGACAATCCTACCCGGTTCATCTTTCCTCGTTCTCCTCGGTTCCGTCGCGACGTCTCAGAATCAGCAGGCACACCCGCACCGCTTTCTATCATCCTTTCGGCGTCCGACGAAAAATGGCCGCGTCGCGGACCTTCTCAGGTGTTTCCAGCGTATTCGAGCGGCTTTACCCCATAACCCATGAGCGCTACCGTCCGCGGCTAACGTGACAGATGCGGTGATTCGGGTCGAGCGCCTGCAGAAGGAATTCCGACAGGGGTTCTTCATGCGGCGCGTCCAAGCGGTGAAGGACATCTCCTTCCAAGTCGACCGCGGAGATATCTTCGGGTTTCTCGGGCCAAACGGGGCAGGGAAGACCACGACCATCAAGATGCTGACGGGCCTCATCAGTCCGACGGGTGGTCGGGCGGAGTTGTTCGGGGAGCTCGTTCCGAACCGCAAAGCGCGCGCTCGCATTGGATTTTTGCCGGAAAATCCGTACGTGTATCCCTACCTGACGCCCACCGAGTTCGTGGTGCTGTGCGGCAGGCTTTCGGGGCTACGACCTCGGGCGGCCCGAGACCGCACCCGTGAGGTGCTCGAGCAAGTCGGAGTCGCGTATGCAGCCGATCGGCCGGTGCGACGCTTATCGAAGGGCATGCTGCAGCGTACGGGCCTGGCCGCGGCGTTGGTCGCAGATCCGGAGCTGCTCATCTTGGACGAGCCAATGAGCGGCCTCGATCCAGTCGGCCGGAAAGAGGTGCGCGATCTCATCGTCGACGAACGGCGTCGAGGCCGCACCATTTTCTTTTCCACTCACATTCTCAATGACGTGGAGTCGCTCTGTGACCGTGTGGCGATTTTGCGAAAGGGCGAGGTCGTCGTCAGCGGACGCATCGACGAGCTGCTCCGACGCGATGCACGACGCAGCGAAATCACGATTCGCGGCGACTACCAGGATCTTCGCGAAAGGCTGACCGCGGAGGGCGCGAGCTGGCGTGAGGTGGGCGGCCTCCTCCTCGTCTCGGTAGAGGGGGAAAACCGGCAGAACGAGGTGTTGCGACGCGCGCTCGACGCGGGGCTGTCCATCGAGCAGGTCGTCCCGCGTCACGAGACGCTGGAAGAGCTATTTTTGCGGGAAGCCATCACCCATGGGGAAACGGCGCCGCACTAGTGCAGCGCATGTGAGATAGAGACAATTTTCTTGGTGACCGCAGGTCACATGCCCTGCACTAGCACTAGCGGCGGGCGACTTTGCGCAGCACGTCCAAGTCCGCGCGACCCACCTCGCGTAGCACGATGAGAAGCGCGAAGTAAACGCACGGGAGGACGGCGGCAGCGACGAGGGTCACAAGCTTTCCGGGCGGAAACGCCAGGCGCCCCAGGGAGGCCGCGACGCCCATCGCGAGCACGGTTCGGAGCAGCGTCCACGGCGAGACAAGGCCGCCCGCGGCTCGCCAGACCAGGTAGGCGGCGATGGTAGTCGCCACCAAAAGGCCCGTGGAAGTGGCTTGCGCCGTCAGCCACAGCAGCTGTTCTGACAACGCGCCTTCGTGGGCGCGGGTGAAGCACAGGCCCGCCACGATCACGACCGCGAGCGCCGTCACCAGCAAGCTCTCGCGCTCACGCCCCAAGCTGTTCAGCACCGTCGTCAAAATGCCGAAGATCGCGAACGCGCCGAAGCCGACCGAGAGCAGGCTGAGCGCGCGCCCGCCGAGCGCGGCCGCCTCCGCACCGAAGAGCAGCTCGAGGAGCCGCGGGGCAAGCCCGAGGGTGACGCACACCATCGCCCCGGCGATGATGAGCGACAGGCGCATTCCGGTGCGCACGTAGCGCGCGATGGCTTCGCGATCCTGCGCCTGCGCCGCGGACGCGAGCATCGGAAACAAGATGAACGTGATGGCAATGAGGATTTGGTACGGCAAAAACGAGAACAGCTGGGTAGCGCGGTACGCGCCGACCAGCGCGTCCGCGCGCGACAGCGGTTCGCCGGCGCGCTCCGCGGCGTGGCTGGCGAACCGCCCCAGCAACGTCAAATCAGCTTGAAATAGCAGGTTGAGCAGGGCCTGACCAAACAGCAGCGGCAGCGCCACGGCTACGTAGCGACCGAGCGAGAGGCGCGATATCCCGGCCCGACCCACGCCGATGATTCCCGCCGCGATGAACAGCACGAGCGTTGCGCTGACCACGAAGCCCACCGCGGAGCCTGCGGGCCCACCTTGAGCCAAGCGCCGCGACACGAACGCGCCGACCACCAACCCCAACGTGCGCAGCGTCGCCGCGGTCACGTCGAACCCGGCTTGGAGCAAGAAGCGCTTCTGGCCGTTGGCGATGCCGATGAGTGGCGTGTACATCGAGTAGATGAACAAGATGGCGGCGAGGATGCGGAGCGGGGTCTCGACGTGCCCGGCGCCGGCCATCTCCGCTATTCGCGATGAGAGCAGCGCGAAGCCGACCGATAGCAAAAGGCCGAACGACGCGTGCCAGCCGAGCACCTTGCGGATCGTGCCTGGGAGCTCTTCCGGCGGAGCTTGCACGACGGTGCGACTCACGGCCTGAATGGACATGGTCGTGATCGGGTTGTATGTGATGCTCGCGATAGACAGCACGCGAGAGAGCGCGCCGTAGCCGTCTAGGCCCAAGACTCGCGGCAGCGCGATTTGCTGCACCAACCCGAGCAAGATGAAATAGAGCTTCGCGCCCGCTACGGCGAGCCCTCCACGGCCGGTGCTGCGTGTCGAGTCTTCTTTGCTCATCGCGAGGCCGGTTCTCGTAACACGGCTCCCGCACCGCCCGCTCGGCTACTCGCCCGGCTCCCTCAGGAGGGCGCCTCCTCCAGCCAATTCTCTAGCTCTGGGAGGGTGCGCAGATGCAGGACCCGGGCGGGGAAGGCCACGGCCTCGTCCGCCCCACGCCCACCAACGAGGATCGCGACCGTGGGCGGCAGCGCCCGGCAGAGCGCCTCGACCTCGCGCTCGGCCTCCGCAGCCGTGAGGCCGACTACCGAGAGCGCGACGCTGCCCGCCTTCGACAGCCGCACCGCCTGCGCGATCTGATCCGCGGGCAGGTTTGCTCCCAAATAGATGGCGCGTCGGCCGTGCATCGCGATCACGACCGCGGCCAGCAACGCGCCGAGCTCGTGATGCTCGCCGGCGGGCGTGGTGCACACCACGGGCGCCTTGCCGTTGACGGGCTGAGCGGCGAGGAGCGCGCCGAGCTGGGTGCGGAGCATGGCGGAGGCCGCATGCTCACTCGCGATGCAGATGTCGCCGCTCTCCCAGCGCGCACCGATCTCGTCCAGCGCGACCGCGAGGACTTGGGTCACCAAGTCGTGCGGCGAAAAACTGTTGGTCGCCTGTAGCAACGCGCGAGACGCGCGCTCCAAATCTAGCTCGGAAACGCCGGCCAAGAGCTCGTCGATCACTCGGCGGGCGCGGGGGCTTGGGCCCGCCGGGGGCGGCGCGGCCAAGGCCGGCTCGTCCGCGGGCAGGAGGCGTTCGAGGCCCGCGACGTCCAACGTGGCGATAGCGCTGATGGTGTAACCGCGCTCCAAAAGCCTCTTCACGAGGCGCAGCCGCTTGACGTCCTCGTCGCCGTACAGGCGCGCGCCGCCGGGGGTGCGCTCAGGCGCGAGCGCGCCGTAGCGACGCTCCCAGACACGCAGCGCGTGGGTCGTGATGCCGGTGAGTCGCGCCAACGTGCCGATTCGATAGCGTGCGTCGCTCACGGCGCGGCTCCGAGGTGCGGCAGCGTCTCCGCCACGCCGCCGTAGCCTTGGAAGAACCAGCACCACCAGCCGAGCATCATGACGCTGTGACCGAGCAGGATGCCCACGTGGCTCCACATTTCGACGCGGTCCGAGTACTGCCGCACGTAGCGACGCCAGTGAAAGGCCTCGTCCACGAGGCTGTAGACGACGGACAGCACCGTCAGCACCATAGCCGGAATCCACAATCCTTTGGGGTGATTGTAAGCGGCCGTGAGGAGCACGCAGCTCGTGATGCCGCAGAAGATCGTGATGCCGTGGACGAGCCCCTCGGCGCCGCTGATCTCCTGCTTGTAGATGGTACGATGCCCGATCGTGTCGATGGCGATGGACAGCGTGAACAGCGCGGCTCCGAGGGGGACCAGCCAAGCTTCGGCCGTGAACGAGACGCCGTTCGCGTGTCCGACCAGTAGGAAGCCGCCCGTCGAAGCGACCAGCCCGAGCATCAAGCCCACCCAGCTCACGTAGACCAGCCAGTCCACGCGCGTGAACTGGCTCATGCGACCGACGTAGACCCGAACCTCAGAAGGGAAGGACATCTTCCGGGAACCTCACGGTGTGCTCGAGCTTCACGGCTCGGAACGGGGGAGTCGTCAGAGAGAGTGCGGTGGAGGAGACGGTGGCGTGGAGCACGTGCAGCGCCTTTTCCGAGTCCGGCACTACGGCGCGCCCCGCTCGGACGTCCGCTCCGCCGGCCAAGATGCGGTGCCCGATCGAAGAATAGACGCGCCTCGCGGTGGCGACGGCTAAGCGCGAGCGGAACGAAAGGTAGGGCAGACCCGCGTCACCAGAGGCGTACAGCACCTCCGCCTCCGCCAGCAAGCGTTGGACGGCGAGCGCGCAAGCCTCGGTGTAGCTGCGGGGCAGGGTTCGTTCACCGAGGTGCCGCGAAAGGCCAGGAACGAGCTCTGCGGGTAGGTAGAGACGACCACGCTCCCAATCCTCGGACACGTCGCGGCAGATGTTGGTCAGCTGCATGGCCATGCCCAGGTGCACGCCGTGACGAACCGCGCGTTCCCGCCGCACGCCCAGCACGTGGCACATCATCGCGCCCACGCTGCCAGCGACGCACCAGCAGTAATGGTAGAGGTCGAAGAGCGTCTCGTAGCGCTTGTCGGTGGCGTCATCGTGGAAGCCTTCCAGTAAGGCTTCCGGGTACTCGCGTGGGAGGTTCGTCTCGAACACCAGGCGTTGAAACTCAACCAGCACCGGCTCCGTCAGGCTCTTGCCCGCGTACACGTCGGACAGCTCCGACCGTAGACCGAGAACGGCTCTGGCCGCGTCTCGCGGCGCCACCAAATCCACGGCATCGTCCGCGCGCCGACAGTAGGCGTAAAGTCCGGAAGCTCGATCTCGCAGCTCCGGTCCAAGGAGCAGCGAAGCGAGCGAGAAGCTCTTCGAGTGCTTCTGGATGATGGCCCGCGCCTCGCCGCTCGACAGCCCCACGCTGGGCGAAAGGACCTCACTCGTGGTCACTCCGCTGCCTCCGCTCGTGGCTCGAACTCGCTAGAAATGCCGCAGTCGGCTAAGACCAGACCGGCGGTGGCCTTCGCCGAGCTCACCACTCCCGGTACTCCGGCGCCGGGGTGCGTGCCCGCCCCCACGATGTACAGCCCCGGAAGCTTCGGATCACGGTTGTGAGGGCGGAACCAGGCGCTTTGGGTCAACTTTGGTGCAACCGAGAAGGCGGAGCCTTGATAGGCGAACAACTCGCTCGCAAATCCTCGCGGAGTGAGGCTGCGGCGTGTCACCACGTGCTGGCGCAGGTTCGGCATTTGCGACTCCAACGCTTCCAAAATGCGATCGCCGTATGCCTGACCGACGCGATCCCAGTCGATGGGTGCGTTGCCTAGATGGGGTACGGGTGACAAGACGTAGAAGGTCGCTCCCCCAGGGGGAGCCAGCGACGGGTCGGTGACACTCGGCGCGTGTAGGTACAGGCTGAAGTCGTCCGGCAGCTGGTGACCGTGGAAGATGTCTTCCAGCAGGCCGCGGTAACGCGGGCCGAACAGCACCGTATGATGCGCCACGTCGTAGGGTCGGTCGGTGCCGAAATACAGCACGTAGAGCGACATGGACCACTCGGCCTTCGCCAGCTTTTTAGCGGTTTTTTGCGCTTCCGGCTCGGCGCCGTACAGCTTTCCGTAGGTGTGGTGGAGGTCCGAGTTCGAAACGACGAGGTCGAACGGCTCGGCCACACCCGCCGCGGAGTCCACCAAGTGCTTCACGTTCGGGCCCCGCTCGATGCGGATGCCGTGTACGGGGCAGGAGAGTCGCAGCTCTCCGCCCAGCTCTCGGTAGAGCTGCGTGAGTGCCCGCACCAAGGCGCCGGTGCCGCCGCGCGGAAAGAACACGCCCCAGTTGCGCTCCAAGTAGTGGATGAGCGTGTAGATGCTGCTCGTCTCGAACGGATTGCCGCCGACGAGCAGCGAGTGGAAGCTGAGCGCCTCGCGGAGCTTCTCGTTCTTCACGAAGCGCGCAACCGTGGAGTACACGGACCTGTCCGCGCGTAGCCGTGCTAGCGCGGGCGCGACCTTCAGCATGTCCGTGAAGCGCAAAAATGGCGCGTGCGCGAGCTCGGCGTACCCCTTCTGAAAAACCTCGCGCGAGTAGTCCACGAAGCGCAAGTAGCCGGCCTCGTCGTCCGGGCACAGACGCCGGATTTCGCTTACCATGGCGTCTCCGCCGGCGTAGTCGATGCGCGTGCCGTCCGGCCAAAGGAGCCGGTAAAATGGGCTCACGGGCAGAAACTCCACGTAGTCTTCGCGGCGACGCCCACACAGCTCGAACAGCTCGTCCAAGCAATGGGGGGCGGTGATGACCGTGGGTCCGCCGTCGAACGTGTAGCCGTCTTGCTCGTAGACGTAGGCGCGACCGCCGGGCTTGTCGCGCGCTTCGAACAGCACCGTGTCGATGCCGGCCGCCTGCAGGCGGATGGCGGCGGCGATCCCTCCGAAGCCGGAGCCGACGATGGCCGCGCGCTTGCGTTGGCTGCGCTCAGACATAAGCATGCTCCAGACGCTCGATCTCTTGCACCAGCGGCTCGAGCACGCACCGGCTACTCACCTTGCGTTCGAGACGCGCGAGCGCCTGGTGAAGCTGCTCGTGCACGGCACGGTACGGCGTCTTGCCGAGCTCGCGCCGCAACGACCTCGCGAGCGCCTCGGGGTGCAGCTCGCGCTTCTCGACCTCGCGCGCGCGGTGCTGGAGCCGCGAGTAGCTCACCTCGTCCAGCTTCTGCGAAAGCCATGCCCAAGCCCACGTGGGCCGGCCGTTGACGAGGTCCTCATGGCCTTTGTGCGCTCGGCTCTCTTCGAACAAACCGCTTACGTCGTCCAACATTTGCAAGGCAACTCCATAATTTCTTCCGAACTGCGCGAGCTCGGCGCACAGCTCGGGGCTGGCGCCGGCGGCGGTGCCACCCAGCTCGGCCGCGAGCTCCAGCAGGCTGCCGGTCTTGAGCCGCGTGCTCAGGCTGACCACGTCGAACACTTCACGTTGTGAAAGCGAGCCGAGACGCGCGCCCAGGTCCAGCGCCTGCCCGTAGTGACAGCGCAGGACGCCGCGGTCCAGCACGCGCCTCACTTGCAGCTCCACCTCCGGTCTCAGCTGCAGCCGCTGCAGCACACTGTGCGGCAGGAAGTAGAGCCAATTGCCCGCGTTCAGCGCGAGCGGCACTCCCACCATCAAGTGCAGCGCGGGCTTTCCGCGGCGATACTTGGAGTCGTCTTCGATGTCGTCGACGATGAGCGAGCCGGCGTGCAAGATCTCGACGAGAAGAGGGAGCAGCTCCGGCATAGGCGTCGAGTCGCGGCTGCAGCCGACGTCGTATGCGACCTCCACGAGGCGCGAGCGGAACTCTTTGCCGGGGCGAGTCAAAAGCTCGAGCAGCGGGCCTGAGAGCGAGGACGTCCACAGCCGCTCGGGAATTCGCTCCGCGCCGAGGTCCAACGTCTCGCAGAGCCGTTGCTCCGTAAATTCGGCGCGGATCAGGCTGACGAGCGCGCTCTCGGCGGCCGGGGCCTCTTCGCTGGGGCTGGGAGCGGCGCTAGGATCCGACCAAACCGATTGCGTCATGAAAGTGCTCCTCCAGGCGTAGAACGAACCGAGGACGGAGATGAATCTCCACCGCTCGAAGACAAGGCGCGCGACAGCGAGAACCCGCGTGGTGGACGACCACACAGGATGCGAGCGCGATCGGCGTGGCTCAGTGACATGGCGTAGAAGCGTCGGACGGACTCGGGCGGCAAGCGATAGAACCGCTCGATGACGTTCCGACGCTGGTCAGGCGCGAAGGCACCGAAGAACAGCTTGTTGAGCAGCAAGCAAAAGCGCAGCTGGGCGCGTTGCTCGCGAACGAGTCGCGGCCAGGCTCGTTCGCGCAAGGTGTCCGGCTCTGCCCGCGCAACCGCGCACGCCAAGCGCGCGGCCACCGGGAAGGAATACCCGGTGACGGGATGAAACCATGCCCCCTGATACCCCGCCACCAGTGGACCGCCCGGGGCCGGATTGGGCACGTGGCGAAGCCGGGTAGGGAGCGGCAGAATGCCGACTTCTTCGCGCACGACGCACTCGACCTCGAACCCACTTTTTGCGGCGTATTCGAGGATTTCCTGCTCCAGCCGCGCGCGATCGAGGTGCTTGTCGTCGGAGAAGTACGTGTCCTCGAGCAGCACGCGATCGCTCGAGAATGGCAGGGCGTACAGGAACCGAAACCCGTCCCGTTGGGGAACTAGTGCATCCATGAGCACGGGGTGCGAGATGGGCGAGGGACGCTTGAGCTTGACCTCCAAGCCCAAGAACTTTTGGTAGCCGGCCCGCTCGCTGGAGGAGAGCGCTTCCGGTCCGCGACTCTCGATCACGTGGCGCGCGCGGAGCTCTCGCCCGTCTTCCAGCTTTACGGTTCGATCCGTCACGTGCACGGCCCGGCACTCCAGAAACAGACGTGAGCCGCGCTGCGCTGCGAAAGCGGCGCGCACCACTTCGTCTAGCCGCTCCGAACGTACGGCCGCGTAGGGCTCTTCGAGGGTGCGCGAGAGCTCGGGGAAGCGCACCTCGTAGCGAGGCCATTGTGCCGAGACCAAGGGCGACACGAACTCACGCGCCTCCTCTTCAACGTCCCCGGCATGGAAGCACCAGAGGTGATTGCCGCCGAGCGCTCGGCCTTGCTCCACCAACCCTACCTTTACGCCTGGACGACGCGCGAACAGCGCCAGCGCGATGAGCGCGTTGCCGAGACCCCCTCCCACCAACAGAAAGTCCAGCTCGGGCTGCGCGGTGGTCGCCATGTGCCCTCGGGGTTTAGGTCGATGTTAGACAAGCGTCAAGCATCGGACCCGTCGATTTACGACAAGTTCAAGTTTTGTCTAACTTTGTCTCGGCGGTCAGAAGCTCCGCGGCCCGCCTGTCTCAGCGTCTCAAGTTGAGTCCCAACGTTCTACGGCCGACAGATCCTGGGGCCATTCGATCTCCGGTCAGCCATCGGCTGCCCCGGATCGCGGCCGCTTCCCCGCCGCTCCCTTCGTGGAGTGTTTCTTGAGGGTGGCCTTCTTTGCCGACTTGTTCGCGGGCGACTTCTTCGCGACGGGCACGAGCCTCCTGGAGCTCCCGGCGGGGGACGCTTTCGGGAGCTTACCCTTCGCGCTGCCGCGTTCGGCGTCGGGAGTCTTTCGCTTCGCGGGCTTGGCTGCGCGCGACAGATTCAGGGCGATAGCCTCGCGCACGAGCGCTTTGAAGGCCGCGGCGTCGACCTGTTCACCTTCACGGATGTCTATCGCGCGGCGCGCGTTGCCCTCCATGCTCGAATTGAACAGGCGCTTCGGGTCCGCGAGCGATGCGCCTTTGGCGAACGTGAGCTTCACCACCGCCTTGTAAGACTCGCCCGTGCAAATGATGCCCTCGCGCGAGAAGATAGGCGTCCCCATCCACTTCCACTCCTCGACAACGTCGGGGTCGGCTTCGTGGATGAGCTTGCGCATCCGGCTCAGCGTCTTGCCGCGCCAGTCCGCGAGCTCCGCGATGCGCTCACTAATCAGCTTGGACGCCGACGATTCCGCAGCCGTGCGCGGCGACTTCTTCATGCCGCCATCCTAGAAAGGTTCGGAGCGACGGGAGCGTCAAATGCGCGGCTTGACATGTTAGGACTCCTAAGTTACCGATGCGGTGTGAGCTCGAGGCGTCTTCCCTACTTCGATGAGAACACCGAGCCGCTGCCGGCGCGTATTGCCACGGGCCTGCACAAAATCGGCCTCGCGATGAAACAGCAAGCCTGGCAACAGGCGAACGACGAGGGTCTGTCGCCCACTCAGGGGCAAATCCTCGCGGTGCTGGTGGCGGACGGGCCGCTCACCGGCTCCGAGCTGAGCGCGAAGTTGGGGGTAACCTTGCCCACGATTAGCGACTCCGTGCGGGTCTTGGCCGAGAAGGGCCTGGTCACGAAGTCCCGCGACCCACGTCACCCGCGGGCCAGTCTGCTCACGCCGACCAAGAAAGGGGCCGCGCTGGGGACCCGAGCTCGCTCGTGGCCAGAGTTCATCGCCACGGCGATAGAAGGCCTCGCGCCGGAGGAGCAGCGCGCGTTTTTCTCCGGCGTGATGAAGATGCTGCGAACGCTCCAAGAGCAAGGCTTGGTTCCGCTCCACGGCATGTGCCTGAGCTGCACGCACTTTCGGACCAACGTGCGCTCGGGGCCGTCTCCGCACCACTGCGCTTTAGTCGACGCGCCGCTCGCGAGCGACCAGCTGCGCCTCGAATGTCCCGAGCACGAGCTCGCCCTGCCCGCGGCTCGAAACGAGCTTTGGGAGCAGCTGCTGCGCCCTAGCTGAGTCGTGCGGCGCGGCCTTTAGACATCTCCGCGGCCATTCCGCCAGCGGCAGAGCGGAGCTTTGCTCCGAGAAAGAAGACAATCATGAGTGACAGTCCCGGCTACGCGTACAGTAGCCTCGCCCTACCTCGATCTCCCGTGAGCCTCGCCGACTTCGAGCAGATGAAGGCGAGCGTCTTGTTCAGCGAGGAAGACGTGAAGTACCTGCGCCTTTCGTTGCAGGTCTTGAAGGCGGAGGTCGAGCCGATCTTGGACGTTTGGTACGGCTTCGTCGGTAGCCAACCGCACTTGCTCGCGTCTTTTTCTGCCAAGGCGGATGGTAAGCCACTCGGCGACTACCTCGCGAGCGTGCGGCGGCGCTTTGGAGCGTGGATATTGGACACAGCGCGAGCCGACTACGACCAGCGTTGGTTGGACTACCAGCACGAGATCGGACTGCGTCACCATCGCATCAAGAAGAACGCGACGGACGGTGCGGCGTCGACTGACATCGTCCCTTTTCGGCACTTGTTTGCGCTCGTGTTTCCGATCACGTTCACGCTTCGGCCATTCCTCGCGAAGCTCGGTCACGACGCAGCGGAGGTGGACAAGATGCAGGCCGCTTGGATCAAGTCATGCCTGCTGCAAGTCACGCTGTGGAGCCATCCCTACGTGAACGGCGGTGACTTTTGATCGCCCCGCCATGGCTGGTCAGTGAGTGGTTGAACACGCCATCGCCGCTCACTTTGCAAGGCTTGCGCGGGCGCGTGGTGCTCCTTCACGCATTCCAAATGCTGTGCCCTGCCTGCGTCGCGCACGGGATTCCCCAAGCGCAGCGCGTCGCCGAGACCTTCGCCGGCGCGGCGCTCGCGGTGGTAGGGCTGCACACCGTGTTCGAGCACCACGACGCCATGAAAGTCGAGTCTCTTCGAGCCTTCCTGCACGAGTACCGGGTTCGCTTCCCGGTTGGGGTGGACGCGCTCGGCGCTCGCCTATCGCTTGTTTAGGGACTAGCGGGTGATCCCAGGCGGCATGGCCTATACTGCGCGGCAACATGTCCGCCGAGACCGCCGAGCTCAGCCTCTCGATTCGCGTGGGTGACCTCGATGACGCGCGGGTCCTCGGGTTGCTGCGTGAGCACCTGGCAGGAATGCACGGTAGCTCACCGCCGGGCTCAGTTTACGCGCTCGGAGCCGCAGCTCTCCGAGCGCCTGACATCGCTTTCTTTACGGCATGGCGCGCCGAAGAGCTGCTCGGCTGCGCCGCGCTCAAGCACCTGGACGCAACTAGCGGCGAGCTGAAGTCGATGCGCACGGCCGCGGCGCACTTGCGCCGAGGCGTCGGGACACGCCTGCTCGATCATCTGCTCGAGCAGGCGCGTTCTCGAGGTTACCGGCGCGTCTCGCTCGAGACGGGCTCCGGTCCCGCTTTCGAACCGGCGCTGGCGCTCTATCGTCGGTACGGGTTTCGAAACGGCGACCCATTCGGCCAATACCAGTCGACGGACTTCAACCAGTTCCTCCACCTCGCCCTTTAGGACCTCATCACGGCGGCGGCGCCGGGCGAAGCGAGAGCTCCATTCGCACGCGGTGGAGCCCCGGTCCGATCCCGTCGTTTTGGACCTCCGTGACGGCGAAGCCGAGCTTTTCGTAGAAGCCTTGCACCTTGTGGCTGGTGTCCAGGCGCACGCGGAGGATTCCAGCCGGCAGAGCTCGCAAGCGATGCTGGGTCAGCGCTCGCCCGAGGCCTCGCTCGTGGCGATCTTGCCGGACGATGCCCCAACACAGCGATGCGACGCTCGCGTCATGAGGATCCACTGCGATGCCTCCGCACGCCCAGAGCGCCCCTTCGTCGTTTTCGACGACGAAGTAGGGGCCCGGTAAGCGCTCCAAAAATGCGTCGAGCGCGGCCTCCTCGCCAGGCGAGAAGTATTCGGGCACGTTGCTTCGGAGTAGCTCCAAGCAGGCCGTCCGGTCGCGGTTCGCATAGGGCCGAATCGTGCCGCACCGTCTGCATTCGAGGAGCGCGCCGAGCCGAGATGCTCGGCCCTCTTCCGTCGTAACCCAAAGGCGGACGGTCCAGGGAGGCCGATGCCGCACGTGTTGGCCGTGCCCGCACGCGAGCTCCGCGACCCAGTCGCCCTCGGCATCCCGATGAAATCCGGTGATGGCTCGCTCCATGGCTGCGCGATGCGTGCGGCCGTACACTCGCGGACGCAAGGGCCTTCAGCGACCCGAGGTAGGGGCGTAATTCGCCGCTACGGGGCTAGCGATCCTGAGTACCTTCGGGACCATGACCTGGCCGGCTCGTCACATCTCACGTCCGATTTCTCGCAGCCCCGCGGAAGTTTCCACGTTCCTCGCCGATCACCGGAACCTACCGAAATGGGCATCCGGATTGAGTACGGGCATCTCCGAAGAGCGTGGCGTCGTGATCTCCGAGTCGCCGATGGGAAAAGTGCAGGTGCGCTTCGCAGCGGGCGCCGAGCTCGGAATTTTCGATCACGACGTCGTCCTTCCCGATGGGCAGACCTTTCACAACCCGCTGCGGGTGCTCTCGAACGACGCGGGGAGCGAAGTCGTGTTCACGCTCTATCGACTGCCCGGAGTGACCGATGAAGCTTTCGAAAAGGACGCGGCGACGATCGCGGCTGACTTGGAGCGCCTCGAAGCGGCGCTCTAAGAGCCAGTCCTAAAACCCGGACCGAGCCCGCCAAGGAGACGCGAGCAGTCCTAGGCGCGACGACGAAGCGTACTGAAGTATGCTGAGGAGGAGCAACGACGGAATGCGAAGCGGATTCGCGGGCTTAGGATTGGCTCTAAGCTCAGCCGAAGGTTTGGCTCAGCCACGAACGCCACGTAGCCGCCCGCTCTCTCGCCGCCCCTCGTTGCGAGTTACCGTAGAAGTACCGGCCCACGCTGACATTGGCGCTGTCACCTGCCGCTTCGTGGGAGGTTACCCCGGGAGCGTAGGTGCCGATGAGTAGCGCTCCGTCTGCTGGACTATCCAGACGGAGGAGCACGTAACGTTGCCGCGCGTCTTGATGCACGTGCTCGACGACGCCGGACCAAACCTCTCCGCCGCTCGTGGACGCGCGGCGCTCCCCAACGCTGGCCCCGGCGAGCCCTGTCGCTTCTCCGAGCTTTTGCCAAACCGAAAGCGCGTCGCCGCGCGCAGGCTGCATGGCCAAGAACGAAGCCGCGCTGGTCCCTGCGAACCGAGCCAGGTACAAGCGCAGGACCGCAAAGTAGCCCGGCCAACCGCTCTCGAAACCTTCGACCTGATCGTCCCAGTCGTCCACTGACGTGAAGAGCGAGTGCACCATTCGCAGCACGCAGCGGTTTCCGGAGCGGGCGGTGATCGTGATCTCAGTCGCCACGGGCGGTGCGCCTGGCTCCCAGTCACGCTCCACGTACGCAAAACGGTGAGGCGGCTCCCATGCGGTTACCTCACCCTTGGTGGTCGTGCCCTCTCCGAAATCCAAGCTGAACGCGCCGCCAACGCGCGGCTCTATTTGCCCTTCGACGAACCAGGCAGCGTTGCCCGGCCCGGTGGCGACGGCTTGCCACACCTGCTCCGGAGTGCCCGGCACCAGTTCTTCCATCTCGACCCAGCGTTTTCCGGTTTCGTCTTTCTTGATCGGCATGAGCTCTCTTTCGGCTGGTTTCAGCGCATCAAGGTTGGGGTGGGGCAGGGTAGGACGCGATGAGCAGGCGGTGCGGCCGGGCTTCTTGCGCGCTTTGGTCGTGGTAACGGGCGGCGAGGGCCGCGACGCTACTAGTTAATTCACGCGTGAAAGCCGCGCGCTCCGCGGGCGACCTGAAGCAGATGACGGTGTCGATGGAGAGCGTCGCCAAGCGCTTCTCGCTTTCTCTCGCTCGCCGCCAGAGCTCGCCCACCTCGCGCACCACGCGGGCCGCGAGCGCGATGAGGTGGCTCGCCGACAACCGGTCTTGCGAGCGCTCGGGGTCGCTCGCGAGCGGCCCGAGTGCGGCCGGCGAAACGACATAGGACGCCGCGGTCGCCACGAGCCTGCGCTCTTTGAGCCCGCCCCAGCGCCTCTCCTCCACCGGCTCTACCAAGTGCTGCGCCTCCAGCGCGCGCAGATGGTAGTTTACTTTCTGGCGGGTGAGGCCGACGCGCGCAGCGAGGGAAGCGGCGGAGCCCGGCGTCGAGAGCGCCGCCAAAATGCGCGCCTTCACCGGATCGAGCGCTAGCGCGGCCGTGTCCGCGCGTTCGATGACTTGCAGCTCCAGCACCCCGCCAGCATGCCTTGACAATATTTGTTGTCAAATGAAATTGAGCCATTATTATGTGCGGTACGGCGCGGAGAGGGCGCGTTCGCTCGCAACCGCTTGGGCATACGCGGTGAAGTAGTGCGAAGCGTGAACGGAAGGGCTACCGAGCTAGGGGAGGATGATCCAGATGACGGGCACCACCATGATGCGTCGCGCGAGAGCCGCTGGCTAATGTCGTCGGCAAAAGGAAAGCTGGTCAGGTTTCTTGGCGGCGCGTTCTTGCGTCGCGCCGTGCTCGCCTCGGCGGACGACGTCGGAGGCTTCCGTCGGCTCGTCTTGCGCACGGACGTGGCGTCGCCCCGCGCTGGTACCAAACTGCAAGTCCTGCTGCCTTCGGACGACATGCGAACGTACACGCCTTGGGCCGCAGCCTTCGTTGGAGCTGCCCCCAGGGCCCGTCATCATCGTGGGCGACGAAACGAGCGTGGCCGTCGCAGCCAGCTTCGAGGCGGAGCGGCCGGGGCAGGTGACCACGGTGTTCCAGGCGACGGCGGTCGAGGAGACTCGCGCCGCCGCGGAGTCCGTCGGCATTCGGCCTCTCGCGGTCGAGCGCCGCGGCGACACCGCCGCGACGCTTTCGGCGGTCGCCTCCGCGGCCGCGTTGCCTCGCGCCGTCGTCGCCCTGACGGGCGGTTCGGAGCTCGTGCTCGCGATGCGAAGCGCCTTGCGCGCTCGAGGCATCACGAACCTGAAAACGAAAACCTACTGGGTCCCCGGCAAACGCGGGCTGGACTGAGGACGAGTGACGGGCTCAGATCTGGGCCAACCCGCCGTCCACGAAGACCTCGCTGCCGGTCATGAAGCTGCTCTCCGAAGAAGCGAGGAACAGCGCGACGGCTGCGATTTCGGATGGATCTGCGATGCGACCCAGCGGCGTCTGCGCCTTCAGCGCCTCGAATAGCGCGTCGCGCGCCCCGCCCGCCGCCACCCCTTCGAGACCGGGCGTCAACGTCGCGCCGGGCGACAGCACGTTCACGCGAATGCCGGTACCCTGGAGATCTAGCGCCCACGTGCGCGCGAAGTTGCGGAGCGCCGCCTTGGTGGCGCTGTAAACGCTGAAGGCGGGCGTACCCTTGGACCCCGTCGTGGAGCCGGTGACGATGATCGAGCCACCTGCCCGCATCAGCGGGAGCGCTTTCTGCACCGTGAACAGCGCGCCCTTCACGTTGATGTCGAACGTCTTGTCGTACTGCGCTTCGGTGATGGCGCCGAGCGGCGCGAATTCCGCGACACCGGCGTTGGACATCACGATGTCCAGGCGTCCTTTTTCGTCCCGAATGGTGGAGACGATGCGATCGATATCTTCGAGGTGGGTGACGTCGCCCTGCAGACCCCGCACGTTTTGGCCGATGGCAGCGACGGCTCGGGTAAGCTCTGCTTGCCTTCGGCCCGTGATGAACACGTACGCACCTTCGGCCACGAAGCGGCGGGCGGTAGCGAGGCCGATGCCGCTGTTGCCGCCGGTGATCAGGGCGACTTTTCCTGCGAGTTGGCTCATTTTTCAATTCCTTCCGTGAGGCATGAGGAATGTGGGGCCGGCGCTCTGATTTCAGCTAGTATGCACCTTTTGGTAAGTACCTAGGTCTCCCGGATGGCCTCGAAGAAATCGCACCCGTTTTCGTGTGGGCTCGACGCGGCGCTTGCCCTCGTCGGGGGCAAATGGAAGCCGCACGTTCTCTATCACCTGTCTCAAGGGACTCTCCGATATGGCGAGCTTCGACGGGCGATTGGCCCCGTGACGCACAAGGTCTTGATCGCGCAGCTCAAAGAGTTGGAAGCGGACGGCATCGTGAAGCGCTGCGATTACGGCGAGGTCCCGCCGCGTGTCGATTACTCCCTCACGAAGTTCGGGCAGTCGCTCGCGCAGGCGTTCGGTCCGCTCTGCCAGTGGGGCACCGATCACTTTCGCGAAATCGAGCGCGTGGTCGCGCGGCGCGCCGGATAGCCCGGGCGGTCGCGCGACGCCTCGGTGTGGCGAATGCGCGCGCCTTCCATCGGCTCGTCTTCGCCTCGCGACGCATGAATCGTACGAATGGCTGGGCACGTCACTTGCTCGACAGCCGACATGCTCAAAATACTGTGCGCCTCGCTTGCTCTGACGACAGCGTGCGCCGCCGTGAGCGACAAGCCCGCCACATCCGGAGGGAGCGAAATGCCCGCGCAAAACGAGCCTAGAAGAGGCGTGAACTTCGCGTCCTCATCCGATGGGACGCGCATCGCGTTCGAGGGGACGGGCCAAGGTCCGGCGCTAGTGATAGTGGGCGGCGCCCTATCGCACCGCCGCGGCGGCAAGCCGCTGGTCAGCGAGCTTCAACATCATTTCACCGTCTACATTTATGACCGGCGCGGTCGCGGGGACAGCGGCGATAACCAGCCGTACGCCGTCGACCGTGAGATTGAAGACTTGGGCGCCGTCATCGATCAGGCAGGCGCGCCGGCCTTCGTCTACGGTGTCTCCTCCGGTGCGGCCTTGTCGCTCCAGGCGGCCGCCAAGCTCGGCCCCCAAAAGGTGCTGAAGCTCGCCCTGTACGAACCGCCCTATGGCCAGGATCAGCGCGAATATAGCGAGCAGAAGGAGCGCACCAATCAGCTCGTTCGAACCGGCAAGCCCGGCGAAGCCGCGAAGTTTTTTCTCTCTGCGATCGGCATGCCTCCTCCCGCCCTCGAGGCGATGACGCGCTCGCCGGAGTGGGAGGGCATCCAGAAGCTCGACTTCACCCTGACCTACGATTACGCCGTGCTGGGAGACGGCGCCGTGCCCGACGCCGCCAAAGCCATCAGCGTGCCCACCCTGGTGATTAACGGGGAAAAGACCCTAGACTTCATCCCCCGCGCCGCCGACCGCCTGGCTGAGCTGATCCCCAACGCTCAGCGCGAAACCCTTCCCGGCCAAGCTCATCAAGCGGAGCCCAAAGCCGTCGCACCCGTTCTCGTCCGGTTCTTCGGCGACAGCGGCAAAGTCGCTCCCTCGAATTGAAAGCACGCCGCGTCGCGAGCATGAGCTCGCTCGAGCGACCGGCTTCATCGCTTCTTTATCGCGTAGCGGAGGTGCGTGACCTTCGCTGAGGCCAGCACTTCCATGATCTCGAGCCCGATGCTCTTGGCGTCGATGCCGTCGAAAAGCCGGAGGCCGTTCCCAAGGAAGGTAGGCGCGACCGAGAGCATGAGCTCATCGACCAACCCGGCGTTCAAGTATTGCCGCACGACGTCGGCGCCGCCGCAGATGCGAACGTCCTTGCCGCCGGCGACCTCACGGGCGCGGAGAAGCGCAGCCTCGATGCCGTCGTTCACGAAGTAGAAGGTCGTCCCGCCCTTCCGCTCCCACGGCTCACGGACCTCGTGGGTGAGGACGAAGACGGGCGTGTGGAAGGGCGCGTCTTCCGGCCACGCTCGCTCGCCCTCGTGGAACATCTTCTTGCCCATGATGTTCACCCCGATGCGCTGGAACGTGTTGGTGAGGTAGTCATTATCCGGCCCTGTCTCGCCGTCGCCGCCAATCTTGAGGCTCTCCCGGAAGACCCTCTGATCGAAGACCCATCGGTGGAGCGCCATCCAACCTTCGCTGCCCATGTTGTCGATGCTGCGGTTCGGCTCCGCCACGCACCCGTCCACCGAGATACCCATGCTGACGAACACTTTGCTCATTGGTCTCTTTCTGATTCCGGTCTAGCGTCGCTCGTTTTCTCGTTATAACGTCGTACTCCGGACGCGGTCATGAGGTGCCTCCGTGGCCCTACTGGCTCGACGGCCGTGACGCGGTCGCCGCGACGATGACCAGCACCGGCACGTGGCAGGGGGAGGCGCGACCCGGTCGTTATCGAATCGTTCCGAGCGCGATGAACGGCCAGCCCGCCGCGCTCGCCTACGTCCCGGACGAGGAGGGCCGTTGGAGGGCGGTGTGCCTCACCGTCATCACGATCGACACCACCCTGGGCGCGACCAGCCGCGCATCTCTGCGCTGGACGTGTTCGTTTTACCCCAATGTTTCGCTGGCTGGGGGCATCCGCTCTTCCTCGAAGCGGGGTAGGCGAAGCGAGCCGCTCATACCGCTTTGCGCCGAAAGTGGAGCGCCTGCACGCCGGACTTGAACCGTTGCGTCGATAGAAGCTCGAGATGCCTCGCGCTCGACAGGCCCGCGAACAGAGTAGGCCCGT
>JAQSWN010000350.1 GCA_029266615.1 Polyangiaceae bacterium
TTCTCGCCGGTCGCCCACTCGTTGGCGTTCGTTTGCACCGCGAACGCCATCTTGCCCATCGGCGGGTTGCCTTTGATTTTGAAGCGTACGCCTTCGAAGCTCGAGGCGTTCGCGCAGTTTTGTACGTAGAGCCCGAAGCCCGCGTACTCCGCGACGTTGCCGCTGGCGGTTAGGGCGCCTTCCTCGAAGCTCAGCTCCAGTGCGTCTGGGTAATTGAAGGTGCCGCCCCAGAAATCCATCGTGCCCTGCTCGCTTGCGCCCCACTGGTAGGGCTCGCCAGCGCCGGGCGGCGCTTCGAAATTCGCGATGCCGATGTCGGGCGGAACGACGCCTGGGCATTCGACGACCACCTGACTCGCGTCACCGCCAGCACCTGAGGAAGCGCCGCCGCTCGCGCCCGTGCCGCCGCTACCGCCGTTGGCGGAGCCGGAGCTGCTGCCGCCGCTGCTCTTGCCCGCGACCGAATCGTCGTCGTCGTCACCGCCGCTGCTGCAGGCCGGAGTTGAAAGGGCGAAAGCGAGCAGCCCTAGCGCACCGATTGCCGTGAATTTCGAACCCGAGCGCATACGGAACTCCTTCGTGGAAGCCCACCCTAAGCAGCTCATCACTATGTTCGGCGCCGCACGGCATGTCCAGCGCGCGCACCCATGGCAAATGGATCACGGCGCCGGAGTACGACCCTCTGCTACTTCAGTTGATTGAGAACGATTTGGATACCGTGACCGGGGAGCCGGCGAAAGCTGGCACCTTGGCGGCGCGGAAGCGGCCCGCGACGCAACCGCCAACGGCCGTGCCCGCGAAGGGCGAGCCCATCACGGTGGCGCTCGTCACTCGGCCGCTCGGCGCGAACGTGACTTGCACCTTACCGACGCCGGTGGGACCGCCGGGCTTCTTGCAGCCACCGGCGGAAGAAGCCGCGGAGCCGAGCGCGGAGATCGCGGACGCCTTACTGAATGGCGCGGCGGTGCTCGGGCCGGGCGTAGCCGGTTCCTCTTTCTTCGTCCCGGCCGGAGACGTCGAATGGCTACCCGTCTTGCTCGCGTCGGCCTTGGCGGCCTCGGCCTTGGGCTCTTCCTTCTTTTCCTCGGCGGAGGCGGAAGCGGTAGGCGCGGGCTCTTCCTTCTTCTCCTCGGCCTTGGGCTCTTCCTTCTTCTCCTCGGCCTTGGGCTCTTCCTTCTTGGCTGCCGCGAGCGCCGAAGCCGAAGCCGCCGCCGCTTCCGACTCTTCTTCCGACTTGCTCTTGCCGCCGAACACGAGCGCGCCGAGCAGCACGAGGATGATCGCGCCGGCGCCAATACCGCCGAGCGTGACGAGCTTCTTCGTCTTCGCGTCCATCCCGACCGCGACCGGCGCCCCGACGGGGGAGAACGCAGGTACCGCGACCGGCTTCGGCTCTGGAGGAGCGGGCGCGGTGAGCAGTGCCTGATTGGCGTTCAGTGAAAAACCGGTACCCATGCCGCCGAGGCCAGCGGCGCCGCCCATGCCGAACGGGTCGTCCGGGTTGGACGGTTGCGTGGCGCGCGGGGCTGCCTTCGGCGCGTTGGGCTTCGGTCGATCCGAAGCCGCAGACGGCCCGCCGACGAAGCCAGCTTTCATCGCGTCGAGCGAGAACAAGACGGAGTTCTCATTGCGGGCGCCGGTGGGCTTGTCGTCGTACGCGGTAGAGCCGGGCATTACGGGTAGGCCGCGCGGAGCGCTGGTCGACACGTCCACGTCCTCTCCCTCGCTGCCGGCGGTGGCGAGGTCTCCGAACAGGTCCGCGCCGGACTGCTGCTTGGCGCTTGCCGCGCGTGCGCCTCCAGCCGTCGGCTGCGCTCCACCGCTGAGCATCGGCATGCCGCCGAGCTTGGGAGCGGCCGCGGCAGCTACTGCGGCTGCGGGCGCGAGCGGCGTCTGGCCAGCGACGGGGGCAGGCGGATCCGTCGGACCTTGAAGGAGCGGCGCAAGCTCCACACAGTCCATGATCGGAAGCCAATCCGTCATGCCGTCTTTCCAGACGAAGGCATCCGTGGTCACGAGCCCCGAACGGAAGCCCTCGATGACTTCGGCGGTGGTCATCGTTCGCGAGTCCGTGTCGCTCAAGTTGACGTTCCAAACGTCAGCGTCGCCGGACATTGCAGTTTCCGGTGCGAACGGATCTAAGGAGGGAGGCGCCTCGGATTGTCCGCTGCCAACGGACTCAGCCGGCGGATTCTGACCGTCCACCACGATAGGTGTCTGACACGCCTTGCAGCGGATCTTGACCTTCCTGCCTTTAACCTTGTCGTCGGCGATCGTGTACTGCGCGCTGCACGCCTGGCAGGTGACTTTCATCGCGGGCGGGACTGTATCAACTCTGTTGCCGATTCGCCGCTAATTAAGGGGATTTTCCCGCACCTGGGGCGTTCGCCACCTTTCACTTTTGAACGCGACCGCGAGCAATGAGGGCGGATCGAGGGGGTATCCGGCTTGGCGCACCGCGGCGTGAGCCTGCTCTTGAACTGGTGCGCGAAAGAGATGCCACGCCTGCAATTGAGACAGGAATGCATCGCCACCGTCAGAGAGCTGGTCTGGTCTCACGCCTGGGGCACTGCGGGACCTTCAAAGGTATCCGGTCGCCGACAGGTGGACGAAGGCGGCGAGCGCGGCGTGATCACCGCGAATACTTGAACTACGCCGCCGGCTTCCGGACATCCGGCGTGAACGCCTCTGCATGACCTCCGTTTTCCTTCGTTTCGCGCCGCTAGCGGCGTCCTTCGGCTTGGCTCTCGCGCTCACGGGTTGCAGCGAGACTCCCGCTGTCGACGTCGCCGTTTGGATGCCGCCCGCGGGAACTTGGGTCGAGACGTGGCGAGACGACTTCGATGGAGCCGCTCAATCCGCGCCGGACCCCGCTCGATGGAACCTCGAGGTGAACGAGATCGGGTACAACCGCGAGCTCAACTACAACACGCCGGACCGGAAGAACTCGTTCTTGGACGGCTCCGGGTACCTGGTCCTGCAAGCGCTCGAGGAGCGTTACCTCGACGAGAGCGGCTTGCCGAGCGTTCAACCTTACACGTCCGCGCGCCTGAACACGCAAGGGAAGCTGGAGCAGACGTACGGTAAGTTCGAAGCGCGCATCAAGCTGCCCGTCGGTGGTCGGGGCGTCTGGCCCGCCTTCTGGATGCTGGGCAAGGACATCGACGATCCGAGCGTAGGCTGGCCCGAGTGCGGCGAGGTGGACATCCTCGAGTGGCGCGGGAGCGAGCCGTCCACCATCATCAGCAGCCTGCACGGGCCCAGCTACTCGGGGGGCGGCTCCTACCACGAGAGCTACTCATTGCCGCTTGGCACCGAGCAAGACTTTCACACCTACACCTTCGAGTGGACATCGGAGGCGGTGCGCTGGCTCGTGGATGGTGACGAGTTCTATGTCAAAACGGCTCAGTCCGTGCGCGACAGTGGGGCACGCTGGGTGTACGACCATCCCTTCTTCATCATCTTGAACCTGGCGATCGGTGGGATCTTCGATGGCGATCCGAACCCGAGCACGGTGTTCCCCCAGCAGATGCTCGTCGACTACGTGAGCGTTTCGCAGCTCCAGCCCGACTGAGGTCGGAAAAATCCTGCCGAGCGCGAACTCGAGCGCGCCGTGAACGTTTCTTCTCGAAACAGCGGCGCGATCCTTTCGACTTTGTGCGTCGCCTCCGGCGTTTCGCCCACGAATTCGTGATCGGCGGCCACCAAGGGAAACACGTCGCGATGAAGCACGTCGCGTCGTGCCGCCGGCTGTCACTGCAGTCGGGGGTGCGGCCGCCGTGTCTCAGAAGTTTCGCTCGCGCTCCGGACATTTGGAGCCCAGCAAGGAAGAACGAATGAAGGTTTGGGCAAGCGCTTCGGCAATCGGGCTCTCGTTGGCTTACTTCTCGGCGGGCTGCTCCAGCGAGCCGCCGACCGACAACGGCTACGTGCCTGTCGGGGGCACGTCGTCCGCCGCAGGTACCGGCTCCGGTACGAGCGGCTCGGGCACCGCAGCTGGCACCAGCGCGGGCGGGTCGGGCACCACGGCCGGCACTGGCTCGGGTGGTGACACGGGCACGGCCGGAACGAGCACGGCCGGCGGCGGTGGCGCCGGTGGGATTGGCGGGAGCGGCGGAACCGGAATGGCCGCCGCCTGTCCGGCTGGTGTCGACGGCCACTGCAAGGAAGGCACCGTCTACCCCGAGGTTCCCGGCTACACGCTCAAGTTGGTCGAAGAGTTCGACGCGCCGCTGGATCTCAACGCGGACCCGATCTGGACGTGGTCCGACGGCAACCCCGCCGACGGCCAGACGGGCTTCCGCGAGCAGAACATCAAGTTCGAGGGCGGCTACATGACGCTCACGGCGGAGAAGCCCGAAGGGTGCACGCCGGCCGAGAACGACTGCATCGACAGCCGCGACTCCTTCGGTGAGGCACAGGCTCCCGCCACCAAGGCGACCATCAGCGAGATGGGCGTGTGGAGCGGAGAGCTCCGTACCAAGTACAACAACTACCGTTACGGCCGCTACGAAGTGAAGCTGATTCCGCCGAACGTGCCGATGGGTAACTTCCTGTCGACCATGTTCATCTTCCGCACGCCGAAGAACGTGGTCTGGAACGAGATCGACATCGAGCTCGAGCCGTGGAAGGGCAAAGACCAAGTTTTCGGCAACGCCGTGAACTTCACGGGGCCAGGAAACGCGCCGGTAGGATACCCGAACGATCCCGCGCGCAACGATGCGTGGCAGGCGAGCCCCGGACCGACTTTCGACATGTACGCGGAGCACGTCTACGCGTTCAACTGGACGCCGGAGAAGATCGAGTGGTTCGTGGACGGCGTCTCGATCCGCTCGTTCACGGGTGAGCCGCAGAACCTGATCTCGACCAAGTCCGGTAAGATCATGATGAACCTGTGGGTGTTCGGCAGCTCCGCCGCCTTCGGCGACCCGTCCAAGAACACGTTCCCGATGGTCGCAAAGTACGACTGGTTCCGCTTCTACAAGCTGAACTCCGACGACACTTACCCGTGCGTGGGCACGCCGGGCTGCCTGCCCGCGGAGGACAAGACCACCTCTTCCCAGAACAACCCCAAGGAAATGAACTACGGCAAGTGAGCTGAACGCTCCGCGCCGTCGGTGAACGAAAGCCGGACCTCCTTACGGAGCGTCCGGCTTTTTTCATGCTCGCCGGTGAACGAGCTCGCCTGGAGGATCGCGGACTACAAAGTGAGTGAGCCCGAATCGCCGTTGGGTGATTCGGGCTCGTTTCGTTAGCGCGCGAGGGAAGGCTTACAGCTTGTGCCAGTCCCAACCCATGCGAACGCTCATGTGCACGTTGTGCACGGCCTTCTTGAGCTGGTAAAAATACTGGTAATCGTAGCCGACGGTCGTGAGGAACGCCGGGCCGCCGAAGCCGGTGCCATAGAACTTGGTCCAGAGCTCGGCGCCGACGCGCACGTTCTCGAA
>JAQSWN010000118.1 GCA_029266615.1 Polyangiaceae bacterium
AATTGTGGCGCTTTCCGTTCAGTCTGCTGCTCGGGTGGGAAGCAGGCACGGGGTCCGTCGGGTTCGGGGTGGAAGCCGGGCCAAGCGTCGATATCTTGCACTTCGAAGGTGAGCGCGTACCGCGAGCTACCACCGGTACGCGGCTCAATCTGGGATTGGGTGTGAACGCGATGCTGCGCCTCAGAGCCAGTCAGCGTTGGCAGGCGGATCTTGGACCCACATTCAGCTACTTTCCGCGTACCTACCTGGCGCGTATCGAGCCGGGCCCCGTCCTGGCGGAGACGCCTCTCTGGTGGGCCGGGCTCAGCCTGGGCCTTCGCTATTCGGTTTGGGAAAGGTGATTTTTTTAAGCCCGGGGGTGGAAGGGAAGGGCGCCCGTGCGACATATCCAGTCGTGCGTGCCTCGACAGCCACGATCGAGGGAGCGCCAACCGCAGGCGCCCGTGGCGAAGGCGCGCCCTTTTTGAGCGCTCGAGATTTCGAGGAGCTTTACGCCGCGTACTTCCATCACGTGACGCGCTGGGTGCGCGCTCTCGGTTGTCCGGCTTCGGATTTGGACGATCTAGCGCAGGAAACCTTCATGGTCGCACGCCGCCGGCTCACCCAATTCGAAGGCGGCAACACCGCCGGGTGGCTCTACCGCATTGCGCAGAACGTGACGCGAGCCCACCGGCGCAAAGTGTGGCTGCGTCGAGCGCTGCACCTCGACCCCGACCTGACCCCACGTGGACCTACGGAGCCAACCCCGGTCGAGGCGTACGAGCGTCGAGAATCACGCCGACAGGTTCAGCTCATCCTGTCGAGGATGACCGAGCGCCGTCGCACGGCCTTCTTCCTTTTCGAGATCGAAGGCTATAGCTGTGACGAAATCGCGCAACTGGAGGGCGTCGCGTTGAACACCATTTACACCCGGCTCCACCACGCCCGGCGCGACTTCATGACGCTTTTGGCCGAGAGCGAAGGCGGCGAGCTCCCACCATGAAGCGCTTACTCGACCAACCTGCGACGGATCGTTTGACCGCTCGCGCCCAAGACTTACTCCAAGTGGTAGGCGCCACCGTCCCCTCGGACGAGCGGGCGCGGCGGGTGCGTCGAGCGTTGGACGCAGCCCCGAGCCGCGCTTTTGCGCGATGGGTGCCGCGCTTGGCCTTCGCCGGGACGCTCGTGGCGGCGGGAGCAGGCGCCGCTGGCCTTGGCGCGTTCAGCGTACAGCTCGGCAGCTCCGCGGTCCCGGCTAGTCCCCCCTCGGCACGGAGCGCTACGCCGCCCGTCTCGCCGCCGGCGCGCCGGCCACCGAACACGGCCCCTCCTCCCGCCGTCTCGGCGGAGCCCGTCTTGGAGTCGCCGACGCCCGTACCAGCGCCTCGCACGACGGCGCGCCCCGCCAGTGCTCGCGCGTCGACAGACGTGGCTCGCGTCCACGAAGCCGCGCGCGCCCTGAGCCAAGACGGCGACGCCGCGCGGGCGCTGGCGCTGTTGGAGCGCGAGCCCGTCGCTCCGGGCAGCCCACTGGCGGAGGAAGCGCTCGCCCTTCGCATTCGCGCCTGCGTGGCCCTGCGCAACGGACGCCAGGGCAAGTTGGCCAAGTCCTACCTGTCGCTCTACCCCCAGGGGCGTTACCGCGAGCTGGCTGCGCGCGCTCTGTCGGAAGGCCGTTGAAGGGGCACGCGGGGCTTGCCAGCGCGGCGTTGCTCGCGCTTTCTTGTGAGCGCTACGTCGCCGTGGGCCACGCGGACGGGCTCGTCTCGGATGCGGATCTCGGTGAGCAGGTGGGGGAGCCTGCGCGGGGCGGAGGAGGTGCCGGGGGAACGTCGGCGCAGCAGCCGCCGGGCGGAGCCGGCGGCGGGGCTGGCGGTGAAGAGGGTGAGCCGTCGCCGCTGTGGAGTGCGGATCAAGAGACGGCAGACTTCGAGCAGTGGCTTGCGGACGGGCGTGGGCGCCGCTTCGCGGAAGGCTCAGGGTCCGTAGAAATTAGCGAAGAGCTCGCGCGCTCGGGGAAGCACGCCATCGAGGCGACCATTGCGGCAACGAACGGAGAGCTGCATCAGGCGGTGATGGGGCGCGACGTTTCGCTCGCCGAGGGCAGGTACAGCGCTTGGTACTACGTGCCGATCATGCCGCAAACGGTGGCGGCCGTGATCATGAAGCTCTCCAATGGCGCCGTCGTGGACCGCTACGACATCGATCTGCAGGCGAGCGAAGGTGACGAGCCACGGCTACGGCTCTATGAGCACGAGAGCCGCGGCTTTTTGACCGCGCCGGCCATCACTCCTTTTCCAATCGGACAATGGGTGCACGTGGAAGCGCTGTACCGCAGCACGCCCGAAGCTGACGGCCGCGTGGTCGTCCTGCAAGATGGCGAGCCCGTGCTCGATAGCGGCGCGCGCCCGACCGCGCTCGACGCGCAAGTCGTCTTCTTTTGCGGCATTTCATCGTATGACGTGCGCCCCGCGCCGTTTCGGCTCTTCATCGACGACGTGAGCATCGCCCCGGCGTCGGTGCCGTGAGCGGGGGGAATTCGTTGCGAAGGTTAAGCAATCAGGACTAGCTCGCGCCGAAGAGGCTTGCGTCGGTAGCGGGAGTGCCGCCCCTTCGGACGACCACGCTGGCATTTTATTTGTCATGCAGGTCGCGCGTCGCGAGCCCCTAGTTCTCTTCGATGGCGTCGCTGACGAAGTGCCTCGTATTCTGCGCGTTGGCGGGGGGAGCAACCCTGGCAACCGCGGGCTCGGCTTGGGCCGGCTACGAGCCGCACAAGTACACGGAGCCCGGCACCGGCTTAGTCCTCGAATACAACCTCTACGTTCCGGACGGCTATGAGGCAGGCCGCAAATACCCGCTCTTGGTGTTCCTCCACGCCGCGGGCGGCGAGCTGCCCCGGTCGCTTTCATCGAGCGGAAAAGGATGGACGGGGTCGTTCCTCGACGGTGGAGACGCCGAAAAATACGCCTCTTTCTTCCTCGTGCCGATTTCGCAAACGGATTCGTCCGGTTGGGGGGACGGGCGCTCCAACACGGAGAAGTTCGAAGGCCGCCTCACCGTCGTCGTCCTGAAACAGCTGCTCGCGAGCGGTGAATACAACCTGGACGCGGAACGCCTCTACATCACGGGGCCTTCCATGGGTGGCCGCGGCTCGTGGGACCTCATCGAAAAGAACCCGGGTTTCTTCGCGGCGGCGGTGCCGTGTGCGGCGCCCGGGTTGGATGATTTCGCGGCGGTCGTGAATGAAAACATCTGGTCGGTGAACGGCGAAAACGATTCGACCGTCATGGCCAACCGGGCGACCATCGCCGGCATTCGCGCGGCGGGTGGAAACCCGATTTATACCGAGCTCGAGGGCCACGGCCACGACTCCTGGCGCACCCTCTACCCGAGTGATGCGTTCATGACTTGGATGTACGCGCAAAGGCGCGGCGTTCCGTGGTGGAACGTGAGCGAGGTGCCGACTCTCGCCGAACCGCTGACGCCGGGGCAGGTCGTGGTCAGCGGTCCGAGCGAGCCTACGGGCGGAGCCGGCGGAAGCGGCCCGTCCAGCGGTGGCGCTGGCGCTGGCGGGAGCGGAGGTGCGGTCACAGGAGGCTCGGCAATGGGGCCCAGTGCGGGCGGCTCCGCGGGCTCCGGCGGAGGGCACGCCTCTGCGGGCGCAGCCGCGGGCGGCTTGTTCAGCGCAGGCGCGGGCGGCAATTCCGGTAGCGGAACGTCCTCCATCGCGGGGTCTCCCGTTGCGGAATCGCCCGCGCTCCCTCCGGTCTCCGGCGACAGTGACTCCAACTGCAGCTTGAGGAGCCCACTCGGCCGCACGGACGGGGCATGGCCTGCATTGCTGCTCGCGCTGTCGCTCGCGGGGCGCCGCGCGACGAAGAGACCGGAACAGAAGGGAAGCGCATGTCGTTGAGATTCGCGTGGGACGCACGGAATTACGTGCTGGTTGCGGCGTCGTTCGGCGCCATCGCTTGCACTGGCGCGCTGGACTCCGGGTCGGAGCCGGCTCCGCCATTGGCGGGAACGGCGGGGACGGTCGGAAGTCCGCCTATCACCGTCAAGCCGAGCACGGAACGGGGCGGAACCAGAGTCGTTCCCACGACGGTGCTGGACGAGGGTCGCGTCGTGCTTCGAAGGCTCAACCGCACTGAGTACGACAACACCGTGCGCGATCTGCTGGGCACCGCGACCACACCGGCGCGAACCGGCTTCGCGGCAGATGACGTGGAGGATGGTTTCGACACCATCGGTCAGAGCTTGGTCGTCTCTCGCTTGCTCACCGAGCAGCTCGATAAAGCGGCCGGAACATTGGTGGACGAGCTTTTCGCGCGGCCCGCGACGGACGCCGCGCGTGCAAGAGTCATCAGCTGCGAGCTGAGCGCGGCGAACGCTGCGACGTGCCTGCCGCAAATCCTAACCGCATTCATGGGGCGTGCCTACAGAAGGCCTGTCGGCGCCGAGGAGGTGCAGTCTCGCGTGGCGCTGTCGGCAGCCGTTCAACAGGCGGGCGGCGACCTGACGCGCGGTCTGCACGCTGCGCTCAAGAGCATCTTGCTCTCGCCCCATTTCTTGTTCCGGGTCGAGCTCGGCGACCCCGTATCGACGGCCGCAACGCCCCTGACGGACTACGAGCTTGCCAGCCGCTTGTCCTACTTTTTGTGGGCGACCATGCCGGACGACGCGCTCCTCGCGAGCGCCGAAGCCAAGAAGCTCAGCCCCACCGGTGCCGAGCTGGACCAAGAGGTCGACAGACTCCTGGCCGACCCCAAGGCCCAGGGCTTCTTCGAGAGCTTCGCGGGTCAGTGGCTCGCAACGCGCGATGCCTTGCGCTTCGTGGCCGACGCCGAAAAATTTCCCGACTACGACGACGCCCTGCGCGAGTCGCTGCCGCAGGAGACGAACCTCTTCTTCAAGTCGCTCGTCGAGGAGAAGCAACCGCTCTCTGCGCTCGTGCTGGCCAAGTATTCCTTCGTCAACGAGCGGCTGGCTCGGCACTATGGCTTGCCCCCGGGCCCGGGCGGCTTCACCCGTGTGAGCCTCGAAGGCGCTCCGCGCATCGGCGTGCTCAGCCAGGCGTCGTTCCTGGCGGTGTCGTCCTATCCCGCGCGGACGTCGCCGGTACGGCGCGCCAACTGGGTGCTGGACGAGCTCCTGTGCGACCCGCCTCCGGCTGCGCCCGCGGCGATACCGGCGCTCACGGAGACGCTCCCACCGGGGGCCACGCTCCGGCAGACGTTCGAGCAACATCGCGCGAACCCCGCCTGCGCGGCGTGTCACAAAATCATGGACCCCATCGGGTTCGCGCTGGAAAGCTTCGACGCTGCGGGTAGCTTTCGCACGACGGACAACGGCGGGCTCGTGGATACGACGGGCCAGCTGGCAGACGGTACTCCACTCAGTGGAGTGGAGGACCTCGCGCGCGCGATCGCGGCCGACGCGGACTACGCCATCTGCGTCGCCAAGCAGGTGCTCACCTACGCGGTGGGTCGTTCGTTCAACAGCACGTCGGGCAAAGCGTACGCGGCGGGGGTGGGCGTTCCCATGAAGGACGGCACCTGGCCCGCATTCATCAAAGGCGTCGTCCACAGCGAAGCGTTTCGGACGCGACGCGGCGAGGCGCCCTGAGCGGCCGATTGGAGTTTTCGCCATGAGAATCAGCAAATCACGAAGGCTTTTCTTGACCGGTGCGGCCGCGTCGTTGGCGCTCCCGTTCTTGCCGTCCGCGGTCTGGACGCGTCGCGCGAGCGCAGCCAGCTGCGTAGCGCCCCGGCGCTTCATGGCCTGGATGGTGCCGAACGGCATGGTCATGAACAATTGGACGCCGGCCACGACCGGCACGGATTGGGCGCTCACCCCCATCTTGCAGCCGCTGCTGCCGGTGCGAAGCAAAATCAAAGTCCTGACCGGGCTCGACAACCAGGAAACGGCCGTGCCCGGCAACCCGCCTGGTGACCACGGAGCCGGCACCGGCTGCCTGCTCAATATGTTGCCGGTGTTCGGCCACTTGAATGACGCGGCTCGCACGAGCGTGGACCAGTTGCTCTTGCCCGCGCTCAATTCAGGGGAGTGCGGCACGCCGCTGCTGCCGAGCTTGAACATCGGCCTGCAGGGTGACAACGGCCTCTGTGACCGAGTTTCTTGCGATTTTTCGCGGGCAATCTCCTGGATTAAGGGCAAACCTCAGCCGAACATTTACGACCCGCGTGCGGTGTTCGATCGAATGTTCACCGGTTTCGCCGACATGCCAGGAATGTCGGACGCGCAAGCCGCCCAGCGTAAGGCCGAGCAGCGGAGTGTGCTGGATACGGTGCTGTCCGACATTCAATCTTTGAACCCGAAGCTCAGCAAGTCCGACAAAGACAAGCTCGACGAGTACGCGACGTCGCTGCGGGAGCTCGAGCTTTCTTTGGATAACCTAGGTACGGGGCGTAGCTGCGAAAAGCCGATGCGCCCAGAAGCTTCAGCGAAGCTCGACCAAGAGCGCGGCATCACTCCGACTGCGATCGTGGAGAGCCACACGAAGGTGTTCGTCGAGCTGATGGCGCTCGCCTTCACGTGCGACATCACTCGTTCCGTCACCTTCATGCTGGGCAACGGCACCAGTAACAACGATTTCGGCTTCCTCATCGGGAGCTCTACCCCTCACCACGGTACCTCCCACCACCAGCAAGACGCGAAGAAGCTGGAGGCGCTCACCAAAATCGACACTTGGGAGGTGCAGCAGATTGCCAATCTGCTCGGTAAGCTGGAGGCGGCCACGGACGCGGACGGAAAAACCGTGCTGGATAACACGACGTTTTACATGAGCAGCGACATCGCGGATGGCGACACCCACAACCACTGGGACATGCCGGTGCTCATTGCGGGCACGGCGGGGGGGAAGCTGAACGTGGACGGCGCGCACGTGAACTACACGCCTGGGCTCAAGTTCCCCCGCAAGTTGGTGGGCGAGCGCAGCGACGTGCACACCGGTCGTGCGCTCATCTCGATTCTTCAAGCGCACGGCATCATGCAGGACTCTTTGGGCGAAGCGACGGGCGGCCCGCTCCCCGAGTTGATGAACACCTGAGCCAGTCACCATGTCGAGAGCGGCGATTATCGGTTTCGGTCTCAGCGTCGTCGCCTCGGCGTTGGCGGGCTGCTCCAGTGGGGCCGCGGAGCCGCCTGCCGCCAGCGCAGGAGCGGGCGTCGACGCCGGCGGCTCCGCCGGTGCCGGCGTGGGCAGCGGCGGCGCATCGGTGGGCTCCGGCGCTAGCCCTGCGGGCGGCCAAGTTGCTGCCGGCGCGCCTTCCTCGTCCGCGGCGGGCGCTGGCCAAAGTGGCGGGGGAGGCGCGGACGTAGCGGGGACGTCCGGCACCGGCGGGGCCGCCGGCGGCGCGCCCAACGGCATGGCGCTCCGCACCACGCCCTCCCGAGTGTTGTGGACGGCGGTGCGTCATCACGGCGGAGCCACTCCGAGTGGGCGCACGAATGGCCCCGCGCAAGGCCCCGAGCAGGCGCTGGTCGTGCACAACGCCGGTACCGCGGCGGTGACGTTCAGCGTCGAGATGACCGGCCCCGACGCGGCGCGCTTTCGGGTCCTGTCACCGAGCGGCGCCCTTCAGCTGGAGCCCGGTGCGGAAGCAGAAGTGCGTTTGGCGCTCACGACCGAGAGTAGCGAGCTCGGTCCTCTGCCGACGCAGGACGACGGCGCGACGGTGCTGAGCGCCGCCCTGGAGCTGTCCAGCGGGGGGCAAACGCTGTCGATCCCGAGCTACGCCCTCGTCCTCAGTTACGTGGAGCTGGAGCCCACGTTCGGACAAATCCTGCGCGCGTTCCCCGAGTACACGAGCAAGCTTCCGAGCTGGTTGCCGGACGACGCCAATCCTAACCCTCCGGAGTTACCGGGGGTCGTGCCCGGAACGGACGAGGTGAGCGCGCCCCTGTTCGAACGCCTGGACCCGGGCAAACCGGTCGTCATGCGCCCGTTGGCGCGCTTCTCGCCGCCGGGGCTCGTTCCGTTCGGCTGGTACGAGGCCGGCAAGCCCGGCGCGCGTATGACCGTCGCCACGCTCGCCGAGGTGAGCGACGCCCAGACGCACGACAAATCGCGGATGCTCGAGCCTCCGCTCGCGAACGGAAGCGCCACCTTCACCGTCGCCGCAGCACGGTTCGGCATCTGGATGGCTCCCGCCGGCGTCGGTCTGTTGGCGACCGACGACGCCGCTTGCTTCGACGGCAAACACCGTGTGCGCACTTGGTCCCTCCGCGACGCGCAGGGCCTATTGCTTCCCGGAAATTTTCTCGTCGGCGGCGAAGAGGCTGCCAATGCGGATTACCAAGATTACGTGTTCGTGCTCGAGAACGTGCGGCCCGTGCGCTGAAATCAGGCGCGAGCGATGCCGCGCCGCCGAATTCTGACAAGGACCCGACGCCCGAGTCCATTGCATCGTTGAGTCACACCAGCGGAGACGAAAATGCCGAAGATTGATCGATTGTCACGTCGCACGCTCTTGCGCGCGTTGGGGCTTGGGCCCGCCGTCTTGCCGCTATTGTCCATCGAGCGCGAAGCTCACGGTCAAGTTCCCGCCGCCAAGGGCGGTTTGATCCTCGCCTGGAGCAACGGGTGGCTCAGCCAAACATCCACGACGGGCTGGCCCGCCCCCGGCACGAGCTGGACCTTCAAGCCATTCCAGGCATCGCTCGAGCCACACAAGGCGGACCTGCTCCTGCTCGACAACCTGAACTATCGCTTCATTCGCGACGGAGTTGCCCCGGAAAATACCGGGCATTCGTCCTTTCCCGGCATGCTCACAGGACAGCTGTACCGGTCCGCGGGGAGCTCTACCGCGAACATCGTCGCGGGTGGCCCTTCGATTGATCAGCACATCGGCCAAAGCTTGGTCAAGGCTGGTTACGAAGGCCTGCCCAGCTTGAACCTGGGCGTGTTCGTCAAGAGCACGGGGCGCCTCTCCTGGCGCGCCGCGGGAGATCCGGTCGTGCCGGCGACGGACCCCTACAAGGTGTTCACCCAAATCTTCGGCGGGTCGACGCCGATGCCGGGAGGCGGCACGACGGCCGACCCCGTCGCTGCCCGCAAGCGCGCCATCAAGAAAAGCATCCTCGATCACGTGGTCACGGATCTAACTCGCTTTTCCGGCCGCGTGGGGAGCGAGGACAAGGCGGCAATTCAAGCTCACCTCGAGTCCATTCGCGCCCTGGAAACCGAGCTGGACCGTCAAGTGACGCCGGTGGGCGGCAAACCCCCGGTGCTGGAGCAAGGTGTCGACACCGCTTCCACCAACGCGTTCGAGGCGACGACGAAGATGATGATCGACATCTCGGTCGCCGCCTTGGCTGCCGACGCGACCCGCATGGTCGTCCTTCAACTGGGCGATCAAGGCGACGCCAACCTCATCTTGACGAAGCTCGGCTTCAGAGCGGCCGGGAAGGGTGACAACACCGGCGACGACAACGGCTTTCACAACATCGCCCACGCCAACGGCGCGGACAAAGACAAGTGCGATACCTGGTTTCAAGAGCAGTTGGCCTACACGATTGCCAGCATGAAGGCCGCGGGGTTGCTTGACCGAGGCGTGCTCTTGGCGATGAACAGCATGCGGCACGGCATGCATGAGTTCAACAACGTACCCGCGCTGATCGCAGGCAATGCGGGCGGGTATTTCAAGACCGGCCGCAGCATCAAATTGCCGAACAACACCGCACCCAACGGCATCCTCATCGCGTTGGCGAACGCGCTCGGCGTGCCAACTCAAGCTTTCGGACGCGCCGAGTACGGTGGCGAGCTGGCTGAGCTCCGCAGCTGATTGAAAGGGGCACCATGGCGAACGCAAAAATTACCAATCTTTCGAGTCTTACGGCTTTGGTCGGCGCGGCAGCGCTGTTCGGCTTCGGGTGCGGGAGCGACCCCAGCGGCGAACCCGCCGCTCCTGGCGCGGGCGCGAGCAGCAGTGGCGGAAGCATCAACGGCGGCGGAGGAGTCGGAGCCGCGCCGGTGGCTGGCAGTATGGGCGCGGTGATGGACTTGCCCAAGCCTGGGGTCATTTCCGCCGAGAGCGCAGGCGTCATGCCGCTGAGGCGCCTCACGCACCGAGAGTTCTCCAACACGATGGCCGAGCTCTTGGGGGACACGACGAAGCCAGGCTCCACGTTCGAGCCGGATGGTCCGGGTCCCGGCGGCTTCGAGGCGCCCCGGACGGTCGCGACAGAGACCGCGCGTGGCTACATGGAGGCCGCGGAGGAGTTGGCGGCAACGGCGCTCACCGCGAAGAAGGTCTTGGTTCCTTGCAGCGCACCCGCCGACGCGGCCGCGGAGGCGACCTGCATCACTTCGCTGGTGAAAGACTTCGGTGCGAAGGCGTACCGCCGCGAGTTGGTCCAGAGCGAGGTGGACGACCTGGTCACGCTGTTCCAGACCGCGAAAACGCTCGGCGGCACCTTTCAGGACGCCGTGACCGCGACCGTCGAGGCGATGCTGCAATCGCCCAATCTGCTCTACCACTGGGAGGTTGGTAATCAGCCTCCCGCGCGCGATCCAGAAAACGCCGACTTAGTGGCGCTAACGGCGGATCAGCTGGCTTCGCGGCTGTCGTACTTCTTGTGGGAATCTCCGCCGGACGCGGCCCTGCAGATGGCGGCTAGGGCCGGAGCGCTCGCGACGGTCGACGGCCTCAAAGCGCAAGCGGCACGGCTCCTCATGGATGACGCGCGGTCGCGTCGGGCGCTGTTCAGCTTTCACAAGCAATGGCTGCACATGGACAATCTGGAGGACCTGGACCCGGGTACTGATCTCGGGCTTCAGCTCGGCCAAGAGCTAGAAAACTTCGTCGCCTCCATCGTCGTCTCCGGCGACGGCACGCTCAAGAGCTTGCTCACCGCGCCCTATACGTTCGCCAATGCTTCCACCGCGCCGGAGTACGGGCTTACCGTGAACGGCTCCGGCTTCACCCAAGTTTCCCTGGACCCTACCCAACGTGTGGGCGTGTTGATGCAGGTGCCTTTCCTCCGCACCAACGGCACTGCCCCCCCGGTGCGCCGAGGCCTGGCCGTCTACAAGCAACTGCTCTGTGGCAGCGTGCCGTTGCCGGCGGGAGACATCCCGATGGTCGAAGCAGACACGCCCGACTCGACTCTGACTACGCGGCAGCGCTTCGCGAAGCACGCGGACATTGCGTGCGCCACCGGCTGTCACGCCATCTTCGATCCCTGGGGTTTCGCCTTGGAAAGCTTCGATTCGCTCGGACACTATCGCACGCAAGAAAAGGGCAAACCGATCGACGTGACCGGCTTGCCTCAAGGGCCAGAAGCCGTGATTGGCGGCACCACGCCGAAAGGGAAGATCTTACCGTTCAAGAGCGGTATCGAAATGGTCAACGCCCTCGCTGGGAGCGAAGAAGTCAGCTGGTGCACCTCCCGGCATTGGTCGCGCTTCCTACTCGGTCGCATGGATGGCGACGCCGACGCCGGCGCAATGTCCAACGCCTACCTCGCCGCCGCCTACGAGCCTGACCGCACCACCCCGCGAGCGTTCTCCGTCAAAGACTTCCTCGTCTCCATCGTCGGGACGAAAGCATTTCGCTTCCGCACGCCTTCCGCAGGCGAGCCTCTGTAGCCTGAGTCACGCTTCCCGAGATCGAGACCGAGATTTTCTCGAAGGAAGATTCGAAAGCGAGATTGGGGGGCTGCCGCGGGCTTCGCTGAGAGCGCCTGGGGCCTTTGTCGACCGCGGCGGGCCTGATGCTGACCTGGTTTTTCCCAAGGCGATCAGAAGATCAGGGAGTGATGCGAGCAGAGGGGGCGCCGCAGCGATTGAGCGCGTGCGTCGACATACAAGGCGCGTATCGCTCGAGGGTGATGCGATAGGCATTGGCCGGATCTCTCGCTCCTTGCCTCATCCCCTCTTCGTTCGATCAGGCCGCCGCGCCCGCGTGAAAGCGCGGGTGGGCCCCACAGCGCGCAGCCAGCCGCCAGCGGCAGCGCGAACCTAAGAGCATCTCGGCCTCGGCTCGGGCCGTCGGGATGGCTTCAGACCGTGCGTAGCGTGATGCGGCGACCGTCGCTCGAGCGATGGGCGAGCGGGGAGACGCTGTTCGGCTTCTTCTTCGGCTTGGGAAGCGCGATGGCGTCTTCGTCCAAGAGCTCGCCGAGCAGATCGTAGTCGGTGGTGCTTTCGATACGCACTCGTCGGAGCTCGCCGGGGAGCGCCTCCACGCCGGTGGGGCCGCCCGAGAGGTACACGACGCCGTCGATGTCCGGCGCTTGGCCGGCGTGACGCCCGACGAGCACGAGCTCGCTGTCTTCGCTCGGGCCCTCTACGAGGACCTCGAGCTCTTGACCGACCAGCGCTTTGAGCCGTTTTTGGCTGATCTTGCGCTGCACGGCCATGAGCTTTTTGGCGCGGGCGGCGGCGACCTTAGCCGGCACTTTGTCGGCCAAGTCGTAAGCGCGAGCGCTCGGCTCGTCCGAGTATTGGAAGACGCCGACCCGATCGAACTCCGCGAAGCGGATGAAGGTGAGCAGCTCCTCGTACTCTTCCTCGGTTTCGCCGGGGTGCCCGACGATGAACGCGGTGCGGAAGACGAGGTTGGGGATGCGGGTCCGCAGGCGCTCCACGAGGTCGTAGAGACGTTTGCCGCCGTGACCCCGGCGCATGCGGCGCAGCATGCCGTCGGCCGCATGCTGGAGCGGCATGTCGACGTACTTGACGATCTTGGGGTGGGTAGCGATGAGCTCGATGAGCTCGTCGTCCATCTTCTCAGGATAGAGATAGAAGATGCGGACCCAACGTAGTCCCGGGACGTCCGCGATGCGCTTGACGAGCGCGGCGAGGTTGGAGCGTTCGGGGAGGTCTCGGCCGTAGGCGATCGTATCTTGCGAGACGAGGTTCACTTCGAGGATGCCGCGAGAGGCGAGCTCTTCCACCTCTTGGACGATGTCGTCCGGCGAGCGTGAACGCTGCTTACCGCGCAGCTCCGGAATCACGCAAAACGCGCAGGTACGGTTGCAGCCTTCCGCGAGCTTCACGTAGGCGCTGCGGCCGCGTGTCGAGATACGGCGTGGGTCCGTCGCGCTGACGACCCAATCGGCCGGGTTACCGACGAGGATGCGGTCGGCTTGCCCCTTGAGGACCGTTTCGAGCTTGAGCATGTCGCTCGAGCCGAGGAAGTGATCGACCTCGGGCAAGTCGTTTGCCAGCTCGGTCGGGTAGCGCTGGCTGAGGCAGCCGGAGACGACGAGCTTTTCGCAGGAGCCGCCCTTGTGTTGCGACAGGGCCAAGATGGTGTCGATGGACTCCTGCTTGGCCGCGTCGATGAAGCCGCAGGTGTTGACGACGATCACGTTCGCCTGCTCCGGATCCGAGACGTGACTGTAGCCGGCCTTCTCGGCGACGCCGAGCATGACCTCGCTGTCCACGCGGTTCTTCGGGCACCCCAAGCTGACGAAGTGGATCGTCTTGTTGCTCATCGAGCGTCCATCAGCTTCCGGAAGCGGTCGAAGAGGTAGAGCGCGTCATGGGGACCGGCGGCAGCCTCCGGGTGGTACTGCACGCTGAAAGCCTTGTGGGCCTTCGCCTCCAAGCCCTCGCTGCTGCCGTCGTTCAGGTGCACGTGCGTGGACTCCGCGATGCCCTTGAGCGAGTCTAGATCCACCACGAAACCGTGGTTTTGCAGGGTGATCTCGACCTTGCCGCTGATGAGGTCCTTCACCGGCTGGTTCAGGCCGCGATGGCCGAACTTGAGCGTGTAGGTGGTGCCGCCGAGCGCGCGGGCGAGGAGCTGGTGCCCGAGGCAGATGCCGAAGATGGGCTTCTTGCCGAGCAGCTCCTGAATCGTTTTCACCGCGTAGGGCAGGGCCGCGGGATCGCCGGGGCCACTGGAGAGGAACACGCCGTCCGGATTCATGGCGAGGATGTCTTGAGCGCTGGTGTTGGCCGGCACGGCCGTCACCTGGCAGCCCGAGTCGTGCAGGCAGCGCAAGATGTTGCGCTTGGCGCCGTAGTCGATAGCGACGACTTTGTAGTCAGCCCTGCGCGCCGAGCCGTGGCCGTCTTTCATCTCACTAGCCCACTCGCCGAGGGACTCTTTGAACTCGTACGCCTTCTTCGGCGTCACGAGGCTAACCAGGTCTAAGCCGTTCATGTCGGGGGCGGCTTTGGCGCGGTCCACCAAAGTGGCCGGATCTTCCGTGCCGATGGCGCCGTTCTGGGAGCCCTTGTCGCGCAAGTATCGGGTGAGGCGGCGCGTGTCCACGTCACTGATGGCGACGACGCCGTAGCGCGAGAGGTACTCGTCCAGGCTCTCCTGCGAGCGCCAGTTGGACACGACGGGGCTCGCGTCTCGCATGATGAAGCCGGCCACTTGCGGCCTACTGTCCACGCTCTCCTGGTCTTCGGCGTTGATGCCGGTGTTGCCAATCTGCGGCGCCGTCATCGTCACGAGCTGCCCCGTGAAGGACGGATCCGTCAGCACCTCTTGGTAGCCGGTCATGCCCGTCGTGAACACGACCTCACCCGTGGTGGTGCCGTCTTTGCCGTGGGCACAGCCCGGGAAAACCGTCCCGTCCGCGAGCGCTAAGTACGCCTTGCGCTTGCTCACGAGCGAGCTCCTGCGCCGAGCGCGTCGAAGATCACCTTGCCACGCGATAGGGTCATCACAATCCTCGCTGTCATTTCGTGCTTCAGGAACGGGGTGTTGTGGCTCTTGGAGCGCAACTTCATTTCTTCGACGCGGTAACGTGCACCCGGATCGACGAGAGTCAACTCCGCGCGTGCACCTTCTTTGAGGGTGGGGGGCTCGATGCCGATGATGCGCGCCGGGCGGCTGGAAAGCGCCTCCAGCAAGCGGGGCAGGGTGATTCCGGATTCGCCGACGAGCCCGAGCAACAATCCGAAGCACAATTCCAGGCCAATCATGCCTGGCGACGCCTCCGCGAACTCGCAGTCTTTCTCGAGCGGCGAGTGCGGCGCGTGATCCGTGGCGATGGCGTCGATAGTGCCGTCCGCCAGCGCGCGACGCAGCGCTTCCACGTCCTCCGGTTCCCGCAGGGGCGGATTCACCTTGCAAGCGGTGTCGTAGCCAATGACCGACGCGTCCGTGAGGAGCAAGTGGTGCGGGGTGACCTCTGCCGTCGCGTCGATCCCGCGGGATTTCGCCTCGCGCATGATGCGCACGGCGCCGAGGGTGGAGATGTGCGCGGCGTGGTAGCGGGCGCGGGTGTACTCGGTGAGCAGGATGTCGCGCGCGATGATGACGTCTTCCGCGACGCGCGGCCAGCCCCGCAGGCCGAGCCGAGCGGAGACGTTGCCCTCGTGCATCTCCGCGCCCGCGGTCAGGTCGTGGTCTTCGGCGTGCTGGATGACCGGAATGTCGAAATTCTTGGCGTATTCCAGCGCGCGACGCATGACCCCGCTGTTCATCACGCACACGCCGTCGTCGCTCACGCCGACGATGCCGGCGTCGCGCAGCTCGGCCATCTCCGTGAGGTCTTTGCCTTTTTGGCCCATCGTGATGGCCGCGATGGGATGGAGCTGAGCGCCCCCGTGCTCCTCGGCGCGCCGCAGCATGAGCTCGGTGACCGCGCGAGTGTCGTTCACTGGCTTGGTGTTGGGCATCACGCAGACGTGCGCGTAGCCGCCCGCCGCCGCGGCGTTGAGGCCGCTCGCGATCTCTTCTTTGTATTCCTGACCCGGCTCACGCAGATGCGCGTGCAGATCGACGAACGCCGGAACTGCCCAGAGCCCCGCGCCGTCGATGACGCGAGCGTGCTCGCTACCCGCGACCTGCGCAGCTGCGCCGGGACCGATGCGGGTGATGGTTCCCCCTTCGATCGTAATGTCCACGGTGGCGTCGAGCGCGCGCGTCGGGTCGATCGCGCGCACGCCGCGAATCACTAAAAGGTGGGGGGCGTCGGGCACGGCGGCGGGTGATAGCACGGGACGCCGAAAGGTCGCATCCATCAAAAACTAACGAAAATGCTAATTATTTACGGGGGCTTACGCCCGGGCTTGGACGCCCCCCAAGCGTGTTAAGCTCGTTCTTCGCGCATGGCAGACCAAGGCGACCCGAATAAGAAACCGAACGCGGCTGCTCCTCGTGGGGGAGCGGGCAGGTCCACCCCTCCTCCGCCGCCGGTTCGTAGCAGTGGGGCTGCAAATAGCAGCGCCGCCAAGAGCGGAGCGAGCGTCCCTCCGCCTCTGCCGGCTACTCCGTCTAAGCAGCCGCCGCCTCCGCCGACGCGCTCCAAGGCTCCCGTTCCGCCGTCAACGGAGCCCTCGGCGCCCGCAGCGTCACCGGCGTCGGACGCCGCCGCCGCGCAGGCGCCCCTCAAAAAGGCGCTGCCGCGTCCGCCCACCATGCCAGTCCGGAATGACGCGCCAGCGGCTGCCGCGGCGCCATCCCTCCCGGTACCGAAATCAAACCCCAAGGCGAGCTCGAGCCCGGTCGCGTCACCCACGGTGGCGTCACCCAAGGCGCCAGGGGTGGCGGCGGCGGCGGTCCTGCCGATGGCGCCCGTTCCGCCCAAGATCAGCACGACCCAAGCGGCAGAGCCGCCCAAGGTCATGGACGCGACGACCATGGTCCGCGCGGACTTGCGGGTGCTCCCGCCTGCGGAGAGCGAAGCGACACGCGCCGAAGACTTCCTCAAGCGCGCCGAGCATGAGCTGCCGACCAAAGCTCATCCGGCGATGCGCGCGCGGATCCGCTTCGAATGCGGGCGGCTCTGCGAGTCGGTCTTGGGCAAGCCGGACGAAGCCATCTCGCACTACCGCAAGGCGCTCGTGGACAACGGCAGCCATGTGCCTTCGATTCGCGCGCTGCGTCGCTTGCTGCTCAGCAAGAGTGAGTACGGCAGTGCGGTGCCGCTCTACGACGCTCAAATCGCGGCCACGCGCGCTCCCGCCGCTCGCGCCGCCTTGCTCTACGAGAAGGGCCGCTTGCTCGAGGACCGGCTCGGTCAGCGCCGCGAAGGGCGCGAAGCATTCGCGGCCGCCTTGGAGCTGAACCCGGGCGACGCCGCGCTGCTCAAGGCGGTCGTGCGCGCCGAGGTCGGCGCCAAGGCCTGGGACGCGCTGGACAAGACCGTGGAGCAGAGCATCGCGGGGGTGAAGAACGACGCCCGGCACCGTGCGGCCCTGCTCGTGGATCGCGCGCGTATCGCCGAGTCTCGCCGCAAGAATCAAGCTCAGGCGGCCGAGCTCTACCAGGCGGCGCTCGACGCCGACCCGCGTTCGGACTCCGCCGTGCATGCCCTGAAGCGGCTCCACTACTCGAACCAGCGCTGGCGTGATTTGGTGGGCGTGCTGGAGCGTGAAGCGGAGCAGGTGACGGATCCGGACGCGCGCGCCATGGCGCTTTACCGCGTCGGGCGCATCGAGCTGGACAAGCTCGGAAACCTCGAGCAGGGCACTCATGCGCTCGAGCGCGCGCTGGGCGTCGTCAAGGACGACCGTTTGATCCTGGAGGCGCTGATGCGCGCCTACGAAGCCACGCAGAATCACCCCGCGCTCGCCAATGTGTTGTCGCGTTTGGCGGAGCTCTCACGCACCGACGCAGAGCGCATCGCGTACCTCGCGCGCGGCGCACAGCTGTTCGAAGACCAGCTCGGTGACGACACCTCTGCCATCGCCTGGTACGAAAAGGCGCTGTCGTTCGACCGCGCCCACGCGCCGGCGTTGGCCGCGCTTTCTCGCCTGTACGGCCGGACCCAGAGCTGGGAGAGCTTGCTCGCGGTCTGCGCGGGCGAGGCGGAGGCGGCGCGCGACCCGAATCGCCGCGCCTACGCGCACGCTCGCATGGCGGAAATTCTGGAAAAGGAGCTGGGTAAACCGGACCTCGCGCTCCAACACCACGCTCGCGCGCTCGGCATCGTGCCCGGCTACTCGGCTTCGTTCAAAGCGCTCGCGCGCCTCTATAGCGCGGGTCGCAAGCACGCGGAGCTGGTGGAGCTGTACGAGCGCGCGGTGGACTTGGCCACCGACGCCGAGACGAAGATCACCTACTTGTTCAAGATCGGTCGCGTACAAGAAGACGCGCTCAACGATTCCAACGCGGCGCTGACGGCTTACCGCCGCATCCTCACGATCGACGCGGGTCACTTGGGCGCCGTGCACGCCGCGGAGCGTGCCGCCGAGCGTGGCGGCCTGTACCGCGAGCTTTCGGAGATGCTGGAGCTGGAAGCCAAGCTCGTCAAAGATCCGAAGGAGCGGCTCATGCTCCTGCACCGCGCCGGTGAGGTGGCCGAGCACGATTTGCGCGACGACTCCGTCGCGCTTGGCCTACAGCGGCGTGTGCTGGACCTGGATCCGAAATTCGGTCCGGCGCTGGCCAGCTTGGGCCGGCTCTACTTCCGAGCCGGGCGCTGGGAAGACTTGGTGCACGTTTACCAGGCCGAGCTGTCGAGCCTGCCGCGCGGCCCCGAGTCGGCGCGTCTCGACTACAAAATTGGCGAAATTTACGAGCAGCGCATCGCCAAGGACGACCAGGCGCTGGCCGCGTATCGGCGTGCGCTCGAGGCCGATCCCAAGCACTTGCCGGCGCGTCGCGCCCTCGAGCGCAAGCTGAACGACAAGCAGCACTACGAAGAGATTTCGAAGCTGATCGAGAGCGAGCTCGCGGCGGAGACGGAGCCGAAGGCCATCGCTCGGGCGGCGTTGCGGCTCGGCGAGGTGCTGGAGAACCGCATGAATGCGCCCGAGAAGGCGCTCGTGGCATACGAACGCGCGCTCGCCGCAGATCCAGAGTTCCGTCCGGCACGGGACGCACGAGTGCGGCTCCTCACCGAGGCCAGGGATTGGAAGCGCCTGGTGGACGAGCTCGGCAAGGAAGCCGAAGCCAGCGCGGATCCGAAGCTTGCCATCGCGGCCCTGCTGCGCGCAGGTGAGATCTGGCAGACGGAGCTCGGCGCCGCCCAGAAAGCGATCGAGTGCTTCGAAGCCGTGCTCGAGAGAGACCCGGGGCACATCGACGCGCTCCTCGCGCTCGAGTCGCTGTACGCCGAACGCTCCTTGTGGGAGCCGCTGGCCAAGGTGTACGCCACGGAGGCGCGCGTCTTCTCCGAGCCCACGGCGCGCATCGCGGCGCTGTCGGAGCTGGGGCGCTTGGAGGAAACGAAGGGCGTGGGGACCGAAGACGAGCGCAAAGCGGCGTATTTCGCGATTTTGCAGCTCGCGCCGCACGACCAAACCGCGTTGTCGGCGCTGGAGCGTCTCGCGATCGAGAGCGGCGACGCCGCGCTCCTCGCCAACGTGGACGCCAAGCAAGCCGGCCTCGCCGAAGATCCGGAGGTCAAGGCCGCGCACCTCACGCGCCTGGCGGAGGCGCTGGAGCGCAGCGCCGATCCGTCCGCGCTCGAGGTGTGGCGCAGCGCGATCGCGGCGGATCCAGACAGCTTGTCGGCGGCGCGCGGCATCACGCGGCTCGCGGAGCGAACCTTGGACCCGGTGCTGCTGGAAGAGGCGAGCGCGCACGAGTCGCGAGTCACCGGAGATCTCGAGGTAGCGGCGCGGCTCCTGGTGCGCTCCGCCATCGTTCGCGCGGAGCGAGGCGAGGTCGACAACGCCATTCGGCTGCTGCGCCTCGCGCTGGAGCAAAATCCGGACTTCGAAGCGGCCGCGGCCAAGCTCTCCGAGCTCTTGGTGGCGCGTGGCGCGATCGACGACTTGCTCGCGCTGCTCACGAACGCCGCCAACGCCGCGAAGCAGCCGCCACGCGTCGCGTCCCTGTGGATCATGGTCAGCGACCTGTATTCGACGCGAAAGCGCGACATTCCGGCCGCGCTCGCGGCGCTGCACCGCGCGCAGAACCTCGTCCCGGGGCACGCAGGGACGCTCGTCAAGCTGGCGGAGCTCTACGCTTACGACAAGCAGTGGGCGGAGGCGGTGGACCGGCTGAAGCAGGCTCTTTCCCACGCCGGCTCTGACGAGCTCAAGGTCGACATTCACCTGCGCCTAGCCGCGATTCTGCAAGACGAGCTGGGCGATTCGGAGCGGGCGCTCGGCAGCCTCAACTCCGCTTTGGCTCTAGACTCCGGCTCTCGGCCCGCGCTTTCTCGCCTGGCCCGGCTGGAGCTGCAGCGCGGCAAGGGCGACGCGGCCGCGGAGTTGGCGGCGCGCCTGGTGCGCGTCTCACCCGAGCTCTCCCAGCGAATCGAGGCTCTCAACCTTCTGGGTGATTTGGAGCGCGGGCGCGGGCAGCTCACGGCCGCCGTGCAAGCTTACGAGCAGGCGGTCGCGCTGTCCGGCTTGGGCGGCGTCGCGGCGGAGCGCTTCCGCTCTCTCTTGGCCGAGCAGGCCAAGCGCGGTGAGCCGCCGAGCTTCAATCGTTACGCCGCGGCGCTGAAGGGCTACGCGGAGCAGCACCCGCAGCCGGGGCCGGAGCTCACCGCCATCTATATCGAGCTGTCGCGCGTGCTCGGCGACGAGATGGGGCAAGCCGATCAATCGGCGCTGGCGCTGGAGAAGGGCCTCTCGGGCGCACCGGCCGAGCCCGAGCTCGCGATCGCCTACGCGCAGCGGCTGCTGGCGGCGCAGCGATACCCAGACGCGGCGGTGGCGTACCGCCGGGCGTTGTCTTTGGACGTGTTTCGTCCGGAAGCGTTCCGGGGCCTTTCGGAGGCGTGGCGCCTGCAAGGGCGCGCCGCCGAATCGGCCTGCGCGGTCGGCGCGGTGATCGCCCTGGGAGCCGGAAACGACATGGAGCGCAGCGCGTTCCTTTCCCGAGTCGTGCGCGCGGCCGCGCAAGCCCCGGGCAGCCTGGACGGCGGCGAGCTGGCGAGCATCGACGTGGTGGCGCCGGGCAGCACCGCTTCGGCGCTGCTCGCGGCGTTGGGCGACTCGGTCGGCAAGGTTTTCCCGCCCGAGCTCGAGCGTTGGGGGCTCTCCGTACGGGACAAGATTTCGCCCAAGTCCGGGCACCCGTTGCGGGCCTTGGCCGAGCGCGTCGCGGCCGTCTTCGGCATCGAAGGCTTCGAGCTGTACGTGCACCGCGCTCAAGCGGGCGCGGTCATGCTCGAGCTCACGGATCCGGTCAGCGTGCTAGTTCCGGCGAGCGTGGCCGGGCTGTCGGAGCCGGCGATCGTGTTCGCGCTTTCACGCGTTTTCGCCAGCGTGGCGCGTGGGCTCGCGCCGATCGAGCGCCTGACCGGTAACGAGCTTCGGCTGCTGCTCGGCGCGACCGCACGCAGCGTTGGCGCATCGTTCAGCGTGGGCGCGCGCGAAGAAGAAGAGGTTTCG
>JAQSWN010000119.1 GCA_029266615.1 Polyangiaceae bacterium
CGCCGCGCCCCGGCTCCCTGGCGAGCAAGCCTGCTAGCGCCAAGCCCGCACCCGCTGGCGCAAAGCCTGCGCCCGCTGGCGCAAAACCTGCGCCCGCCGCAAAGCCCGGTGGCGGTACGCCGGACTTCGGTTACTAGCCTTGCCTGAGTAGCGAGTAGCGAGTAGCGCTCGAAGCCAAGTCGCGTCGAGCGCTTGCCACCGGCGGCCCCGGCAGCGCCTCCCAAGTTGCGAGCGGCGCCGCGTCACGCACCGCGCGCCGCGTCACGCTGTAAGGAGTTTGGTGCAAAATCATCTTTGCCCTCGGGGCGCCCGCGCGCGTCGACCCGAGCCCCACGCGCCCGAAAAGCGCTACGCGAGCGCCCCGCGAGCTACCAGACCGACGCGCCCGAAGCACGAAGCGAGCGCGAGCTCCTAAGCAGAGCAAGGACACCCAGCGAGCGGCCCGCGAGCTCCTAGGCAGAGAGAGCAAAACACCCAGCGAGCGGCCCGCGAGCTCCTAGGCAGACAGAGCAAAACACCCAGCGAGCGGAACGCGAGCTACTAGACAGACAGAGCAAAACACCCAGCGAGCGGAACGCGAGCTACTAGACAGAAGGCTTGACGAACTCGTCCTGAAAGTGGATAGATGGTCGGTTGCTCTGGGAAGCTGTTCGCGCCGCGCGCATTTCGCGGCGTGGATGTTGGACCGCGAGTATTGGGTTTACGTATCGAGGCACCCGCTGCGTGGCGGGTAGAGGGAAAACATGCTGGAAAGCAGCGACGACTCGATGTCCATCGTCGTCTTGGAAGCTGGCGCGGCCTGGCCGAGCTGGCTCGCCGAGTACCAGCGGCTCGCGCCGAATTCGGTGGTCATCGCGCAAGCTTCGGGTGAGTCGGCCGAGATTTTTCAGGCGCGGGTGTTAAGTCGCGTGGCGGAAGCGCGCTCTCGCAGTGACGCCGCCCACGTGCGCATTGGTGTGCTCGTCGCCGCGCACGATCCCGAGCAGAAGCGCGCCCAGCTCCGGAGACGAGTGGCACGCGCTTTGGTAGAGGCGATGTCGCTCGCGGGCGCAGAGGCACAAGACCGAGAGCTGATGCTTGCTGGTGACAGCGAGGAGCTCAATCAGTCGCGGCACGAACTGTTCTCCCTGGCGGGAACGTTGTGTGACGAGCTGCGCGGCAAGCACATCAACGTGCGGGTTCGCTTTACCAGCGCCACGAGCGGCATCATGCGGACCGTGACTGCCTCCTCCCCGGACCTGCAGGAATTGGCTTCCAAGCGGTAACGCCCCGGCAATTTTGCCGCGCTCAGCCAGGGAAGACTCCCGCCTCCCATGGAGTAGAGTAGGAGCGCTTGGGCGCGTCCGGCGCCAACGGCTTTCTTCGGGAGAATCAACATGAAGCTTAGTTTTGGTTTGGCGGCGACGGGTTTGTGCTTCGCGCTCGGGTCCTTCAGCGCTCCGGCTCATGCTGCGCTGGCGGACTGCGGCAACATCGACGTTCAGGCCGACGCCGAGTGCAAGGTCGAGGTCGACGTCGAGTGCAAGGCCAATTGCGAGCCGCCGCAGGTGCGCTTGGCATGCACCGGGCAGCTGGACCTGGAGTGCAATGCCCAATGCAAAGTGCAGGCTCAAGCAAGCTGTACCGGCTCGTGCAGCGCGGCCTGCGAAGCCAAGTGCGATATCGACCCCGGCGACTTCGACTGCTCCGCGGAGTGCCAAGTGGACGCCGAAGCCGAGTGCAGCGGCGAGTGTAGCGCCGAGGCCAACGGCTCCGAGGCGCGCGCCGCGTGCGAGGGCCAGTGCAAAGCCCGCGTCAAGGCGGACTGCGACGCGGGTTGCACCGGCACGCCGCCCGAAGCCGACTGCAAGGCGAAGTGCAGCGCTTCCTGCAAAGGCTCGTGCACGGCGGAGGCGCGCGCGGAGTGCCGAGGCGAATGTCGTGCGGAGGGCTCGATCGACTGCGAGGGCGAGCTCAAGGTGAAGTGCGAAGGGCATTGCAGCGAACCGGAAGGCGCGCTGTTCTGCGACGGCCAGTACATCGATCGCGGCAACAACTTGCAGGACTGCATCGACGCACTCAAGGCGGAGCTGAACATCGACGTGGACGCGAGCGCGAGCGGCTCGGCCGACGGCGAGTGCTCCGGCAACACCTGCGAAGGCTCTGCCGAAGGTAAGGCGGAGGCAAGTTGCGCGACGGTGCCCGGCGGCCCTGCCGGCGCCGGTTTGGCCCTTTTCGGCATGGCGCTCGCGGGCGCGGGCATCGCGCGCCGCCGCAGAGCCTGAAAGAGCGGCTAGCAGAACGAAAAACGGCGCTGAGCGATCAGCGCCGTTTTTTCGTGCGAGTGGCGAGGCCACTCACTCAAGGCTTACTTGTTCGGCTGCGGCGTCATACGCAGGTACGGGCGCACCGCGGTGAAGCCCTTGGGGAAGCGCTGCTTGAGCTCTTCCGGATCTTGAAGCGCGGGGACGATGACGCAGTCGTCGCCATCGGTCCAATCCGCGGGAGTCGCGACCTTGTGATTGTCCGTGAGCTGTAGCGAGTCGATGACGCGCAAGATTTCGCCGAAGTTGCGGCCGGTGCTGGCCGGGTAGGTGATCATGGCGCGGATCTTCTTGTTCGGATCGATGAAGAACACGGAGCGCACGGCGAGCGTGTCGTTCGCCTCCGGGTGAATCATGTCGTATAGCTTGGCGACCTTGCGATCCGCGTCGGCGAGGATCGGAAAGTTCATGGTCGCGTTCTGGGTCTCCTCGATGTCCGGGATCCAGCGCTTGTGATCGTCCACGCTGTCCACGCTCACCGCGATGGCTTTCACGCCGCGCTTGTCGAACTCGCTCTTGAGGTTCGCGGTGCGGCCAAGCTCCGTGGTGCACACGGGCGTGAAGTCTTTGGGATGGGAAAACAGGATGGCCCAGCCGCCACCCAGCCATTCGTGAAAGCGGATCTTACCGATGGACGACTCTTGCTCGAAGTCCGGGGCGATGCTGCCAATGTGAAGGCCCATGAATTTCTCCTCGAAAATGCGCTCCCGGCGCACGCGCACCGGGGAGCCGAGGCGGAAACGTAGGTCGCTCGCGAAGGGGCTGCAAGCGGGGCAATTCCGCTACGAGTGGCACGCCGCTTTGTGCTGGAAAGCCGAGCGAGACTTCGCTGAAGTCATCCTCGGTGAAGTCTCGCGCCCTGCTTTGGCTGCTTATCGGCGCCTGCGCGTTTGGTGCCTGCAAACGTAGCCCGGGCGGCTCCTGCCAGCCGCGCGAGGCGCACTGCTTGGACGCGGCGACGGCGCTCTCATGCAGTGACGGCACGTTCACTCAGGTGCCCTGCCGCGGCAAGCGCGGGTGCCTCTCGCAAGACGGCAAGACGAGCTGCGATATCTCAGGCAACCACGCGGGCGACCGCTGCAGCCGCGACGACCAGGGCGTGGCGGTGTGCGCGTCGCCGAGCGAGATGCTCGCGTGTCGCGGAGGGACATTCGTCACGGTGCCGTGCCGCGGTCCGAACGGCTGTGAGATGGTCGGGGAACAGCCGCGCTGCGACCAATCCGTGGCTGAGCTCGGCGAAGCCTGCAATCCTGCAGGCGCCAAGGCATGCTCCCCGGACGAAGCGCGCGTGCTCGCCTGCGCGGACGGTCGCATGACGGACCTTTACCGATGCCGCGGCGATGGAAAGTGCCGAGCCAGCGGAGGCAAGCTCGCCTGCGACCAGACCGTGGCTCAGCTGGGCGACCGCTGCGACAAGGCGCTCTCCGGCCACATCGCCTGCAGCGCGGACCGGAAGGCGCTCATCACGTGCCGGGACGAGCGCTTCGTGCCGTCGGAAAAGTGTAAGGCCGGCACGGTGTGCACCGTGAACGGCCAATCCACGAAGTGCGAGCGACGTTGAGGCCCGCGCCTCGCCGGAACCCTGCACCGCGGGCCTCGGCGCAGCTGACTCGCCGAGTTTTAGAACGCGTCGCGGCGTTTCAGAATGAAGAGGATGAAGATCAGCAGGGTGATCATCATCCCGCCGAGCACGGCCGGAGGCAGCCAGAACAGCTGATAGTCGATGAAGCCCCACGCGCCGTTGAAATCCGCGCTCGCGATCTGAGCCTCCGCGCAACGGAATTTGCCGGCGACGAGGAAGTTCTCCACGCTCGTCGTATCCGGCTTCTTCAGGTCGATGATCCACGCCGAGTCGTTGGCGATCGCCTTTCGCTCTTGCGCTATCATGCCCTGAAAGCCCCAGCGCGCCGGCATGATGTACATGGGCCAGCGCAGCATGGGGTTCGTGGTCATGGGAACCATGAGACCACCCAACACCACTTGCGGAATGAGCGCGATGGGGGTGAGCGCCATCGCGGCCTCGGCGCTCGTGACGAGCGTGCTGAGCAGCAGCCCCGTCGCGACCGAGTTCATGGCGGTGATGATGAGCGTCAGCAGCGAGATGCCGAAAGCAGGCAACCCGCCGTGGAAGCCGAGCGCGAAGAAGACAATCGCGAGCAGCACCGTGCACTGCACGATGCAAAACAAGCTGAGCAGCAGAAACTTGGAGAAGATGTAGTTGAACAGCCCCAGGTTCACCATGCGCTCGCGCATGTAGATGGCGCGCTCGCTCACCACCTCGCGGGCGGCGTTGCTGGTTCCGAACCACACCGCCGAGACCACACAAAAGAAGATCGCCGCGGAGTGATCCGGCGTCGTTTGCATGGACTTGAGCGTGTCCTCAATTCCGGAGGTGGCGCCGCCGCTCTTCTTAGAGAGCTCCTGCAAGGCGCCGAGGCACCAAAAGGGGATCGCGTCGCGCTGCCCGCCGAACACGCCCGCGAGCAAGACGCCGATGATGGGCGCTTGCAGCAGCATGATGAGCGTGCCGCCCAAGTCCCGCGCCTTGATCTTCCAGTAGCGGCCGAAGAGCAGCCCGAATTGGCCGCGGGTTGGCGGGGCGCTGCGATGCGGGCCTTGCTGAGGGGTACCGGTGCCGACCGAGCGCCGACCCGAGAACATCTTTTGGAAGATGGGGTTTTGCGGGTTGAAGTACTCCGCGTTCCACTCCCGGGCCGCGGCCGCGCGCGCCATGAAGCGCGGCGTGCTCGGGTTCTGGGCCCGCATCGCCTCGAAGATCGGCCGCTCCCGCTGGTTTAACATGTCGAACATGTCGCGCGGGTTGTCGACGTCGTTGTGCTTGCCGAGCCGCTCGCGGAACGAACCGAAGAACTTGTAACCGTCCTTCGGCGGCCCGAAGAAGATGGTTAGGCCTCCGGGACCGAGCACGAGCGTCTGATTGAACTTCTCGAACTCGTCCTTCGCCGGCTGATGGATGGTCGTGATGATCGTCTTGCCGGTCTGCTTCGCCAGATCCGCCAAGAGCTGCACCAGCGCCTGCGTGTCGTCCGCGGCCAAGCCGCTGGTCGGCTCGTCCAGGAACATGATGACGGGATCGGTCACCAGCTCCATGGCGATGTTCACGCGCTTGCGCTGACCACCAGAGAGGATTTTGCGCTCCGGCTTGCCGATCTGCAGGTGCGCGACCTGCTCGAGGCCGAGCTGAGCGAGCGTCGTATCTACCCGGCGGGTGATTTCGTCGTCCGAATAGTCCGGCGGCAGGCGGAACTTGGCGCTGTAGCGCACCGCCTCGAACACGGTGAGCTCCGGGTGAACGATGTCGTCCTGCGGGACGTACCCGATGGAGCCGCGGAGCGCGTCGTAGATGGCGTAGAGATCTTCGCCGTTGATGCGCACCTGGCCGCCGCTGGGCGGTAGGTAACCGTTCAGCGTCATCAGCAAGGTCGTCTTGCCGGCGCCGCTGGGGCCCATGAGGGCGATAAAGTCCCCGGGAAGGGCCTTGAAGCTGACGTGGTCCAGCAGCGTCTTGAGCTCGGCCGGGTTGTCACGGTCCGGGACTTGAACGAGCAGGTCCCAGGCTTCGATCTCGTAGAGCGGTCGACCTTCCCAGCTGACCGCGTCCTCCACCACGACCGCGACCTCCTGTCCTTCGACGTGAAGGAGCAGGGGCATGGGGCCGATGAAGACCTTTTCGCCGGACGTGACCGGTACGCGTTGGCCCGGGGGGATACGCTGGCCGCGGACGAAGGTACCGTTGGCGCTGTTCTTGTCCTCCAAGAACAGCTGGTTGCCGTTGATGTGCAGCGCCGCGTGCTTGCTGGAGACCTGCGGGTGAGCGACCTGAATGTCGTTCTCCGGCGTGCGGCCGATGCTCTTGACCGAGCCGCCGCCGCCGCCTTCCATGCGCACTTGGCCGAGCACGGTTTTATGGCGAGGCTTGCCGGCGACGCCCACCGCAGCCGCGCTCGGGCGATCCCCAGCTTGAGCGAGAGGTGCCGCGACGGCAGCGACGGGCGAGTGCTGCGGTGCCGCGTTCGTACCGGCGCCCGAGAACGCTTGGGCGAGCTGCAGCACGAGCGTGACCGGCACCGCGACGGGCCCGAGCCCGACGAACGCGTGCGGGTCTAGCGGGTGAGGCTGCCCGGGCGCGATGCGCTCTTGGCCGATCCAGGAGCCGCTAGTCGATTGGTGATCCGTCACGCTGAGCGGGTTGAGCGCAAATGTAGCGTGAAGGCTGGAGACGTTCGGGTGGTTGATGACCACGTTCACGCGCGCCGGATCGCGCCCGATGACGAGCTGGCCGGGGCTCGGCTTCGCTTTCCCCGGCTCCATGAGCATGAGCGCCAGCGCAGGGTGCGCGAGCGGCACGGGGCTCTGGCCGACCGTGAAGTGAGTCCGGAAGTCGAACGGAGCGGAGCCGCCGGGCGGCAGCGGCTGACCGTTCACGGTGGAGGGGCCCGCGCCCGCGTCCGTGAAGGTCACGTGACCGCCGCCGGTGTGAACGAGCCGCGCGTGTTCCGGCGCGACGCCGGGGCCGCCTAGACGAATGTCACAGTGCGGAGCGCTGCCGATCAGCAGCGTCGACTTGGAGAAGCCGGGGATCATGGGTCACTGCACCGCCGCGCTGAACTCGATCGGGCCGAAGCGGACGATGGAGCCAGGCGGAACCGGCGACCAGATGCCGGGAGAGAGCCGGTTACCGTTGACCATGGTGCCGTTGTTGCTGTTCTCGTCGCGAACGTAGAGCTGCCCGCCGTCCAGCTTCAGGCTGGCGTGGACGCCCGAGATTCGCGGCTCGTTCAAGGCGATGATGCACTGGCCCGCGTCGCGTCCGGCGCGCACTTCTTGGCCGGCCAAGATGGTGTAGACGCCGCTCGCCCCGGTGAGGATCGCGGTCGTCGCCGTGCCAGCTGCGTAGGGGTTGCCGGGCGGCGCTTGCGGCGCGGGAGCCTGCGGCGGAACGCCGTAGCCCTGCGGTGCGGCGCCGTAGCCTTGCGGCGCGCCGTAGCCCTGCGGTGCGGCGCCGTAACCCTGCGCTGCCGGAGGCGCGCCGTAGCCGGCGACGACCGGCATTGGACTACCGCCGCCGCCCGCGGGTCGCTTCTTGCCGCCGCTGCGCACGATGACCACGACAAGGAGCGCGACCACGACGAGGCCGAACAAGCTGACCAAGATGAGCAGCATCGGCAACGGCGCGGTGCTGCCCTTCATCTGCAGGATGGTGGTCGCGGTGACGCCGCTCGTGCGGCGCGCTTTGTTGTCGTAGATGACGACGCGCACCACGGCCTGATCTCCGCTGCCGTGCAGGATTTTGTCCGAGTCCGGCGCTTGGAAGCTCGCGAAGGTATCGCTCGCTTCGAGCGCCGTTCCCTTCATGCCCATGGCGATGAGCTGCTGCTGCGTGCGCTTGGCGGTCTCGATGTCCGTCCCGGTGAGGGCGGTGGGCACGGGCTGACCGGCGGGGAGGAAGTACACCTCCGCGCGCTCTTTGGCGCCGCCCCAGCAAAAGTCGCCGTACACCTTGAATGTACCGCCCGGGTACACCGCGCCGCTCTCGCGCTTGCTCATCTCCGTCGTGTATTCGATGTTCACGTCCAGCGGCCATGCGGTCGGGTCGATGCCGACCGGCACGTCTTTGAAGGTGTTGTCGCCGAGGATGGGCGGGTTCGTGTCCTGGAAGACGAGCTTGAAGCTCTGGGTCACGGTCGGCGCGACGCACGACACCTTCCACTTCACGATGTTCATCTTCGAGAAGCGCTGGCGCACCGTGCTGACGACGTTGGCGGCCCGCCCGCCGCCGCCCGGCTGCATCACGGTGAAGAAGCCGCCAATGTCGGGGTTGGCGAGGTTCTGCATGAAGTCGAGCGAGTTCTGCTTGAACTCGTCGATGACCGTGACGGGGAAGTAGACGCTGATGACCGGCACCGGCGCCTTGGGCAGCGCGGTGTTGTCCTCCGGAAAGCGACCCTGGGTCATGAACTGCTGCAGTTGCAGCGCGGCCACGCCCGTCGTGCCTGGATCGGCGCCGGCGAAGCCGTTGGACAGCACCACCATGGCTTGGTGCAGCGGGATCTTCACTTCCTCGCCCACGTTGCCGAGGGACTGGAAGCCGTTCGTGGCCGCAGCCTTGATGATGCTGAGTAGCGAACGGTTGCGGCCGGTGTTACCGAACAAGTCCGTCGTCGACGTGATGAACTGAGTGGCCTTGGCCTTCTGGGCGGCGGGCAGCCACTTGGAGTCCTTGGCGACCTGGCGGTCGTCGAAGAACATGATGTTCACGATGTCGTTCGGGCCCATCGTGGCTACGAACTGCTGCGCGACGAGCTTCGCGTCCTCGAAGCTTCTTCCCATGCGCTTGTCGGCGTCGATGAGGATGAGCCACGAGGTGCCGATGCCCGGCTGCTGCTGGCTCTCACCCCAGCGCGCCAAGCTGATGAACTTGGCGGGAATGTCCGTTCCCTCCACGTTCACCGTGAAGAGCGCGCGGTCCGAAGGGAACGGGAAGGATTGGTAGAGCGCGAAGGGCTTTTCCAGCGCTTGCGCCATGCAGTCCAGCTGCGCGTTGCCGTTCAGCGCCGCACAGGCGCTCGTCGCGTCCGTCACGCGGCGGCTTTGCGAGATATCCACCACGGTGGTGAGCACCGGGTTGCCGTTTTCCTGAGCGGCGCGCGGATCGACCCGCAGAAGCTTGACCGCTGGTGCCGCCGCTGCCGGCAGCGCCAGGAGCGTCGTGACCAAAACCAAAAGGAGCTTTTCGATGAAGCGCATGGAGATATCCCGAAAATGGACTCGGTGGGGACGCACCCGACGCCGCCCCCGAGCGAGCCCTCACGAATCAGATGATCTTCACGATCACGTTGAAACCGCCGAACCGCACCGACTCGCCGTCGCGCAGCTCTTGCGGCTTGTTCTTCTCGATCATGTGTTCGCCGAGGAAGGTGCCGTTCGTGCTGCCTGGATCCTCGACACGGAGCCTACCCGGACGCGCCGCGGCGTGAATGACCGCGTGCCTGGAGGAGGTGGTTGGGTGATCGATCTCGATGTCTAGGCCTGGCGCCGCGCCTTTGCGCCCGACCACGTTCGGACCCTGATAAATGGGCCAAAAGACGCCAAGCTCGGTCGACTCGTAGCTCACTAGAAAACCGGCGAGGACGCGGAGCGATGGATCCGCCACGGGAGCGACGGAAGGCACGGCCGCGGGCGGCGGCGCCGACGGCGCTGCTTGCATGGCCGGCGCGGCGACGGGCGGAGGCGCTACCGGGGGGGCGTACGCGGGCGGGGGCGCGCCGTAAGGTTGAGGCGCGGGGGCGTGCGCGGCCGCGTGCTGGCGATCGAATTCTTCGTTCGTCGGCGGAGGCGCGGTGGCGGCGTAGGCAGATGGATCCTTCGAGTGAAGGGGCGCGGGCGAAACTGCTGGCGGCGCGCCCGGCGGCTGCCACTGAGGCGGCGGGGCGAGCGGAGGTTGTTCCGCGGGCGGAGCCCAAGCGGGGGGGGGAGCGCCGTAGGGCGATGGACCCGGAGGCGGAGCGCCGTAGCCGGGCGGCGGCCCGACGGTGGCGCCGAACGGGTTCAAGCCCTCGGGTGAGCCGGCTTGATAACGCGGTTGATCCGGCGGGGCGAACGGCGGCGGAGCGAGTGGAGCTGCGCCCGGCGGTGGGCCCCACGCTGGCGGCGGCCCGGCCGGTGGCGCGCCTGGCGGCGCTTGATAACCGCCCGGAGGCGCTCCCCACTGAGGCGGGGGCGCGGGCGCCGGTTGCGGCGGCGGCGCGTAGTGCGGTTGCGGCGGCGGGGCGCCCCATTGCGGTGGGGGCGCGGGCGCCGGACCTGCCGGGGGCGGCGCGTAGTGCGGAGCCGGGCCCTGCGGACTAGGCGCGGGAGCGCCGGGGGGCGCTGCTGCCGCGAGGGGCGCACCGCAAGAGAGGCAAAACTTGCTGGTGGGCTGGTTGGTTGCGCCACACCGCGTGCAGACGATCATGACTCAGACTCCCGAGAGCTGCGCGGCCCATAACGATTGGACCGGCCCCGCCGCTAACCAGATGGCGGAAGCGGCGGCAGCATACCCGGTTTCGCGCCAAAAGGCGCGAAATCGCTCGGGGTTCGGAAGGAGGCGTACGAGGGACGTGAGGGCTCTGTCGCGCTGTCGCGCTGTCGCCCGGCCCCTTCGTGCTTCCTTCCGGGCGGCTCAGCGGTCCTTCTCGTCCGCGACGCGGGCGGCCTTGCCCTTGAGGTCACGGAGGTAGAACAGGCGAGCCTGGCGCACGACGCCGCGGGACAGCACTTCGATGCTCTCCACGCGCGGGGAATGCAGCGGGAAAACGCGCTCTACGCCGATGTTGAAGCTGACCTTGCGCACCGTGAAGGTGGAGCGGGCGCCGGCGCGGTGCTTCTGAATGACGATGCCGCGGAAGGTCTGCACGCGGAGCTTGTCACCCTCGACGATCTTGTAGTTGACGGCCACGGTGTCACCCACGCGAAAGTCAGGCAAGTCCGTGCGGAGGGCCTGCGATTCGAGGGCGGCAATTTTCGAGAGGGTCAGCATGAGGATTTTCCGCGAAAACCCGGCAAAACTGCCGAGAGAGCGCGGCATTATGCATCCCGAACCTCGCGAGTCAAGGCATTGCGCCAAAAGCCGGTGGAAAACCTTGACGAGCGGCCCCTGGAGGGCTAATCCGCCCCTCCCCACAGCCGTCCTCGGTTGGTCGAGTCCCGGTGATGTGGGTGGAAGCAAAAAGGTAGCAGATGAATCAGTACCCCGGCGTGATTGGTCGCAAGCTTGGAATGACGCAGATCTTCGCGGAGGACGGCTCGGTTATCCCGTGCACCGTCGTGGAGACGAGCACGTTCGTCGTCGGTAAGCGCACCAAGGAGAAGGACGGGTACGACGCCCTCATCGTCGGCACCGGTGAGCTCAAGGACAAGCACGCGAGCAAGGCCGTAGCCGGCCAGTTCAAGAAGGCGGGCGTCACGGGCCGCAAGACCGTGCGCGAGATGCGCTGCACGGCCGAGTTCGCCGCGGGCTACGAGCTCGGCGCGGAGCTCAAGGTCGACGCCATCTTCGAAGAGGGGCAGAAGGTCGACGTGCAGGCGACGAGCCGCGGCTTCGGCTTCCAGGGCGTCGTCAAGCGCTACCACTTCGCCGGTAACATCCAGACGCACGGTACCCACGAGTACCGTCGTCACGGTGGCTCCATCGGCACGCGCATGACGCCGGGCCGCGTGAAGCTCGGCATGAAAATGCCGGGTCACATGGGCAACGAGACGAGCAGCGTCCTGAATCAGGTCGTGGCCAAGATCGTCGGCGATCAAAACATGATCCTCATCCGCGGCAGCGTCCCCGGCGCGCGTGGTGGACTCGTCGTGGTGCGCGGCGCCGTCAAGAAGAACGGCGGCAAGAAGAAGAAGTGAGCCGCCGAGTCTAAGGGAAGCGCCCTTGGACTCCCTGTTCTTGCCATTTCGCGCCGAGCGAGTCATCGCCCGGCGCGACGGCATTTTGGTGATCGATAAGCCACCGGGCATGGTCGTTCACGGCGGCGACGAGCAGCGCCGGGGCGACGTCGTCTCGCGTCTCCGTGAGGTGCTCGTCCAGAGCGGCGAGGACGGTTACCTCGGCGTCCACTCACGCCTAGACGTCGGAACCTCCGGAGTCTTGCCCTTCACGACTTCACGCGACGTAAACGCGGAGGTCGCGGCCGAGATCGAGCGCGGCGCCGCTGAGCGCGTCTACGTCGCGGCCGTATCCATTTCCGGGCGCTCGCGGCTCGTCAAGAGCGGCACGTTGGAGCACCAACTGCTGTCCGACAAGCGCCGGACGCGCGTAGTCCCCAGCGGCGGCGAGCGAGCCGTCGCGCACTATCGGGTACTCGCGGAGCAAGGCGGCCGCGCCCTCGTAGAGCTCCGGCCGGAGACGGGGCGCATGCACCAACTGCGGGTGCAGTTGGCGGCGATGGGGGCGCCTATCGCCGGGGACGACCTGTACGGCGGCGCGCCCTGTTGGCGCTTGCTGCTGCATTGCCGGCGGCGCATCGTGCGGGGCCAGGCTTTCGAAGCGGCGGCCCCGGCGGAGCTCGAGGTATGGCTCAAATCCGGCTCCTGTTTTGCGCCGCTAACGAGCTTTCGCGACCGTTTGTTGGACGCGGCGGTGCTGAGGAGCCCCCTGGTAGCGGAGACGGACGTGTTCCGCGTGGTCGCGGAGCAGGGCGACGGCTTGCCGGGCGTCTCCGTGGATCGTTACGGAGCCCACGCGGTGCTGGCGGTCGCGACGGATGAGGCCGAGCAGCAAGCGTCCGCCATCGCCGAGCTGCTCGTCTCGCACGGCGCCCGCGGCGTGTATTTGAAGCGGCGTGAGCGCCGCGACCTGCGGCGCGTGGGCGCGGCCGAGATCGCCCCGGTGTTGCCCGTCGCGGGCGAGCCTGCGTCGCCCGACTTGGCCGTGACCGAGCAGGGCATGCGCATCCTCTGTGAGCTGGGGGACGGTCTTTCCACCGGCTTGTTCCTCGACCAGAGAGACAATCGTCGCCGCATCCGGGAGCTTTCGGGCGGCAAGCAGGTGCTGAACCTGTTTTCTTATACTTGCTCGTTCAGCGTGGCGGCCGCGCTCGGCGGTGCCGCCCGCGTGACCAGCGTGGACGTGGGAGGACGCGCGCTCGAGCGGGGCCGCCAGAACTTCGTGGCCAACGGGCTCGACCCCGCGCGTCACGAATTCGTTCAGTCGGACGCGGTGCGCTTCGTGCGCGGCGCGGTGAAGCACGGCCGCAAGTTGGACCTCATCGTGCTGGATCCGCCGAGCTTTGGTACCGTCGGCAAGGCGACCTTCAAGTTCGAGCGCGACGTCGAAGGTCTGATGGCGGATTGCCTCCGCCTCCTTCAGCCGGGCGGCGTGCTCCTCTGCGTCACCAACCACAAGAAGACGAATTTGGCCGCGTTCCGCCGGTACGTGGAGCGTGCGGCCGCCACCGCGCGGCGCGAAATCAAGCTGAGGGACCTGCCAAGTCAGGTGGACTTCCCGGACGACCTGGACGGCCCGCACCCGAGCAAGAGCCTCCTGGTCACGGTCGTGGTATCCGACTCGCGGAGCGCGCGTTGAAGAATCGCGGAAACCCTTACTCACGGCCCGACGGCAAGACGATGGAAGCGCGCGCGCAGGGCTATCCAGCGCGCAGCGTCTTCAAGCTGCAAGAGATCGACCGGCGCATGCGGCTGTTTCGGCCGGGGCAGAACGTCATCGATCTCGGAGCCGCGCCGGGTAGCTGGTCGCTCTATGCGAGCCAGCGCGTGGGGCCCACCGGCCACGTCTACGCCATCGACATCAAGCCGATCCAGCAGGTGTTCGGCGAGAACGTCGTGGTGCTCGAGGGGGACGCGCTGTCGCTCAGCGGCGAGGTGCTGGCCGCTCACGCGCCCTACGACGTGGTCATGAGTGACATGGCGCCCAACACCTCCGGCTCGAAATTTCAGGACCAGGCCCGCAGCACGGAGCTGTTCTTGCGCGCGCTTTCGGTCGCGGCCGCCCATGGCAAGCCGGGCTCCCACTTCACGGCCAAAATCTTCATGAGCGGCGACTACAAGGCCGCCGAGATGGAGGTGCGCAAGGCCTACGAGACGGTGCGCACCATCCGTCCCGAAGGCACGCGCAACGTGAGCACGGAAGTGTTCGTCGTCGGGATGGGCAGGAAGAGCTAACTCTGCGCTGGCCAGTAGCGCACCACCAACGCGGCAGCGGAAGCGCCTGCGCCGAGCAGCATGACGCCGGCCCAGCCGTGGCGAGAGAGCATTGAGCTTGCCACCGCCGCGCCGAGGCTCATGCCCAAGAACATGGAGCTGACGAGGATGGCGTTCAACCTGCTCCGCGCCGCGCCGTCCAAGCCGTAGATGATCGTCTGATGGGCGATGAGGCTGGCTTGCACGCCGAGGTCGAACACCACCGTGCCGACGATGAGCAGGCCGAGGGATGCCGGCCAGAGCGCCATGCTCGCGAACGAGATCACCACCAGCGCGGCTCCAGCCCGGATGACGGTCTCCGGTCCCCGCTTGTCCGCGAGTGCCCCCGCGACTGGCGCTACCGCCGCACCGGCGGCGCCGGCTAAGCCGAACAACCCCGCGGCCGTGCTGCCCAGGCGATGCGGGGGAGCCGCTAGCGAAAGCGCGAGCGTCGACCAAAAGGCGCTGAACGCGAAGCTCAACAAGGCTTGCGCGAGCGTCGCGCGCCGCAGAGCGCTTAGGTCGCGCGCCAGCGCGAGCATCGAGCGGAGCAGCTTGCCGTAAGGCTCTCTCGTGCTCGGAGCGATCGAGGGCACGCGCGCAGCGGAGAGGGCGGCCAACGCGGCGATGATTCCCGCCGCACCGAAGTAAACGACTCGCCAGCCGTAGCGGTCGCTGACCGCGCCGCTCGCGAGGCGGCTGAGCAAGATGCCGAGGAGCAGTCCCGTCATCACCGTGCCCACGACTTTGCCGCGGCTCTCGGGCGGGGCGAGCGCGGCCGCGGCGGGAACGAAATCTTGCGCGGCGGTGGCGCTGAGCCCGATCGCCAAGCTGGCGACGGCTAAAACCGCGACCGATTGCGCCAGCCCCGCCGCCGTGAGCGATAGTGACAGCGTGACGAGCTTGACCACGATGACTTGCCGACGGTCTCGGCGGTCACCGAAGGGAGCGAACAGCAGAATGCCGGAGGCGTAGCCGAGCTGCGTCAACATCGGCACGACCCCGATCTGCGCCGTGGTGGCGCCCAGGGAGCGCGCCATCGCCACCAAAATGGGTTGATTGTAATAGAGGCTGGCCGCGGCCAACCCGGCGCCGAGCGCGAACAAGGCAACCAGCGCGGGCGGCGGACGACCAGTAACGACGGGGCTCACGGGCTCCTTGTGCCGCAGCTCGCCGGAGGGCGGTAGGACTTAAGTGGCCGAGCAAGCGCCGGAGGCGCAAGGCGCGTAGCAGCCGCCGTTATACGTGTTTTGGAACTCGCCGTCGAAACCGTGCGCGCGCAGCTGCTCTTCGAAGGCGGTCACGAGCTCGCACGGCACCGACGTCAGTTGGATGAAGACATCGCCTTCCACGCGCAGCGCGGGGTCGAACGAAAGCCGGGTGATACCGGCGCTATTGATGCGCAAGTCTCCGCGCACCAGCCGCAGCCCCGAGAGGCCACGCAGCGGGTCTACGCCGCCGTCCACGGGAGTGAGGTTCACGTCCTGCAGCAGCAGCGAGCCGACCGTCCGGAGCGACTCGAGGCCGTCCGTCGTTTTGACCTCCCAACCAGTCAGCTTCAGTTGCGTCTCGACTTCGGTGACGCCAGCCATCAGCCCCATGTCCAGCGCGTCCCGCACCGTGGCATCGTGGACAAGGCGCGGACCGGGTACTTCCGGCTGGCAGGCGCAGCCGTCGCACGTGAACCCGTCGGCGCAGTCTCTGTCTTCGCGACAAGCACAGCCGCACTCGCCGCGCAGGCAGCGGCCGCCATCGCTGCAGTCGAGTGAGCTCTCGCACTCGGGTGCCGGCCCGGGTTGGCACGCGCAACCATCACACGTGAATCCGACCGCGCAGTCCACGTCCTCCCGGCACTGGCAAGCGCAAGACTCGCCGACGCAGTCCGGGCCCACGGGAAGGCAGGCGCCGTCCTCACATAGCTGCCCAGCCGGACAATCGCGAGCTTCGCGGCACTGCGCGACGCACGCGCCCCCCACGCATTGCTCGCCTTCCGCACAGTCGCTGTTCAGGCGGCAGTTGGCTTGCGGCAGCGTTTGCGGCAGCTTGCCGGAGCTATCCAGCTCCGCCGGCTCCGCGCAAACTCCGGCCGTGCACACCTGCTCGCCGATGCATTCGGCGTCGGACGCGCAGCGGTCGCGGCAGGCGCCGTCGCTGCTGCACACGAAGCTCGGTGCGCAGTCGGCGGTCGTCTGGCACGTCGCTTCTTCCTCCAGTTGGCAGACGCGAGAGAGTTCGCGCGCACCGACGCAGCGCAGCGTGCCGTCACAGTCTCGCGTCGTGACGCATTCGGCGTGACAGCGCTGGAACGCGCACACCAACGGCGCGGCGCAGTCGCTGTTCACCAGGCAGCCGTGACTCAGCGCCGCCACTTGCGGTGCTTGCTCGTCGCTCGTTCCGCAACCGCTGAAGAGCGCGGCGCCCAGGGGAAGCAGCAGGGCCGCTCGTGCGAGTAGGTGATGAACGATCATGGGCAAAAGGTCCCCGCGCAGCTGCAGTTGTTCTGGTTGAACAATTCGCCGCCGAGCCCGTCGCTCAGCGACGCCCGGAGGGAGCTGACCACGCAGACGGGGAGGGCAGGATTGCCCACGATGCTCACGTCTCCGCTGGTGACGGAGAGCGAGCCTGCGCGGGATTGATCCAGCGTATCCAGGTGGGTCAGGCCCGTGGCGGTGATGTACACGGTGCCCGCTCGGCTGAGCTTCGAAAGGTCGAGCGTTTGCAGGCCTTGAAGGCCGCTCAGCTCCAGATTCCCGAGCTCCGTGACGTTCGGCGCGGAGAAAGACGTGGCCAGGCTCGAACCGGTGAACGTGAACGGCCCCGCGCTCATCAATGCGGGAAGTGACAACGCGAGCGGGCTCGTGATGTGGGCGAACTGAGCGCCACTGGGCACGCGCTCAAGGCTTGCCAGGTTCAAGTCCGTGAGCCGCGCTAGCTCGCGGAGCTCGATTTGTCCGATCGACGCTAGCTGTCGGAGATCGAGCGAGCGCAGCTGAGGGGTGTCGTACAGGTACAACTTACCGCTGAGCGCCTGCGCGCGAGGCAAGGAGACGCTCTCGATACCTGGACTCGACGAGACGAAGAGGTTCACGGTCGGCTCGGCCAGAGGCAGCGACAGACGGCGCAGCCGCTTGGTGCCGCTCACGTTCAGACTTTCTAGCGCCCGGAGTAGCGGCGCTTCGACCGTGACGAGGCCGGCGACGTTTTGCAGCATGAGCTCCTTGGCCGTGGTTAGCCGGGGGAGGCGGAGCGCGGTCACGTAGGGACTATCTTTGAGCCAGAAGACCCCTGCGGTTTCGAGCGCGGGCAGCTTCAGCTCCCGTACCGCTGGCGTGCTGATCGTGAAGTCGCCCACGATTCGGAGCGCCTCCGCTCGGCAGTCCTGGTGGCAATAGAACGCCTCCGTCACCTCCTCTAGCGCCTCGAATTCCACCGTCGCGTTGATTCCGCTCACCGCGACGCGATTGGCTTTGCGCAGGCGAGGAAAGCGTAGGGTGCCGCTACGGTAACTGTCGACGCTCAGCTGGCCCGTGACCTCGACCACGTCCGCCAGCACCGCGAGCTCACGCTCGTTGCTGACCGTCACGTCGCCGTAGATGACGCGGTTTGGCACGCACTGGCACTCGCCTTCGCAGGCCTGGCTCGGGCCGCAGTCCGCGTCGGTTGCGCACTCACAGCGGCATCGCTCGGCGAGGCAGCGTTGCCCGGCGACGCTGCAATCGGAGTCGTAGTCACACTCGGGCATGGCTGCCGAGGCTTCGCAGCGCCCCGCTTCGCAAACGTCGCCGACCTCGCAGTCCGAGTTCCGAAGGCAAGCGCCGGGGATGGCGAGCGGCACGCAATCAGCGCCTGCGCACCTTTCGCCGGGCGCGCAGTCGTCGTCGCCCGCGCACTCGGGGCGGCAGCTCCCGGCCGAGCAGACGAGCGGCAGTGGGCAATCCGAATCGAACGCGCACGGGACCGGCGTTGCCGGCGGCTCCGGCGCGGGCGGCAACGCGCCTTCTGGACCGAGCTCGACGGGATCAGCGCATGTGGCCTGGCGGCACACTTGCTCGGACACGCACTCGTCGTCGCTGCGGCAGCCATCCCGACATTCGGCGTCGGGACCGCAGACTTGCGTCCCGGGGCAACCCTGCTCGTCCGAGCACGCGCTCTCGTCCGGCAGCTGGCACACATTGCGGCCTTGCTCGGTGCGCATACAGCGGGAGCCGCGCTCGCAATCGCGGCTGCTCGTGCACTCTTGGTGGCAGCGCTCGAACACGCACACGAGCAGCTCACCGCAGTCGCTGTTGATTCGGCAGCCGCTGCTCAGGCCGGCGAGCGCGACGCGGCCCTCCACGTCCGACTGACAGCTAGGCAAGGCAAGCGCCGTGACCAGCAGCGCGGCGCCTGCATGCACGAAGCGGGATATGCGCCTCATGTCAGCCCTCCGTGCAAGTTTCGGCAACCAAATTACAGGCCCCGGTGCAGTTGTCCAAGTTGCGCGCGATGTTGGGCGTGTAAGGCGGATCGCTTTCGGGAACGAAGCGGCTCGTGAACGCCTGCACCGCGCACGTGCCGAGGGCTCCGTTGTCCAAGAGCTGCAACCCGCCCGCCTGCACCTGCCAGTCCTCGGCGCCCACGCCGGCCAGGCTCGTGAGCAAGGTGCCGGAGATTTGGAAGTAGGGCGTGCTCTGTTCGTCACCGAAAACAACGAGCTTGGGGGCGTGGAGCGTCGTCAGCTTGCCAGGGGAGCCAGAAACGATGGAGAAGCTGCCGCGGACCGTGGTGAGCTCGGGGAGCTCGACCTTTTCGAGCTCGAGCGATTCGTCCGCGTGAAAATACGTCACTTCGGTCACGCTCAGCGAGAGCTCCTTCAAGTGGCCAAGGCCGTAGGCCACGAAGCTGCCCTTCTTCAAGGCCGGCAGGCCCAGGCCTTCCAACGACGGCAGCGTGGTGAGAGAGACTAAACCCTCTTTGAGGCGCGAAAACTCGATTGTCTTGACCTTCGTGGCGTTGCTGATCGTGAGTCCTTGGACGGTCTCGAGCTTGGGAAAGACAATGGCCTCCAAGGCTTCGCTGCCGTTGAAGATGATATGGCCGGACACGAAGCGAAGCTCGTCGAAGGTGTTACCGAGATCGCCGATGGCGCTGCCGCTGATGGACAGGTCGCCGTAGATCTCCGTGACGCCACGGTAGAGCGGTAGCTGCAGCGAGCTCTCGATGTTGACGTGCCCGCGTACGATGCCGGCCACGGGCGTGCCTGCCCGTACGCAGCCGCAGCCGTCACACTCTTGCCCCTCGGCGCAATCCGCGTCCGCCTTGCACGCGCAGGCGCAGCCGCCGTTGCGGCAGACCTGACCCTTCTCCTCGCAATCCGAGTCGTAGTCGCAGTCCGGGGGCGCGACGCAGCCGCAGCCGTCGCAGGTTAGTCCGCCCGAGCAGTCGCGATCTTCGGCGCACATGCAGCGGCAACCGCCGCCGAGGCAACGCTCGCCGCGCTCGGTCTCGCAGTCGGAGTTGTAGGAGCAGGCGAGAGGCTGGGTGCCGTCCGGAACGCAGCGCGTGTCGGCGCAGATCTCGCTCGTAGGACAGTCGCGGTCTGCGCGGCACTGGGGCAAGCACGCCTGGCCGCGGCACAAGAGCGCGCCCGAGCAGTCCGAGACGTAAACGCACGGCGCGCCCTCCGACCCGACCTCTTTGCCGGGCGCAGGAGTGAGCTGCCCCGACTCATCTAGCTCGTCGACGTCGGCGCAGGTGCCGGACACGCACTGCTGCCCTTCCACGCAGTCGTTGCTGGTGAGGCACTGGTCGCGGCACTCGCCGTCCACGCCGCAAACCAAGCCCTCGGCGCAGTCGGAGGTGCGCTTGCAAGCGCGCTCTTCTTCCAGCTGGCAGACCTTGTACGGGCGCGCGGCCGCGACGCAGCGCGCCCCCGTGTCACAGTCGCGCGAGGATTCGCACTCGGCATGGCAGGCCTCGAAGGCGCACACCAGCGGCGAGCTGCAGTCGCTGTTCACCAAGCAGGACTGAGCCAGCTTCGCGAGCGCGATTTTTTCGTCGACGCTCGAGTCGCAGGCAAGGGCGGCCAGGAGCGGCGCGGCGGTGGCCAAAAAGGTAAGGAAAGCGCGTTTCATCGGGGGTCCTGTCGGATTCGCAAGGGCGTGGCAAGTGTGAAGATTTGGCGGCGCAACGGGAGTGACCGCAAAGTCACTCCCGCAGGTCGTCCGGATCGTGGAACGTGGCAGGCGACAGAGTGGAAGGAGACTCGACGACCCGCGGTTTGTCCTCACAGAGCCCTAAGTACAGCATGACCCGCTCGCGGTTTTTACCGGTGCGGCCCGCGTTGTGCGCGTCGATGCGGGTGGCCAAGGCGGAGGCTTCGCTGCGGAGGCGATGAAACAGCTTCTCGGCTTCCAGCGCCATCGGATGGCCGGGCCAGATGTCGAACGTGACCGTCGCGGTGACGTTGTTCTCGGCGCTGGGCGCGGAAAGTGACGTAGACAGGGCGCGCACCACGGCGTGGTAGTGCTCGAAGACCAGCGCCTCCCAGCGTTCCGGCGCTTCCAGGTCCGGCACGGTGCTCGCCGAACAGAGCAGGACTCGTTCGCGCTTCGGCCGCTCGTAGATGCGGCCGGCGTCCTTGAGTCGCGCCAGCACGTCGCTGAGCTCTGCGTCCGCCAGGCCGACGACCTGCTGCAGAGTCTCGCGGTAGAGCGGCCCCTCGCGGTAGATCACCGCCCAAACTAGCTCGTCGCTCGGCGCGCGACGCTCGGCCAGGTGGGCCCCGAGCTCGGCGCCGGTGGACGCGACGTAGCGGGCCTCGCTGCCACTCACGTTGACGAGGCCACTCTCGCGCAAGTCGCTGAGGACGCCGCGCAGCACGCCTTCGTCGTCGCGATGGAAGCGACGTGTCAGCGCCGAAAGCTCCACGCCACTCGGCGACTGCGCGATGTGCTCGTAGACGGCTTGCCACAGCGAGTAGCCGTGCTCGGTAACGCTCTCTTCGGCGCGCCGCACCTTGCGCAAATAGGCGCGCGGGACCAGCCCGAACATGTCCGCCGCGACGCGCCGACGGATTTGTTTGGCGTGCAGCTCCGTGGCGACCCCGTGAAAAAAGCGGTCCGCGAGCGGGCTCAG
>JAQSWN010000120.1 GCA_029266615.1 Polyangiaceae bacterium
GAACTGATCGGCGCCCGCCTCCACGGCTTTGGAGCCCGTCTCCGTGGTCATGACGGTCGTGTTGACGGCGGCTCGCACGTCGTCGATGAGGCCCCGAATCTCCTTGGTGGAGCCGCCGACGCGATCGGCAAGCTTGCGGATCTCGTCCGCGACGACGCCGAAGCGGCGACCCGCCTCCCCGGCGCCGGCGGCCTCGATGGTAGCGTTGATGGCCAAGATGTTCGTCTGCTCCGCGAGCTCCGACACGATGTCGAGCACGGCGCCGATTTGCTGCGACTTCTTACCCAGCTCCAGCATGTGGCTCACGATCGCGTCGACCTGGCGCTTGATCGCCCCGACCGCGTCCGTGCCGCGGCTGACCGTCACGTCGCCCGCGCGCGCCTGCGTCGCGGTTTGGGTGGCGATGTCGGAGACCCGCCGCGCGCTCTCCGCGATTTGCCTCGAGGTGGCCAGGAGCTCGCTGATGGTCGTGGTGATCTCCGTCATCGCGGTGGCTTGCTGCTTGGCGCCCGTTGCTTGCTGGTTGGCTGCGGCCTGCAGCTCCGCGGCCGAGGTCTGAATGTGCCGCACCGCGACGCCAATTTGCGATGCGAGCGAGCGGGCAATCACGACGCCGGCGAGCGCGACCAACGCCGTGCCGATGATGCTGCCCCACAGAATCGTTGCCTGCGCGGCGATAGCGCTGGCTCGAGCGCGCTGCTTTCGGCCATCGAGCAGGTTGACTTCGGTCTCGTCGAGCTCCGCGACGACCCGGCGGATCTCATCCATGTGCTGCTTGCCTTCCTTCAGCATGTTCCCCTTGATGATCGGGTCGATGCCTTGAGTGCGGCGCATCTCGATCACTTTGAGCATGACGGCCAGGCGGGCCGCCACGATGGGCGCGAGCTGTTCCAGACGCTTCTGCTGCGCCTCGTTGTCGGCGGTCAAGCGCTTCGCCTCCGCTTGAGCCCGAGCGACCGACGTCAGCCCCGCGTTGTAGGGCTCGAGGAAGGCTTCGTCCCCCGTAATCAAGAAGCCCCGCTGACCCGTTTCCACGTCCTTGAGAGAGGAGAGCAGAAGAGCCAGATCTTGGCGGACCTCGTAGGTGTGCTCGACCCAGAAATCGTTCTCGATCAAGTCCGCCGTGGCGCGATGGCCCGCGAACCCGATCACCAGTATCGTCAAGACCGCAGCAGCGAAGCCCGCCGCCAGCTTCCGTCCGAAGGTCCAATTCATCGCCGCTCCTCTGCTCGTTCCGGCGCCACGCGACGCCGCGTCACGCTCTCGAAAATGGCCGATAAGTCAATCACCGGCAGTGGATATTGCTCGAGCCTCAGGCTGGCTCGAATGAACGCTTCGGTGCGGGTGTTCCCGCGCGGGGTGGCGAGCGCAGTGGCGGGAACGCGCACGTGCCGCTCGAAATGCTCGAACGCGACCGCGAACGGCACGGGCGCCCGGACTTGCGCGACGAAGCGCGGCTGATGCGCGGGCGCGTGGCCGAGCGCTTGCGAAAGGTCGTAAACGGGCGTGACTACCCCCCGGAGCCCCACGAGCCCGAGCAGGTCCGAGCGTGAGCTCGGCACCGGCACCGGGCAACGGTCCGAGAGCAGCTCGAGCACGTCGTGAAGCGGAAGGGCGTAGCGGAGATCGGCGAGGCGGATCACGAGCAGGTCCAGCTGCGGCGGCGGCTCCGGCGCTTGCGCGCGCGCGAACGTTCCGTCGAAATCCGCTCGCAGGTCCGCGGCTTTGTCGGCGAGAGTCGGGTCCCGACTGGTCACGGCGCCCCTCGAAGGTTGGAAAGCTCGGAGCGGCACAGGCTGAGCAGCGCGCTGCGGCTGAACCCACCGCCGAATAGGAGTAGCCGCGCCGCTTCCTCGCGCTCGAGCAGGCTGAGCGCCAACCCCAGCTCTTGACGAGCCGTCGGCGCGTCCCGCCGGCGCCGCGCCATGAGTCCGAGATGCAGGTGTGGCATCGCGAAATTCGGATCTAGATACACGGCGGTCAGGTCGTGCTCCATGGCGGTCGTGGTCTGACCTCGTCGCTCGTGGCAGAGCGCCAACAAGTAGTGCGCGCCCGCGTTCAAGTCGTCGAAGCGAAGGAGCTCGTGGCAGACCCGCTCCGCCTCTGCAACGTCACCCTTGTGGGTGAGCAAGGCCGCGCGGAGTAGCAGCGCGGCCGGGTCGGCGCGCTCCGAAGGTGACAGCTGGTGCATGGCCTCGAGCGCGTCCGCGAAGCGATCGTCCCCCAAGAGCGCCAAAGACTCGCGGAGACGGGGCTGATCCGCGCGGCGCACGGTCACCGGCTCCTCCGAGCTGGGCGGCCCCGTGAGCGCGTCCGGCGCTCCGAGCTCGCGGATCCGTTGGCTCGACCGCTCGACCGTTTCGAGCCAGGGCGCGACCCAATCCGATCCCAAGGTGACACTCGCCGCTCGCGCTAGGGGCGCCGCGAAAGAGGGCAGGAGGTCCACGTCCTCCCGCGCGTCCGTCATGCTGCGGCGCTGGTAGTAGAAGGTATTGTGGGTGTGACGCAGATGAAACGAGTGGGAGAGGCCGCGGAGCGTCTCCGCATGTCCGATGAACAGAAAGCCGCCCGGCGCGAGCGCGCGCGCGAACCGCTCCACGATGGCCGAAGCTTGCTCGGGGGTGAAATACATGAGTACGTTTCGGCAGAACACGACGTCCAGGCTGCCCGGCGAAAGCAGGTGCGGCGCCTCTAAAATCAAGTTGTGCTGCTCGAAGCGAACACTCTCGCGGAGCGAGCGCACGAGGCGAAAGTCACGACCCTCCGGTTGGAACCAGCGATTGCAAAGCTCTCCCGGCGTTTCACGCAGAGACCACGGCGAATACAGACCGGCCCGCGCTTTGGCGAGCGAATCGGGGTTCAGATCCAGCCCCAGCACCGCGGCCTCGTAGCCTGACTCCAGCCCGCGCTCGCGGAGCAGGATGGCGAGCGAGTACGGCTCTTCGCCCGACGCGCAGCCTGCCGACAAGATGCGTAGTTGTCGCGACACCGCTCGCGCCGACAATCGCTCCGGTAGCGCGACCTCTCGAAAGGCGTTGAACTGCTCGACGTGCCGGAAAAAATAGGTCTCCCCGACGGTCAGCTCCCGCGCGAGGGCGGCGAGCTCGTCGGACGCCTCGAGCTCGGTGAGCAGCGCGGCGAGGTATGCGCCTGGGCTCAGGTGACGGGACGCGACCCGACGCGTCAGCACCTCGGCCAAGAACGTGAGGCGCCCGTCGTCGAAGCGCAAACCCAATCGGCGCACGATCGCGTCCTGAAAAAGGTCCAGCTCTGCGCTGCCGATAGCGTCGTTCATGCCGAGGCTCGCTCTCGCTCGAGCTCGACCCAAACCGCTTCCGGAAGCAGTCGCGTGTGCTCGATCAGCAGGAGTAGCTCGCTGTCTAGAGTGCCGAGCGCCTGGAGGAGGGACTGGTTGGCCCCGAGCAGCCCCGGTAAGGACTCGAGCTGTCGTTTCGCGATGTCACGAGCGCCGACAACCTCGTCCACCGCGAGCGCGACGACCCGAGACCCCTCCGCTCCGAGTCGTAACGTGACGTAGCGAGCCGGAGCGTCGTTACTCGCGTGTCCCAACAGGCGCCGTGCGTCCACCACCGGAGTCGCGCGCGCGCGAATCAACGCAAGGCCGGTGACGAAGCTGGGGGCGCCCGGCAGAGGCTCGGTCGGGAGGGGACGGCAGGTCTCTACGACGTGCGAAATCGGAACCGCGCACAGCTGCGCGCGCACGCGCATGACGAGCAGCTGAGACGAAGCGCTACTCTCCCCCGGAGCGCCCATGGCCTAGGGTCCACCCGCTCCTGCTGCTCCCGCATCGCGCGCAGACATTGCCGACGAAGATAACACGACGACTCGCGGGGAAAGCCAGCCATTGTCACTAGTTATGCAAGCGAGTGCCGGGCACCCACGTGTCCGGTTTTGCCACGTCCGCCGGCCAGGCACCGGGGGGGCCGCAGCCGCGTGCAGTCGCGGTCAGAGCTTCTGATTCGCGTGAAGGGCGAGCGCGGATTGCGCCGGCACCTCGAAGGATGCGCTCCCCGCGCCGTCCACTTCCACGATCGCGCCCGTGCATGCTCCCGCCGCCAGCTCACCGCTGAGAACGTCGCAGTATTTGCCCGCCGAAAGTCCCGTCGAGAGCCTCTGAGTCAGCGGCGCCGCGTCGTGATTGAAGAGCACGAAGCCTTTGTCTCCCCGTGAGAATCCGAGGCGATTGTTGCCGTCGGACCAAAGGTTTGCCAGCGGAGCGCCCGCGGTCGCCTTTCGAAAACCTACCATCGCCGCGACCCGCGGCGAGCGATGCTCACACACCCAGCCCGCGCTCTCCGGGCCGTAGGGTGGAGCGATGCAGGTCGGGTCAGCCGTCGGCGATTCGAACACGGGGCTCGTGATGCCGGCCCCTTCGCTCGGAGGGCCCACGCCTTTGCCGGCTTCCTGGCTGCGGTCGAAAGCGTAGCTCGACATGATTGAGGGGTAGCCGTACGGCCACGCGAGCATGAACAACGTCGAAAGCTCGTGCGCGGCGCCATCCAAATAGTAGCTGGAGTCCGCGCGCTGCGTGTCGTGGTTGTCGATGAAGGCGACGGCGCGGTCGCTGGGCAGCAGCTGCCAGCTGGGCTCGCTGAGCGTCTCGAGCGAAGCGACCGTCTTGCCTTCTCGGCCCAGGAAGGCGTCCCCCACACCCTTGTACTTGAACTCCGTCACGTCGACCTCGGCGTCTCCGCCCACGTCGAGGTAGTCGCTAGCGTGCACCGCCTCGCCGCCGTAATCGATGACCTCCAGAAAGTAGTAAGGTTTCTCTTCTGGGCGTGGTCGTACCTTCGCGAGCACGGCCGCCACGTCCGCAGGGGACATGTGTTTGGCGGCGTCCAACCGGAAGCCGCGCACGCCGAGCGCCAGGAGGTCACTCAGGTAGCTGGCCAGCCTTTCTTGAACGTCGGCTTGGGCCGTGTCCAGGTCCGACAGCCCCAAGAGCTCACACTGCTGAACGTGCTCGGCGCTGAACGCGTAATCCTCACTCTGGATCGTGCAAGGAGCGTGGAAATCTGCCTTGCCGAACAGATTCGGGTACTCGTACTTGCGGTACGCGGTGCCGCCGCTGCCGACGCCGGAGACCTGAGCCGTCATGTGGTTGAGCACGGCGTCGACATAGATGCCCACGCCGGCGGCCCGGCAGCGTGACACCATGTCGACGAGCTCGGCGCGCGTGCCGCTGCGGCTCTCGAGCTCGTAGCTCACCGGTTGATAGCGTTGCCACCACGGGAAGGCGTAGGCCGAGAGCTTGGCGTGCTCGTTCGGGGGAGAGATTTGAACCGCCGTGAAGCCTTTCGGGCCGAGGTAACGCTCGCACTCCAGCGCGACGTCGGCCCAGCGCCACTCGAACAGGTGTACGAACACGCCCGTCGAAGTGTCGTTCGGTAGAGTCGGGAGGTTCAGCCCACCGTCCGAGGTCGCGCCGCCGCTGGCAACGCCGCCGCCAGCCGAGTTGCGGCTTCCGGCCACGGAATTGGAGCCGCCCCTGGCACTGCCGGCCGCGCCGGGCCTACCGCCGGTGTCGTCTTCCGAGCGGCCGGACTCGCCGCCCCGCGAGCACGCAAAGACCAGCGCACACACGCCCGGGAGTAACCAAGAGAGCGGCCTCACCTCTCCCATGTGGCCCGCGTGAGAGGGCTCGAGCAACGACAAACGCAGTCAATTTCCCAGTTTTACCGAAGTTTTGCTAGGTTTCGCCGCGCATGCTCAAAATTCACGAGGTCGTCCTGCCGAGTGGAGAGCTCGCAGGCGTGTACCTGCGCGCGGACGACGCGGGGGTGGTCACGCTCCTCAGCGACGACGCGGAGTTAACGCTTCCGCAAGGTGCGATACGCGCGGTCATGCTCCGCTACGGGGCGCCGTTCGATTCGGACGCAAAGAGCACCAACCATGGCGCGCTCGAGTTACCGGAGCACGCCTGCTTACGCCACGTTCGCCATTTGGCCGGCTACGACGTCATCGCGCGCGACTACCTCGTCTACGCCGAGCCAGGGCTAGCCCCGGTCTGTGTGATGGCGACGACCGTGGCCGGCGCGCTGCGCCACTTGGGCCTCGCCGCGCAGCTCAAGTGAACAGCGCCGAGACCGAGCTTCCGTCGTGGATGTGAAGCATGGCCGTTGCTAGCTGCGGAGCGAGCGACAATACCTCGATTTTCGACGACATGGCCGCGGCGGGAATGGGAAGCGTGTTGGTGACGAGCAGCCGCTGCAGGCGCGACGCCTTGAGCTTCTCGGCCGCCTTGCCAGACAGCACCGGGTGCACGACCGCAGCCGACACCGAGCGCGCGCCGCGCTCCAGCAGAAAGTCCGTGGCGCTGTAGAGGGTGCCCCCGGTAGCAATCTCGTCATCGACCAGCAGGCAATCCTTGCCGGCGATGTCGCCGATGACGTGGGCAGGCTTGGCGTTCTCGTCGTCCCCGTAGCGACGCTTGTCGATGAGAGCCAGTGGCAATTCCAGTCGCTTCGCGAAACGCCCGGCGTCTTTCGCCTCGCCAACGTCCGCGGCGACGATGACGGTCTTGGACAGGTCGTCCTTTTTGAGGCGCTCGCACAGGGCCGGCACGCCCGTGAGCTGGTCCGCCGCCATCGAGAAAAATCCCTGAATCTGCGGCGAATGCAGATCCATCGTGAGCACGCGATCCGCGCCGGAGGTGGCCAGAAGGTCCGCCATGAGCCGTGCGGAGATGGAAATGCGCGGCTCGTCCTTCTTATCGCTCCGGGCGTACGGAAAGTAGGGGATGACCGCCGTGACGCGCTTCGCGGACGCATGCTTGAGCGCGTCCAACATGATGAGCAGCTCGACGATGTGCTCGGAGAGCGGCGGGCACGCCGTCTGCACCACGAAGACGTCGTGCTCGCGCACGTTCTCCTCGATGCGAATCTTCAGGTTCTCGTTGGAGAACCGCTTCGTGGTGGCGCGGCCGAGCGGGATGCCGATGTTGTCGCAAATCTCCTGCGCGAGGGCGGGGTGCGAGCTACCGGCGAACACCTTCAAGTTTTCCGGGGCGGAAGCCATTTCCGCGCGACCCTACCACGGTCACCACCTGGCTCAGCGGAACGGATTGAACAGATACGCTTGCGAAACCTGCTCACGAGCCCCGAAGTACGCGCGGACCAGCGCCGCGGGGTGGCTGGCCATCGCGCCGGTCGGGCTCTGATCGTCGTGATCGTTCCATCCCCACGAGGCGCGCGCGGCGTTCTTCGTGCACCAGATGGCGCTCTGCCCGCAGCCACTGGAAGCGTTCCCCGCAAACACGCCGAATCTGGCGAAAAGCTTGCGATTGTCGCGTCGGGACCACAAGCCGCCGGGCTCCAACATATCGCGCAGCCGATATGACACCTGCCGGTCGTCCGGGCTCGTTGGTACCTCGGCCTCGGTGAGTGACGGGTAGTACACGACGCCTTGCCGGCGGATTCGGTGGTACGGCCACGCCTTCAGCGCATGGGTTTCGGCCTGCTGCGCGGTAACCGGGTGCAGCTCACCCGCGAACGGCATGAACGAAAGCTTGCCGTCCACGCTCTCTCTCCCCGTGCGCCAAGGGCTGCCGACGGGAAGGAACGAGTAAAAGTCCGAATGAACGACGGTTACGGCGGCGCGCAGGGCGCCGAAGCGCGTGCCGTCTCGCGCTACTGCGAGGAGCACGCCCTCCGAATCGTTTTCGTGCTCGGTTTCGAAGAAGGTGCTCGACCAGTCCCGAGGGTGGAAGAAAAGGTAGGTGATGAACCAGTGGCTCGCGCTCTCTACGACGGAAAAATACGCGTGCGCGGCGAGGGGGAAGCGCGGATCTCCCGCGTTGTCCCAATTGTTGCTGGCGTCGTCGTCGCCGTCGAAGTCCACCGCGGTGATGTAGTCGGCGGCGCCGCGGAGCGAGTGCTCGCCCCGCGTATGCACGTCCTGGTGATGAATGGGCGCGTAGCGAAAGGCGAGCTCCGCGCGAAATGGCGCGTCTGCGACGCCCTGTGCGCGCGTGTTGCCGGCGCAAAGCGCTAGCCCCAACGCGAGACCGATTCCAACCGTAAGTACCGAGCTCATCCGTAGCTTCGCGGAAGCAACGGGCATCATATCAAACTAGTTAGACCTATAAGTGACCGAAATAGCACCAAGAGTCAGATGACATGCGCCCACTGTGTGAGAGCTTGGCATTGCGCTCCACGCGGAGAGGCGTAGTTTGATTGGCTTAGCGCTTTCGGAGCTTAGCGACCGCACGGTTTCGTCGCGTCGCCAACTGGTTCAACGTGTTTGACGAGCTCGAGAAAGAGAGGATTCCGAGATGGTCGACCGAAAGAAGGTAGCCAAGCGCCGAGACGCCACCGGGCATCTGGACGCCGAGTACGAGCGTCGCGTGGTCGCGGAGGCGCGCAGTCAGCGCAGCGAGGACTCCGCATTCCTGAGTGGGTTTCGCACCGGTGAGCCCCTCGCCGAGGGATTGGGGGAGGCATTTTTGGAGTCGGCGACCTCCGGGGAGGAAAGCGAGCCCGAGCGACGCGACCGAGTCTTGCCAGAGGAGTCGGGGGGGCCGTTCGTGCCCACCCGGGCGAGCCAGGAGTTCGCCTACGACGTGGACGAGTCGAACATCGCCGAGGCGACCCGAGAACCGCTGCCGAAAACGTCGGCCCTTGACCCCTGAGGCCGAGCGGCGGCAATACTTACATGCTAGGCCGGCGGCGAAATGCCGCTGACCGAGAAGGAAATAGAAGAGTGCCTACGCGTTCTCGAGGGGTTGGTCGAGAACCGCGCAGAGTTGCTCCACGTCGACTTGGACAAGCGCAACCGCTTGCTGACCGCGGCCGGACGCGTCTCGCGCCCGGACCGCGATGAGCAGCGGCAGCTCCACCGCGCCGCACGGCGCAAGGACAAGCGCGACGTGAGGGAGCATGACCGGGCGGTGCTTCAGCGCGCCCAGATTCGGCAGAAGCGGCTCGAGCCCGTATTCGTCACGCCCGAGCCCGAGCTGCTGCTCGCCGCGGGCGGGGGTGCGTTCGCGGCGCAGGAGAGCCCTGCTGACCCCGAGCCGATGCCGGATCTGAAGCGGTGGCGCAATTGCTACGTCTGCAAAACGCGCATGACGCGCGTGCACTCCTTCTACGACCAGATGTGCAACGAGTGCGGAGACTTCAACTTCGCCAAGCGCTCGCAGACTGCCGACTTGCGCGGCAGGGTCGCGCTCATCAGCGGAGCCCGCGTCAAGATCGGCTATCAAGCGGCCATCCTGCTGCTGCGCGCGGGCGCGCGGGTCATCGTCACCACGAGGTTTCCGCGCGACGCGGCGCAGCGCTACGCGCGGGAGAAGGACTACGAGAGCTGGGGCGACCGACTGCAGGTGTACGGCCTAGATTTGCGCCACACCCCGAGCGTGGAGGCGTTCGCCAAACACCTGAGCGAGACCGAAAATCAGCTGGATTTCGTGCTCCACAACGCATGCCAAACCGTGCGTCGCCCGACCGGGTTCTACCAACACCTCATGGACGCGGAGCTCTTGCCGCATGCGAGCCTCCCCGAGCCGGCGCGGCGGCTGCTCGTCGGCTACGAGGACCTGCGCGCCCATACCGCGCGCGCGCTCACGGAAGGCGCCGGGACCGGTCCGCTATTTCCGGTGGGCCTGCACGCGGCGCCCGTACTGTCTCAAGTGCCCCTGGCGGAAGAAGATCGACTCGCGGGGCAGCAGCTGTTTCCGGCGGGGCAGCTGGATGCAGACCTTCAGCAAGTGGACCTGCGCGACGTCAATAGCTGGCGACTGCCGCTGGACCAGGTCGGCACGGTCGAGCTTCTGGAGGTGCAGTTGGTGAACGCCATCGCGCCCTTCGTGCTGAACGCGCGCCTGAAGCCTCTGATGCTGCGATCGCGCACGTTCGACAAGCACATCGTCAACGTGTCGGCGATGGAGGGGCAGTTCTATCGGCGCTTCAAGACCGACAAACACCCTCACACCAACATGGCCAAGGCGGCGTTGAACATGATGACCCGCACCTCCGCGGTGGACTACGCCAACGACGGCATCTTCATGAACAGCGTGGATACAGGGTGGGTGACGGACGAGGACCCGCACCACATTGCGCTCCGTAAAACGGAAGAGTGCGGCTTCCACCCGCCCCTGGACATCGTGGATGGCGCGGCTCGCATCGTGGACCCTATCTTGGACGGCATCAATACCGGGAAACACGTGTGGGGTCAGTTCCTGAAGGACTATCGTCCGACCGCCTGGTAACGTCCTCGCAACTTCGTGCTCAAGACCGTCCGTGTCCCGGAGGCTCTAGCTCCGCTGTTCGAGCAAGCGCAGACTTACGTCTCCGGCTACTTTGCGGATCGGCGGTTCGAGCCGGAGCGCGCTCGAATCGAGATCGCCGGGCAGCGCTACGTGCTGGTGCGCGCCGGCGCGCTCTCCGTCGAATTTCACGAGCTCATGCAGCGGCTCTACGGCAGCGTGGACGAGTCGCACGCCGTCGCGCACGGGCTGTTGTTCGACCTCGCGCACGCCATGGGTCTGGCGGACGGGGGAACGTTCGCGGACCGCCTCGAGGTGAGCGATCCGATCGCGCGAATGTCGGCCGGGCCGGTGCACTTCGCCTACGCGGGCTGGGCGTTCGTGGACATATCGGCAGAAAGCCGGCCCAGCCCGAACGACGACTTTTACTTGCTCTACGACCACCCGTACTCCTTCGAGTCGGACTCGTGGCTCGCGGCCGGCAAGTCATCGTCCCACGCCGTGTGCGTGATGAACTCCGGGTACTCCTCGGGCTGGTGCGAGCACGCGTTCGGGCTGCCGCTCGTCGCCGCGGAAATTCTGTGTCGGGCCAAAGGCGACGACACGTGCCGTTTCATCATGGCGCCGCCGTCGCGCATCGAAGAGCGCATCCGCGCCTACGTGAGCGATCACCCCGAGCACGCAGGGCGAGTCGCGGGCTACCAGGTGGAGAGCTTTCTGACCAAGCGCACGGACGCGCAGCTCCTTCGCTACAACCTGGAGCTGCGGCGCCGGGAGCAACTCAGCCGTGAGCTCAACGCGCGCCTGGTGGAAGCGCTGCCGGGCGGCGTGGTGGAAGTGGGGCGGGACGGCTCGATCCGCACCGCCAACGTGGAGGCGATGCGCATCCTCGGGCTGAGTTACGACGCGCTCACCCAGCGTGTCATCTCGGACTTCGAGAGCGAGACCATCTTCGAAGACGGTCGTCCCGCAGCGGTGGCGGACTACCCGGTCGCCAAGGCGCTCTCCACCGGGCAGCCCCAGCCGGCGGTCACCCTCGGCGTGCGCCGTCCCGGTAGGCCGGAGGTGTCGTGGGCCGTTTACCGCGCCGTAGCGATGCGTGACCCTGCCACCCAAGAGGTGACCGGCGCCGTCGTCACCCTCCTCGACATCACCGAGCGCAAGCGTTTCGAGGACAAGCTGAGGCAAACCCAGAAGCTGGAGAGCCTGGGGGTGCTGGCGGGCGGCATCGCCCACGACTTCAACAATTTGCTAGTGACGATCCTCGGCAACGCGTCATTCGCCAAGAGTATTTGCGGGGACGACCCGCGGCTCGCGCCGCTATTGGACGAAATCGAGCTGGGCGCGCAGCGCGCCGCCGAGCTGACCCGGCAGATGCTGGACTACTCGGGCGAAGGAAAGATGAAGGTCGCGCCGCTCGAGCTTTCGGCGGCGGTCCGGGAGATGGCCAAGCTGCTCGCCGCGCTGATCCCGAAGCAGGTGGAGCTCCACTACCAATTTCAAGAAGGGCTCCCGCCCGTCGACGTGGACGCGACGCAGATTCGCCAGGTGCTCATGAACCTGATCACGAACGCCGCCGAGTCGCTCGGGGAGCGCGCGGGGCGCGTCGTCATCGCGCTCGAGCAGCGCTTCGTCCCCGAGAGCGAGCTGTTCGGTTACCAGCATGACGGCTGCAAGCCCGGGAATTTCGTGGTCTTGTCCGTGAAGGACGACGGGCAGGGCATGTCGGAAGAGACCCGCGGGAAGGTGTTCGACCCTTTCTTCACCACCAAGTTCCAAGGCCGCGGACTCGGTATGGCGGCGGTGCTGGGCATCGTGCGCGGCCACCACGGCGCGATCCGCATCGAGTCCGCGTCGGGCTCGGGCACGGAGGTGCGCTTGCTCCTGCCCGCGCGCGAGGCGGCCGTCGCTCAGCAGGCGTCGGGCGTCCGCGGCACCGTGCTCGTGGTGGACGACGACGCGGGGGTGCTGGGGGTGGCGCGCCGGGTGCTGTCCGCGCACGGATACCGCGTGCTCACGGCCGCGAACGGCGTGGAAGGCGTGGCCTGCTTCGAGCAAAACCGGAGCGACATCCGGCTGGTGCTGATGGACATGACCATGCCGCAAATGAACGGGGTCGACGCCTTGCGCCGCATCCGGCAGGTGGACGCGGTCGTCCCGGTCCTGCTTTCGAGCGGCTATGGAGCGAGCGCCGCCGCACATTCTAGCCAATTCAGCGGCATTCTCGTCAAGCCATACGGCTTTGCGGACCTGCTCGCGGCGGTGCAGCGGAGCCTGGGCGAAGCGCCGTTCGAGCGCTAGGCTGCGCCCGCTTCGTCATGATCGGCATCACGGATCTCTCCAAATCCTTCGGCGCACGCACGCTGTTCGAAGGCGTCACCCACAAGCTCGTCAAGGGCTCTCGCTACGGTCTGGTCGGCGCCAACGGCTCCGGCAAGACCACTTTCCTCAAGATTCTCTGTGGGGACGAGCAGCCGAGCGGCGGACAAGTCATCTGGCCGAAGGACGCGCGCGTGGGCGTGCTGCGGCAAGATCGCTTCCTCAACGACTCGGAAGAGATCTTGAGCGTCGCGATGGCCGGTGACGAGCTGGTGACGAGCGCGCTCGCCGAGCAGCACCGCTTGGCGGAGGCGCCGGTGCCGGACGCGGCGCGCCTCGCCGAGCTGGAAGACCGCATCGCCGCGCACGACGGGTACACGCTGGAGGCGCGTACCAGCCACATCCTGGAGGGTCTCGGGATCCCGGTGGCGGTGCATCGCCAGCCGCTCGCCACGCTCTCCGGCGGCTTCAAGCTACGCGTGCTGCTCGCGCAGGTGCTGGTTGGCGGACCCGACGTCGTGCTGCTCGACGAGCCGACCAACCACTTGGACATCCTTTCCATCCGTTGGCTGGAGAAGTTCTTGGCCGCCTATCGCGGCTGCGCGCTCGTCATCTCCCACGACCAGCGGTTTCTCGACCACGTCGCGACCCACATCCTGGACGTGGACTACGGAACCATCGAGCTTTATCCCGGGAATTACAGCCACTTCGTGCGGGAAAAGGCCGACGTGCGGCAGCGCAAGGAAGCGGAGATCGAGCGGGCAGAGGCGACCATCGCCGAAAAGCGCGCCTGGATCGAGCGCTTCGGCGCCAAGGCGACCAAAGCTCGCCAAGCGCAGAGCAAGCTCAAGCAACTCGAAAAAATCGAGGTCGACGAGCTGGAGAGTAGCTCGCGTCGTGCACCCCTCTTCAAGTTCGAGCCCGAGCGCCCGAGCGGGAAAGAGGTGCTCACCCTCGAGCAGATCTCCAAGGCTTATGGTGAAAAGCGCGTCCTCATCGGAGTTTCGCTCACGGTGCGCCGCGGTGAGCGCGTCGCGATCATCGGTCCGAACGGTCTCGGCAAATCCACACTGCTGAAGATCGCGACCGAGAACCTGAAGCCGGACGCGGGCAAAGTAGCGTGGGGGTACGAGACGCGCGTCGGGTACTTCGCCCAAGATCACCATGACCTCTTGGCCGACGGCGCCGCCAAACCCCTGAACGTGATCTGGGACGTCATTCCTCAGGAAGGCACGGCCACGGTGCGTGGGCACCTCGGACGCATGCTGTTCTCGGGGGAGGACGTGAACAAGCCAGTTTCCGCGCTTTCCGGCGGCGAGGCGGCCCGGCTCGTTTTCTGCCGAATCATGGTGCAAAAGCCCAACGTGCTCGTGTTGGACGAGCCCACCAACCACCTGGATTTGGAGGCGATCGACGCCTTGGTCGAGTCGCTACGAGCCTTCGAAGGCACGGTACTGTTCGTTTCGCACGATCGTGCGTTCGTGTCCGCGCTGGCGACGCGTGTCCTGGAGGTGACGCCGCAGGGCTTCCGTGATTTTCCCGGAACCTACGAAGAGTACCTGGCTCGCTGCGGGGACGACCACTTGGACGCCGAGGCCGTCGCGCTCAAGGACAAGCGTGAGAAGGCCGCGACTGCTCCTGCCGTCGAACGCCCCACGCTCTCGTGGGAAGAGCAGAAGCGCCGCAATAACCGCAAGAAGCAGCTGCCCAGCCAGCGTGACGAAGTGCTCGCCGCCATCGAGCGCGCCGAGACGCGGAAGGCGACCATCGCGGCGCAGTGGTGCGAGGCCGGCTTCTACGATCGGACCGATAAGACACAGGTCGCCGCGTTGGAACGCGAAGAGCAGGCGCTGGTCGAAAAAATCACGGATCTGATGGGCAAGTGGGAGTCCATCGAGGCCGAAATCGCCAGTTTGGAGGCGGAGTGACCAGCCGAATGCCCTTGTCAAATGCGCCTCCGCTTGGCAAGTCTCAATGAGCACCCATGCCAGGCAGCTGGATTTTCGTCACATCCAACGCCAACAAGTGGCTCGAAGCTCAGCGCATCCTCGGCTACGCGATCGAGCGCGTGGAGCTCGATTTGGATGAGCTCCAGGCCGAGACCGTCGGCGCCATCGCCCTCGCCAAGGCGCGGCTCGCTTACGAGCGGTTGCGCCGCCCCGTCATCGTGGAGGACGCCGGTTTCGAGCTCATGGCGCTCGGGGGCTTTCCCGGGCCGTACATCAAGTTCTGGGAACGCCTTGGTGGTCTGGAGTCACTCTGTCGCGCAGCGGACGGCTTGGGGGACCGCCGCGTCCGCGCCGTCTGCGCGCTCGGCATCTGTTCGGACGCCGGGAGCCAAGTCGTCGAGGGCTCGGTAGACGGCTTGCTTGCGCTCCACCCCCGTGGCCACGCAGGCTTCGGTTGGGACGCCGTGTTCGTGCCCAAAGGAGAAGGCCGCACCTTCGGCGAGATGGCGCCGGAGGAGAAAGACGCCCGCTCTCACCGCCGGCGCGCCTGGGAGCTCCTACGAGACCGACTGTGAGGTTCAGCTCAGCGCTTGGAGGAGGCGTCGCTCGCCGGCTGGTCGCTCGTGGCCAGCCAGTGGACCTCCAGCACGTAGTCGGCGTCCCCGTCCGCTCCGCCGCTGACGACGACGCTGTTGGCGCGTGAACGGCTCGCCTTGGCCGCGAAGCACTCTACGGCCCCGCGAAGCTCGGTCCACATCACCTCCGTGAAGCCGCGGCAGCCAGTGAAGCTCACACGAATGCGACGGGGCGAAACGACCTCGCAGCGCGCGCTGCCCGTATCGTAGTACGTATTGAAGAGGCGGAGTGAGATGCTCACTACCGTCGCGACGCTGAGCGCCGCGAACGCCAGCCGGTGAATCAGTTTGAGGTCCAGCTCCACCGCGCGAAAGCCGATGGTCCGCGGCAGGTCCCGACGGTGACCAGTCGCCTCTTGGATCGCGACCCATAGGTCTGCATAAGCCTCGAGGGGGTACCAGGCATTCGCCGTGAGCGCGGCGAGCTCCTTCGCGGTCGCCGGTGGCAAGAGCTCGCGAGCGCGCGCTACCGTGACCGCGCCTTCCAGCGCTTCCAGCGCGGCGAGCACGGAGCGAAAGGCGAGCCCTTTGACGCGAGGCATACGGCCGTTGAAGCATAACGCGCGGTGCTGCGATCGGGAGCCCTCCCCGGGATTGGGGGCGAGGGTAAACAGCCGGAAAAGCACGTCTAGCTTGCGGGCCGTGGGTGCGGAGGCAAGCTTTTAGTTATGAAAGTCGGCGTTCCGCGTGAAACGAAGACTCGTGAGTATCGGGTGGGTATGACTCCGGCCGGAGTGCGAGAGCTATCGCGGCGCGGCCACGACGTGCTCGTAGAGAAGGGAGCCGGCGAGGGGAGCGGCATCAAAGACGAGCAGTACGTCGACGCGGGCGCACACATCGTGCCGGCCGCCGCGGACGCGTGGAGCGCGGACCTAGTCGTCAAAGTAAAGGAGCCGCAGAAGGCCGAGTACGCGTTCCTGCGCGAAGGGCTCACGCTCTACACTTATCTGCACCTCGCGGCAGAGCCGGAGCTGACGCAGGAGCTCCTCAAGAAGCGGGTCGTAGGCCTCGCCTACGAGACCATACAAACGCCCGATGGCGGTCTGCCGTTGCTCCGGCCCATGAGTGAGGTCGCCGGGCGCATGGCCACGCAGGTGGGCGCCGGCTGCCTCGTCAAAGAACGCGGCGGCAAAGGCGTGCTGCTCGGCGGCGTGCCAGGCACGCGCCGCGGCCGCGTGGTCATCCTCGGCGGCGGCGTCGTGGGCCGTAACGCGGCGACCATCGCCATCGGCATGGGCGCGCAAGTGACGCTGTTCGACGTGCGTGCCAAGACGATGGAGTACCTGGAAGACGTCTTCGGTGGCTCGATCGAGACGCTTTACTCGAACGCGCACAACATCGCGGAGGCGGTGCGCCGCGCCGACCTCGTGATCGGCGCCGTGCTCGTGCCGGGCGCGGTAGCCCCGCGCCTCGTCACGGAAGCCATGGTCAAGACGATGGAGCCGGGGAGCGTCATCGTGGACGTGGCCGTCGACCAAGGCGGATGCATCGAAACCTGCCGCCCGACCAATCACGACGTCCCAACCTACGAGGTACACGGGGTCGTTCACTACTGCGTTCCGAACATGCCGGGCGCCGTCTCCCAAACCAGCACCTGGGCGCTCACCAACGTCACTGCCGACTATGCGGTCCGGCTCGCGACGCAAGGCGTGCTCTCAGCCGTGCGGGAAGACCCCGCGCTCGCCCTTGGAGTCAATACGTTCGGCGGCCACGTGACGTGTGAGCCGGTCGCGGAAGCGCATCGCCTCGAGTACCGGCCGCTCAGCGAGCTGCTCGGCTAACCAAATAGCTCCAGGTCCCTCCCCGCTCCCCCACCGTAAGCAGTCGTCGACAGTGCGCTCGCGGCTTCGACCAGGAGGCGCGAGCGTGAGCCCTGGGCCAGCACCGCTGCGTGCCCGAGACACACGAAGTGATGCTGGGCGCGCGAGATGGCGACGTTGAGCAGGTTGGGACGCGCGTTCAAGAACCCGAGGGAGCTTGGGTGCGTGACGACGCTGCTGAACAGGACGACGCTGCGCTCGCCGCCTTGAAAGCGGTGCACCGTCCCGAGCGCGATCCCGATCCCCCGATGCCCCGCGCTTCCGTTTTCGGCGAGCTCCGCGCTGCTTTCCAAGGGAATACGCCGATCGAGCAGCCCCCGACGCAGGCGCTCGAGCTGGCCGCGGTAGGGCGTGATGATGGCCACTTCGGAAAGCCGCACCCCGCCGTTCAGCAACCTCTCGAGAAGCGAGAGCGTTTCACGGAGCTCGAGCTCGTTCCACCAGCTGCCCGAAAGCGGCGCTTGCTGGCCCCGAAGATCGACGAGCGAAACTGGGTGCTCGAGGTACGGAGCTTCTCGAGCTCGCGTCGCGGGCGGCGTGTGCACGGTCAAGCCGTACCCGCACAGCGCGTCCGAGAGCGCGATGATCTCCGGCTGGCAGCGGAAGTGGTCGGTCAGTGTGCCGCGAGTCAGGACCGCCCGATCTGCAACGGACTGACTCGAGACCTCGGCATCGGCGTGCACGCGATACGGTCGCAGCTTCTCGGCCGGGGTGGCGAGCCGGCAGGCGCGAAATAAGCGCGCTTCGTCGTCGGCACCGAGCTCGACTACAGGGCTGAGCTGGTGCACGTCGCCGATGACGAGGGCCGACTCGGCGCGAAGCAGTGCGGAGACGGCGTGGGCGGGATGGCACTGGCCTGCCTCGTCAATCACCACGCGCGCTACGTTCCCGAGCTCGCTTGGCCAGCAATTTCCCAATGAAAGCAGGGTAGAGCCCCAAATGCCGAAGAGGCGGCACAGCAGGCGCGCCGCGTCTGGCTCGTTCCGGAACAGGGGGCGCAGCGAGCGCTCTTGCTCCACGGTGCGGACCGCGCTCGCGACCGCGACGATGAGCTCGGTTGCGCGGTCGCGCGCCCATGCTTCTCGAGCCGCGACCGCGGCGTCGAAGAGCTGGGACGCGAGCTCGTCGTAGCTCTCTAGAGTCCCCACTTCGGGAGTGGGCTCGGCAGGCAGAGCTTCCAGCTGGGCACGCAAGCGGCGCGCTCGTTCGGCGTGGGCCGCAACGGACGAGCTGTGCTCGAGCGCTACGCGGAGCTCGGCCAGTCGCGACAACGCAAGCTCAGCGGCTTCTTCCCAAGCTTCTAGGCGTTGCTCGTCATTCGAGGCGGCGGCCTCGGGCGGCAGCGGTAAGTCGAGCGTGAGCTCCGCGTCCTTCAAGGCCTCGTTGAAGCGAGCCAATTGGCGCTTGGATGTGCGCTGAAAGTGACGCTCCAAGGCCGTGACCGCCTCCGCTCCCGAGGGAGCTTCGCAGAGCTGACTCAAGAGAACGATGCGATTTTTGAGGCTCTCCATCGTGAGCAAGAGCACGTGCGCCTGCGCCTTGGTCACGCCGAGCACCGGCTCCGCGCTGTCCAGGGCGCACTCGATCATTTCCTGCTCGAGTCGCGCTCGTTTGGCGGAGTGCTCGGTCGCGGCCCGCCGTGGCGCGAGCAATCGCTCGAGGGCTTCGCCGGGCGTTCGTAACGCTGCTCTGGCTCGGGTCAGCTGCTCCCTCCTTTCGTCCTGCGGCTCAGTCTCGGCTCGCTTCAGCCACGTTAGCGTTCGACGGAGCTGCCCCAGTAGCTGGTGCTCGCACACCTGCCGGCTGCCGGCGCGTAGCGCGAGCGGCAAGCCTTCTTCTCCGCTCAATGGATCGATCACGTTGTCGACCGCGCGGTTGTTGCTGCTCGTGATGAGCAAGAGCCCCGGGCTCTCCCGTCCGGCTCCGAGCAACGCCTCCACCTGCCGCACCAAGTGCTCCGCGCACAAATGAAGAATGAGTCGCGTTTTTCCGGTCCCGGGCGGTCCCTGTACGGCGGTGAAGGTCGAGCCCCAGAAACCCTCCGCCGCGGCGCGTTGGCTCTTCGTCAAGCCCGGTCCTGGGAACAGAGCGCGCTGGGGCTCGACGCTTGGCGGGCGAGGCTTTCCAGTCAAATAGGCACCGAGGGGCGACTCGAGCTTCCAACGACCTCGCTCGCCTTCCACGAGCGACTCTATTTCGCGTTGCAAGTGCCAGGTCGTCTTGGCTTGCGTCCCGTCCACGACGATACCGACCGGGTACACCCGGCCGCGTGAGCCGTTTCTCTCCAGCAAGCGACGTACGGCGTCCGTCAGTCTTGCCATCCACGCCTGAAGCTCGGCCGGCTGCGTCGCCGCCGACGTCTCGAGGCTCTTCGCGTGCTCGGATACGCTTTGCGGCTCCGTCCCACTGTGGCTTGCGACCGCTTCGAGAGTCACCGTCAACAGCGCGAGCATGTGTGACTCGGAGACCGCCGACCGTGCGCGCAGCGCCTCGAACATCGCGTCGATGCTCTCCACCGGCACTCCTAGCGTCTGGCGAAGCAGTCGCGTGTCGAGAAAGAACGGCCATGCTCCCTCCGTGCGCGGCGCACGCGTGAGTCGTGCTTCCGTCGGAGCCGGTGGATAAGCGCCGCGCTGCCGCTCCACCCGCGTTGGTGCACGAAATACGGGAGAGCCGCCCCCGCCAAAGCGCAGCCGAACGCCACACCGTACCAGGCCGGCTAGCTCGCCTTTGGGTAGATGCACGACCGGGAAGCACAGAAGGTGAGCAAGCTCGCTCTCGTCTTCGCTACGCCGATACTGCCGGTGCAACCAAGTCTCGAAGAAGCCACCCAGCTCCGCGTCGAAAGTGCGGGTTACCTGCGTCTCCTTGGACAACAGCTGCACCAGCGGAGCATCGAGCGGAACCTTGAAGTACTCCTGCCCGGGCGTCGGCTGATCGACGCGCACTGCCGTCACCCCTGCCGAAGCCGGCCTCGCTGCCGGACGCATCTGCAGCGCTTCCTCGAGCCGAAGCGACGCCAGCCAGTAGCGCAAAACGTCGTCTCCCTGCGCGCGACTCAGCGCCGCGGAGGGCTTGCTAGGACGACTCGAGGATCTGGGCATGGGGCGCGCGGCCGGCGCTCGTAGCATGAAAGCGCCGGCGCCCCCGATCCAGCGGCACGAAAGCAGCGAGTTCGGTCAGGTTCTCAATGGCGACGAAGCTCCGACCTACGGACGTAGGCAATCAACACGGCCCGGTGCCCGCGCGTTGACTTACGGAGTCGTGAAGGCCCGCTTTGTCGACAGCGAGTACTCGCCGTCTGTCTGGCGTGGGCCGTGCGGTACTTCATTGTAGAGGTCGAAGGGCTGAAGGAAGCCGTCCGGACCGGTCATGGCATCCACCGTGCCGAGCTTGCCGTGCGTTGCCACCCGCCACTCAAAGTAGTTGTCGGGGTGCAACGCGAAGTCAGCCGCCATTTTCTCGGGGATGTTGAACTTCTTCTCCGCGGTCACGATGAAGAGGGTCGCCATGGGGCCGTTCTGGTCCTCGTTCGTGATTTGCACGACGAAGGGCCCGGGGTTGGAGGCCGCGCTTTGGAAGGTGAAGTTCGTTTTCGTCGTGACCCCCTGGGCGTCGTCGCCGGGGCCGGTGAGCTCAACGGCTCGAGGAAGCGTCAGCTTGGGTTTCGCGCTCGGGGAGAGGCCGCTGGCGCGAGCGATACTGTACGGCCCGAAGCCGTAGTCGCCCTCGGTCGCGAGCACGGTGAGCGTGGCGCCGGGCAGGCTCGGCACCAGGTAGCTGAACGTGTCCGGCGCTTGCACCTGGGAGACGAGCTGCAGCGTGGTCCCGCTAGCGAACTGCAGGTACACTTGGTTGTAGCGCGCGTCGCTCGTTACCGGGATGACGGTGCCTTGAAGCACGGCCGAGTCGATCGTGTCTGCGCTGAAGTCCAGGCTAATCTTGGGGGTGGCGGTCTCCGACAAGCCTACCGGGGTCGAGTCGTAGGCGATGTAGCTCGTCGGCAGCCTGGTCGCTGCGTCGCGCTGCCACTGCAGGCCATGCGCCGTGGCATTGGTGGTGGTGCCGCCTTCCCAAGCCAGGTTCTTCACGGCGTTGGTGGCGCCGAGCCCGGGGAAGTCATTGTTGCCGTCCACCCCACCGACCGCCA
>JAQSWN010000351.1 GCA_029266615.1 Polyangiaceae bacterium
ACGCAAGGCGGAGCGGGCGGTGCCGCGGTGCCTAGCTGCGAAGGTGCCATGCCCTGCGGCGGGAACGTGGTCGGAACGTGGAAGGTCGCGGCTTCCTGCCTGAAGATGTCGGGCGAGATGGATACGTCCCTGCTCAGCTTGGGGTGCCCGACCGTGCCCGTGAACGGTTCGCTTCAGGCGACCGGCACGTTTATCGCCAACGCGGACGGCACGTACACCGACGACACGACGACCACCGGCACGGTAACTACGTCGCTGGTCGCGGCATGCCTTTCGGTCTCTTCCGTCGCCGTGACGTGCGAGCGAGTCGGCTCCATCTTCACCGCCTCCGGCTGGGCCACCGCCGCGTGCACGCCGAATGCCGGTAGTGGGTGCGACTGCACGCTCTCGGTCAATCAAAAGGGCGGGCTAGGAGCCGTGGTCCCCTTCAGGGAGCCTTCGGGTAGCTACACCACGTCGGGCTCCACGCTGACGGTCTCGAACATCAATTATCAATACTGCGGGTCGGGCAACGCGCTGACTTTGGCTCCTCAGTCGTCGGCGCTCAGCGGCTCGATTGTCCTCACGCACGACGGCCTCGGCGCCGGGGGTAACGCCTCTGGCGGCCAAGGCGGGGCCATGGGTGGCGGCGCGGGCTCGCCAAGCGGAGGCGCAGGCGGAGCGGGTGGCGGCGCAGGCTCCGCTGCCGGCGGCGCGGGAGGCGCAGCGGGGAGCGGAGGCGCAGGCGGAAGTGGCGGAATGCCCCCGGTCGGGATGGGGCCGTGCGACATCTACGGGGCTGCCAACAACACGTGCGTCGCTGCCCACAGCACGATTCGCGCGCTATTCGGGGCGTACACCGGCCCTCTCTATCAGGTGAAGCGCGCCTCGGACGGAATGACCAAAGACATTCCGGTCAAGAGCACGGGTGGCTTTGCGGACTCCGCCCAGCAGGAAAGCTTCTGCCAGGGTACGACCTGCACCATCTGGCGGGTGTACGATCAATCCGGCCGCGGGAACTTCCTCGAAGCGGAGACGCCCGACAGCTCGGTCAAAGGCGCGCAGGGGCAAACCGCGGCCAACGCCGCGGCGGAAGCGCTCACCGTCGGCGGAAATAAAGTCTATTCGCTCTTCACGCGGCCTCGGCAGGCGTATTGGCGCGACGGTTCGAAGACGGGGGTGCCGGTAGGCGCGGAGCCGGAAGGGCTCTACATGGTGACGAGCGGCACGCACTTCAACGGCGGCTGTTGTTACAACTACGGTAACGGACAGCTCAGTCGCAAGTACGAAGGCGGGCCCACGATGGATGCCATCTACTTCGGCAACAACACGATATGGGGCACCGGCGCCGGTAGCGGCCCCTGGGTCATGGCGGACATGGAAGACGGCATGCTTTCCGGAAAGGACTCGGGACACAATCCGAATCTCCCGAGTATGCCGTACAAGTATGTGACCGCGATCGTGAAGAACAACGGCACGACCGACTATTCGCTCCGCGGCGCCGACGCCACCACGGGCACGTTGAACACCTTCTATCAGGGCGCGCTTCCCCCCGGAAAGAGGCCCATGAGGAAGCAAGGGGCGATCGTGCTCGGAAGCGGCGGCGACTGCTGCCTCACGAACAACAACCTCAGCGAGGGAACCTTCTACGAAGGAGCCATCGTCACGGGTTACCCCGCCAACTCGACGGAAGACGCCGTTCAACAGAACATCCAGAGTGCCGGCTACGGCAAGTGACGGGTTCCTGTAGGGCCGCTTCGGCGGCTCTCATGGAACGGGAATGAAGAACGCCGCGGAGGACACGACCATCGCTAGGCCCAGGCCGAACCCCGCAAAGTAGAGGAGCTTGAAACGCCGCCCGGCTCGTTGCACGAGGGCGGCGTAGCCAAGACAGAACGGCGCCAGTGCGGGGAAAATGTGGCGAAAGTCCTCGTGGAATTCGTTCGGCGCGCGGAGGCGGAACGCGAGCAGGAAGACCAACATGAGCGCGCAGGTCAGCGCGTACACCCGGTGCCTTCTCAGCTGCTGAAGTGACGCACGCGCCATGGCCAGCGCACTTATCGCCGCCGTCGCCGCCATCGCTAGCAACACCGCGCTCATGATTGTGCCCAGCGCTTGACGTCGCTTCCCGGAGAATTCTTCGCCGAGGGGCATGACCCCGAACAGGCTGGATTTCGCCAAGCGGTTCAGAAAATAGTCGTGCTGAGGGTCTGTCGTAAGCGCGTCGGTACGACGAACGAAGTCCACCGGGTCGAAGTAGACGAAGCGACTCGCGCGGTCGACCACCGCCGGGACGTAGCGCCCGTCGCACGCGCTGCCCAAAATCCGTTCGCAGACCGTGCGCGGTCGCCGGGATTCTCGCAGCGCCGCCGGTAGCGCGGCGGCCGTCGCTAGCACCAAGACCGCCGCAACCAACGGCTTGAACGTTCGAGGGTCTTGCGGGCGTACCCGAATCGCCGTCAGCAGCACCAAGGCCGCCGCGACCGTGTGGCCCGTCGCTTTCGTGAGCTGGGCGCACGCGCAAGCGGCCAGCGCCGCGTAGAAGTGCGAAGGTCGGCTCCGTGCGTCCCAGCGAGCGGTGAAGAACATTGCTCCGACCATGGCTAGCGAAGCCAGCGCGTCGTTGTGAACCCTGACCGCGTTGATGATGCCCGACGGCCAGAACAGGAGCAGTGCCGCCCCGAGGCGGAAGGTCGCGGGTCTCAGGCCGCCGCTCCGCAAGATGAGCAGCGCCGTCACGACGAAGCCGAAGAACAGCATCAAGGAGAGCCACTGGAGCCGTAGCTCCAACGTTCCCGCGTCGCCTCCAAGCTTGGTCCACCCCGCGGCGAGCGCGTAGTAGAGCGGGGGATGCCCGCAAGGCCCGCACTCGTCCGCTCGCGGTAAGCGGTCGCCTCGCGCGATGCTCAGAATGTACTGAACGTGGGAAGAACCATCGTAGTTGCGCTCGTCAACGGAGGTGTAGCCGAGATAGCCAACTTGTAAGAGCGTGCTCGAGAGCACCAGTGCGATCGTCGCGATGTCGAAGCGTAGGCGCCAAAGAACGTACGCTTGCGCGACGAGCGTGCCTGCCAGCGCGAGCGAAAAAGCCATCAGCTGAGCGTCGTCCCTGAGGTCGCCATGGGCGCCCGATTCAATCCCCTGGCTCGATGCTCACGAGCGACACCCCAAAACGAGGAAGCTCGAAGCTCACTTGAACGGAACCGTCCGCCTCGACATCCGTGAGTGCTTCGTCGAGGAGCTTCGCCGGAGCCATGGCCAGACGGAGCTCTGCCAGCTCCGCTTCGGAGGGCGCGGCGGGCATGCCCAGCGCGCGCCAACGCGCGTGGGCGTTGCCGTGCTCGGCGTCGACTCGCAGGTGCGAAATAAGAACCTTGCCGCCGAGCGCGGGCGGCAACTGCACCCGCAAGCGCACTGGTGCCGACGGCGCGGCCACGAGCGTGTCGTGATAGTTCCAAACCAAGACCCGAATCGTGGAGCCCGAGATCGCCGAGAGGCCGTCCACGTCCGCCGACTTTCGAACGCTGCTCGCGAGGATTTCCTCGAGGCTCTGTGCGCCGCTGCTCTCTAACGGCAAGCGATCTCCCTCCAGCTTACCGAGAAGCTTGAAGGCGCCCAAGACGGGGAGGTCGATGCCGTTGGTGCTGAGCGCGCGATAGCCCGCAAAGTAGGGAGTATTGGGGAACGTGAAGGCCCAAGTGAGTATGCCCGCGAGCTCCACCCCGACGTCGTCCTGCAGCTCGAGCGTGCGCTTCATCATCGCAACCTCGTAGGCGCCGTAGGCGGGTGACAAGCGGTACTCGGCTCCGGCAATCAACGACGCCGGACACGCCGCGCACCCGTCGGGGTCTGCCTCCGTGATGTAGATCGGGGTGCGCACCAGCTCCGGGAACGAAGCGACCGTGGCAAAGCCGGTACGATGGAGCCGAAGCTGATTGCCGAGGTGGAGCTGAACATCACCATCGACGACGGCCACGCCGCCTTTGGCGTGGAAGGTCACGTGGTCCAGTCGCGTGCCCACGGCTCCCGTGACGGAATTCGTACCCGTCACACAGTGCTGAAGAAACTGGCGAAAAAACTCGCCATCGGCGCGCACCACGGCGGGCCCACCGAGTCGCGCTTCCGGTAGCGCCTCGTGGAGCGCGGCTTCCGTGAAGTCGTAGAGCTTGGCGTACTCCTCGAAGGTGCCGTGCCAGTAGGCGCTGTCCGGCTCGTTCCAAAGCTCCCACCGCCAGTTTGCCGCGACGCCTACGTACCGAGCGTCCACGTGACCCGCCCAGGTGCTGACGAGCTTCGCCCACTTGCCGTAGTCTTTGGGCGGGTAGAAGCAGCCCCCGTTCAGCTGCGTGAGGCTAGTGTTTCGGTAGGGGCTCGGTCGTGACGACAAGGCCTCGGGCATGAAGCCGAGCTCCACGAAGGGAAGCGCTCCCGCGCCCGTGACCGTGTCCAGGATCTGGTCGGTCAACGACCAGTCATAGCGGGGGGTCCCCGCGTCGTCCTCCTCGTACACGTTCGTGGAGCCCCACTTCAGGTCGGGGGTGCCGTCCCCGTTATTGAACAGAAAATGGCTCCGTACCTGGACCTGCGCGGTGTTGGAGTCCACGAGGGTCGCCAGTAGCTCGGCGCCCTCGGCCGTCGTCGTGTAGTTCAGTTCGTCGTACCCAAAGAACGGCCAGATGCGCTGGAGCGGACCCTGCGGCCGAGTGGCGTCCACCGTGATGCTCACCGGCTCGTCCGCGCTGGGCCGCGGTTCGCCACCGCAAGCGCTGACGCAAAGGACGATGAGCCATGTGCCCCTCGCGGGGAAGCGGGCGACCATTTCCGAGATACTTAACAGCTTGGAGTGGGAAGCGACGACGGACGTCAGGGGCGGCTCGTAAAGAGTGTGTGGCGGGCGCTCTCGGATTCCGTCGACCAAAAGCGAGCGCGCTGCTCATTTGCCGGGATCAGAAAGCTGAAGCTGGAGCGATTGTCGACTCGTTTCCGAGCTCGTTTGCCACCAACTGCTCGTGCTTCATGATCGTCTTGGCCGCCACTTGGGCCTGCTGCTAGTCAGAGCGAATCCTCGGTTCCTCTCATCGCCCGCCCGCTCTGCTCGCGCCTCCCTGGCGCGCTCGGTCTTGGTTTTAGGACTGGCTGCTAGCTTCGCGATGGCGTGCTCGAATGCTGACACGGGCGGGGCAGCGCCTGACGCGGGGATGGCCGGTGCGACGACCTTCGGGGGCGCAAGCGCCGCCGGCGCAGCGGGGGTGAACGCAGGCGGGTCCGTCTCCGGAACCGGCGGTCAGTTTCCGAGCTCAGGGGGCTCCGCGCCGGAGGGGGGGACCTCCACCTTGGCAGGAGCGGCAGGTATGAGCCAAGGCGCGGCGAGCGGCGCCGCCCAAGGCGGAGCGCCGACGGCCGGCGCGGGAGGAACCCAGGTCGCTGCAGGCACTTCC
>JAQSWN010000121.1 GCA_029266615.1 Polyangiaceae bacterium
CCGAATGTGACGCCGCCCACGCGACGCTGACATCGAAACCACAAGGCGCGATTGCGGATGTCGTTCTCGCTTCAATGGACTGCCGCGTCAGCGTGGAGGACCTCTACTCGTCTGCTGGTCTCTAGTTAGTAGGGAACACGAGGAGAACGTAAGCATGTCCAACGTTACGGCCGCGGCTCCTCCCGAGACGGATCGGACTGCGCGCAGTTGGGGCGCTAGTGGCTAGTGCTAGTACTAGGATCGCGCTCACTGGCTCGCGCAGCGCAAGCGCCGATGCCAGAACGATTCGATCCGCTCCGAGCAGCGTGATCCAGGTTCAGCAGCGCGATCGGTAACTCCGCCCTGATTGATGCGTGGAGGAAAGCATGGCCGGCAGTTCTCCCAGCGAGGAAGCAGGCTATGGCGACTGCCACAGCAACAATCTGAGCAACACGATTGGGTCGCTGCCGCGAGCTCGATAGCACGAGCAACAGACTACCGACCAAGGCTCACCTCGAGTCCCGCACCTCGAACGAGGCGATGACGACTTCCGTCGACTCGCTTGCCGCCCTCGCTGAGGCCCCACGGCCCGTCTGGCGCACGGCCGCCGCAAGGCGATTTGTCACGTTGACGGGTGCGGGTGGGGGACTAGTAGGGAAACACGAGGAGAACCTGAACATGTCCTACGTCGACGGATTCGTGGCTCCGGTGCCCAAGGCCAAGATCGAAGAGTACAAAAAGCTCGCGAAGCTCTCGTCGCAAGTGTGGCGAGAACACGGCGCGCTCGACTATCGAGAGTGGATCGCGGACGACGCGCCCGTGGGGGACGTCACGTCCTTCCCGCGCAGCGTGCAAATGAAGGACGACGAGACGGTCGTGTTCGCGTGGATTGTGTACAAGTCCCGCGCCCACCGTGACGAAGTGAACAAGAAGGTCATGGAGGATCCGCGTATGAAGACGGACCCATCTTCCTGGCCGTTCGACGGTAAGCGCATGATCTTCGGCGGTTTCGCGCCGCTCTTGGAGGAGTAGCCATCAGCGCGACGCATTGTCGAAACTTACGGGGGTGCACGCTCCCGGGAGATGTCTGCAGAAGCCGCGCGCTCTGACGATCCCGTGCCCTCCGCAAGGCTCGGCGGGGCCCGCCTGGTGTCCGTACCAGGCGGCCCCGTCAGCGCTCAGGACGTCGAGATCAAAGACCTGGGCCAGTGCCGGTTCCCCTCCCCGGCCATGGCCCACTTGGGGGAAGGCGCGCTGCATTTCGTAGGTGAAGCAGACAAAGTGCTGGTCGACGATCGACTGTCGCAGCTGCCGCTTTCGCCGGAGCTGCTCCGGCAACTACCAGCGTTCGAGCTGGCCGGACCGCGCAACCGCGTCTTCTTCGATTCCAGCAAGACACGCGCCGGCATCGTCACTTGCGGCGGGCTCTGCCCGGGTCTCAACAACGTGATTCGCGGCTTGGTGCTGGAGCTGTGGTTCGGCTACGGCGTCAAGCGCATCACCGGCTTCCGCTACGGCTACGAGGGAATGATCGGGCGCGGCAAAACGCCGGAGGTGCTCACCCCCGAAACCGTTTCACGCATCCATCACCAGGGCGGAACGATTCTCGGGTCTTCGCGCGGTAGCCAAGAGGCCACCCGCGTGGTGGATTCGTTGGAGGCGCTCGGCATCGACATTCTTTTCGTGATCGGTGGAGACGGCACGATTCGCGGCGCGATGCAGCTCATCGAAGAAATCGAGAAACGGGGGCTGAAAATAGGCGTCGTCGGCGTACCCAAGACGATCGACAACGACATTCATTTCATCGACCGGAGCTTCGGCTTCGAGAGCGCCTACTCGTCGTCCGTCGAGGTGATCCGCGCCGCGCGCGTCGAAGCGACGGGCGCGCGTGACGGCATCGGCCTGGTAAAGCTGATGGGCCGCCACTCCGGCTTCGTGGCATGCAACGCCGCGCTCGCGTCCACGGACGTGGATCTGGTGCTCATCCCGGAAGTGCCCATGCAGCTGGAGGGGGATCACGGCGTCTACAAGTACGTGGAGCGAGTGCTGGATCGTCAGGGGCATTGCGTGATTGTCGTCGCGGAGGGCGCAGCTCAAGACTTGGTGGCGGACAGCAGTGGGGCGGACAAGAGCGGCAACGCCAAGCTCGGGGACGTCGGCGTGTTCTTGCGCGACCGCATCACCAAGCATTTCAAAGACGAAGCGCGCGAAGTGACGCTCAAATACATCGACCCGAGCTACGCCATCCGTAGCGTTCCGGCTTCCCCTTCGGACAGCGTCTACTGCTGGAACATGGCCAGAAACGCCGTCCACGCCGCCATGGCCGGCAACACGGAGATGCTCATCGGCCGTTGGCACGGCCGCTTCGTGCACGTGCCGATGCCGCTCGCCACGCGCAGCCGCAAACAAGTGGAGCCAGGAGACGACGTGTGGACCAGCGTCATCGAATCGACGGGCCAGCCGCGGCAGTTCGTGTGACGGCCACGGATATGCAAAGCGGGGCGCGCTGGCCCTCGCCCTTGCGTTACCTCGCGGAGCTGACGACGCCGCGACAGGTACTTTGGTGTTACCTGATCTGGTGGGGCTTCGTGTTGGTGCGCTACTTCGATCCGAGCCTTGGCTTGTGGCTTAGCTCGCTCGGGATCAGTGTGATCATCGGCACCGGCCTGTACTTGAGCACCGCCCACGGCGGGCGCACCCGCACCGCGCTCGAGCCCTGGCAGATCGCGCGCCTCTACATGATGCCCTTCTGCGTCTCGAGCTTTGCCGCGCTCATCAAAGGGCACGGCTTCCTGCTCGTCTTCGACCCGAGCCTTCAGGCCAACGTCGTGGCGTTGTTGTCGTGCGCGGCCTTCGTGGGCTGCGCAGCGCTCGCGCGGCGCTGGGCAGCCGTTTAGAGTCCTAGGCGCGACGCGCAGCTCGCGTGACGGAGGCGATCTCTTTTAGCACGCTCGCGGGGACGCTTTCGCCTTCCACCCACGCGGAGAGCGCAGGCTCCCAGGACTTGGACCAGCTCGGCGCGAGGCGCTCGCGCAGGAATGCCACGAAGAGCTCGTCCAACAGGCTGGTGAGCTTTTCGATCAGCGCCGTGCGCTCCAGGAAGGCGTCGTCTCCCTCTTCTTTCAGGAGCGCCGGGAGAGCGCCGCCCCCGATCAAGAACCGCGGCGCATTGAAGTCGAAGGCGAAGTCTTGGTCTTTTAGTCGCAGCACGAGCCGTGACGCTACCGGCAGCTTCAAGTTACGCACCGCCTCGCGCGCCTCCGTGCTGCCAGAAGGCTGCGCCCCGCGGACCGCTACTCGCTCGGCTTTGTCGAGGATGTGCTCGAGGGTGAGCTTGCGGTCCAGCCACACCTCGGCGCTGCCATGCTCACCCAGCGTCACCGGCTCGTTGAACAGCTCTTGGCGTAGCCAAACCCAGAGCAGGAGCTCCGAGCCCAGGAAACGCGTAGATTCGATGCGCTCGATGAGGGCGGCTTCCTCTTCGCTCAGCTCTTCTTCCGCTTCTTCTTCCTCTTCCTCGGATTCTTCTGACTCTAGGTCGGCGTCGGCTTTCGCTTTCTCCCGCGCGGCCTTCTCTTGCTCCGCTCTCGCCTTCCGCGACGCAGCGAAGCTTATCGGCTCGACCTTGTCGAATGCCTTCTGCTGGGTCCCGGAGAGCTCCGCGCGACCGGCGGCGGCGTAGGGGCTGTCCACCATGACCTCTAACCCGAAGGTCTTCTCGAACAGAGCCGTGAACTCGTCCGTGGAGCGCGCGGCGTGCGTGAAGAACAGCACCGTGCCCGCATCCAAGTCCCACAGGACGTCGAAGGCGCGCGAGGTGGGGAGGATCTTCTTGCGCAGCCGACTGGTGACGCGCAGCTTGATGTCTTCCTTCTCCGCGCGCGTCAGCTTCTCGCGCCCGCTCCGCGCCTTCGCGCGCTGCTCTTCTTCCGCCATTTGCCCCTTGAGCAGGACGCCGGGGATACGCCACTTGTCCACCCGGAAGCCGAGCTGCACGAAGCGGTCGTAGAAGATCTTGTCGGCTTCGAAGTCCAAGTCGAACGGCCGCTCGATCACGCACCAGCCAACGGCTTCCGATGCTTCGTCCTCCGGCGCGAGCGGCGTGAACTTCCGCAGCCGCACGGAGTCCAAGTACTTCTTCCGCAAGTCCTTCGGCGGCTTACCTTGTACGAACAAGCGCGTGAACGTCAGCGCTCCGCGAGAAACACCCAAGCTGTCCTACCTTCCGTCGAGCCTTCAGGGGGCGGCACCCTTCATGCGCCGCACGTGATCCGTCCAGAGCCGGGCCTTGAGCCACGCCACCCCTTCGGCCTCCGTGCCGACGACGGTGTGGGAACAAGGCATCGGCTGGATCATGAGCACGCCGCGTAGCACACCCCGCATCAGCGGGCTCTGCAAAGCAAAAGCGACCCCCACTACGCGCTGTTCGATGACGGGGCGGTACTCCTTCATGAACGAGGCCTGCATGCGAACTTGGCGCCCAGGAGTCATGGGCGTATTCGGCATCGTGACGAACACGGCGCCGAACCGGGGCTCGGCGTTGAGGATCTTCGTGTAGTCGACCAGGTACTGCGCGAACTCGTCGTCCGTGGGACCGCGGTTGAAGCGCACGATCACCACGAGAGCCTGCGTGCGATCGATCTCGATGGCCGGCGTCACCCGCCGTGCCTCGGCTGGGCTTGGGCCGCGTAAGCGGGCGCGACGCGGCTCGGTTCGCTGATCAGAACTTTGATCACTTGGGTAGGTCTCCCGCTACGCGGCGTGGGGGGCAAGCGCTGATTTTCCAAGCTCGTCCTGATTGTGACTTTTCGAGCCCAGAACTACGCTCCGCGCATGGGATTGTACCTAGGTCTGGATTCGAGCACGCAGAGCCTCTCAGCCATGGTCATCGACACGACGGAGGGGCGAGTCCTGCTCGACCAGAGCGTCAACTTTGGCAAGGCGCTGCCGGAGTATGCCTCGCCGAGTGGCTTTTTGGCGCACGAAGATCCCCAGATCAAGCACGCCAACCCGCTGATGTGGGTGGCGGCGCTGGATCTTCTGCTCGGAAATCTCAAAGCCGCCGGGACGGATTTCAGCAAGATCGAAGGCATCAGCGGCGCCGGCCAGCAACACGGGTCCGTGTACCTCGCAAAGCGGCTGGACGAAGTCCCCGCTTGGGATGCATCCCAAGATCTGGTCAGCCAGGTGCGGCCCCTGCTGAGTCGCGCCACGTCCCCGATCTGGATGGACAGCTCCACGAGCGCGCAATGCCGCGCCATCGCGGACGCGGTCGGGGGGGACGCGCGGGTCGTCTCCATCAGCGGCTCACGCGCCGTCGAGCGCTTCACCGGTCCGCAAATCCGCGCGTTCTACGAGCGCGATCCGCAAGGCTACGCGGAGACGCGCGAGGTTCATCTCGTCAGCTCCTTCCTCGCCTCGGTCTTGGTCGGTAAAACCGCGCCCATCGATCACGGGGACGGCGCGGGAATGAACTTGCTGGAGCTCGCGAGCGGCACGTGGAGCCCGGAGCTCCTCACGGCGACCGCACCCGGGCTCGCCGAGCGGCTACCACCCGCCGTACCGTCGCGCACGATCGTCGGCGAGCTGTCCGGGTACTTCGTTCGCAAGTATGGCTTCAAGGCGGGAACGCCCGTCGTGGCTTTCACGGGCGACAATCCGTCCAGCCTCGTGGGCATGGGCGCGACGGAGCCGGGCACCGCCGTCGTCAGCATGGGCACGAGCGACACCGTGTTTGCAGCCATGCGCCAGCCGCTGACGGACCCACGCGGCTTCGGGCACGTGTTCGGCAACCCCGGGGGAGGCTTCATGTGCCTCATCTGCTTCGCGAACGGCTCTCTAGCGCGCGAGAAAGTAGCCGAACGCACGGGGCTTACCTGGGAGGCCTTCGAGCGGGCGATTCTTCAAGAAACGGAGCCCGGGAACCAAGGGAACTGGCTCCTGCCGTTTTTCATCCCGGAGATGACCCCCAAGGTCCTGTCACCGAAGGTGGAACTTTTCGGAAATCCGCAGTTTACGGCCTGGGAACAGCCCGCGGCCCTAGCGCGCGCGATCGTGGAGGCGCAAGCTCTCAGTATGCAGCGCCACTCGGATTGGATCGGCGAGCAGCCGAAGGTGATTCGCGTCACCGGCGGGGCGTCCCGGAACCGCGGCATCCGTCAGGTCCTGGCGGACGTGTTCGGCGCAGAGATTCGCTCGCTGTCGGTCGGCAACTCCTCAGCGCTCGGCGCGGCTCTCCGCGCGGCGGAGGCCGTCGGCAGCGTGCCCTTCCCCAGGCTGTACGAAGCCTTCGCCGCGACGGACGACGCCTCCAGCGTCACGCCGCGCATCGGCGCGACGGAAGTCTACGGCGACTTGCGCCAAAAGCTCGTCGAGCGCTTGGCGGCGCTGGGCGCGTAGATGCAAGAGCCGCCGGACTTACTGGAAGCGACGCCACGACTACGCTTGGACGCGCGCCTCTTTGCGGAGACGCTCACGTTCGCCTTTGCGACCGGAAGCTCACCAGAAGCGTTCGAGCGCGTGCTGCGCAGCTACCGGCCCGGCGCCTCGACTTTCGATCCGGAGTTGTTCGCCCGCGACCTCTTCGTCAAGGACTTGGTGTCGCGCTGCTTGTGCGTGAGCGCGGACAAACGCGACCGCTACCCGCTGCTGCAGCGCCCGCTGTTCGCGCTGCTCACCCACCCGAGCGCGGATTCGCACACGCTCGCGTTTCGTCACCAAGTGCTGCGCGCCCTCACCAAGTCTCCGGACGCGGCCAAACCGGTCGAGCTCGCTTGGGCCGAAATTCGCTACCTTTTCGAGCTATTTCAGGGCGGCGAGAGGGCGCGCCATGGCGCCGCCGTGATGCGGCGCTTGGATATTCTGCGCGCGCTCAAGAACACGGTGGAGAAGCTCGAGGAGGCCTTCGCGCAGGCCACGGGGCCCCTGGCGCGAGTGCGCGACTTCGCGGCGAGGGTCAAAACTTCGGACGCGTGGGCCCACCTGGCGAGCCTGCTGGACTACGAAAGCAACCTCGCCACCGTAGACTTGCGTCTTCGCCTCGGTCACGACGGCGAGATCCGCAGCTTCGCGATCCAGCGCGTGGAGGAGAACCAGCAGAACCCCTGGTACGTCTCGCCCCTGCGCCGCTTTCTCTCGCGACTCGCGCTGATGTTCCGCGGTCTGCACGTGCGAAGCTCGGAGCTGCTCGGGCGCTTGGTCGAGAACGTGTTCGACGAGATGCAGGACGTCTGGCTGCAGCTCTACCAGCTGATGCTGGATTTCGAAGTGTACCTCGCGGCGCTGCGCTTCCGCGCTTTGGCCAAGAGCAAGGGATTGGAGGTCACGTTGCCGGAGCTGCTGAGCTCGGAGGACGCGACCCCTAGCCGCTTCGAGCGACTCTTCAACCCGTTTCTGCTGTTGGAGAGCGGCGCGCCCGTGCCGTGCGACATCGACCACGGGAGCCGCGCCATCACGATCATCACTGGCCCCAACTCCGGCGGAAAAACGCGGCTTTTGCAGGCGGTCGGCTTGAGCCAGCTTCTAGCCCAAGCGGGGCTATTCGTGCCCGCTCGCTCGGCGAGAATGTCGCTTCGTACCGGCATGTTCGTCTCGCTCGTGCAGCAGGCCGAAGCAGACCAGACCGAAGGTCGCCTCGGCACGGAGCTGCTGCGCATCCGACGGCTGTTCGAGAGCCTGCCGCGCGGCGGTCTGGCGATATTGGACGAGCTGTGCTCGGGCACCAACCCCACCGAAGGTGAAGAGATCTTCCAGTTGCTGATCGAGCTCTTGGGGGAGCTGTCGCCGGCCGCTTTCATCAGCACGCACTTTTTGGGCCTCGCGGCGCGCCTCGAGCAGGACCGCCCGGTGGAGCTCGCGTTCCTGCAGGTGGAGCTCGGACCGAACGGCAAGGCCACCTACCGGTTCGCGGCCGGTGTCGCGCGAACTTCGCTGGCGCGCGGTGTGGCGGAGCGGCTCGGTGTCACGCGCGAGAGCCTACGTGCGCTGCTCGATCAACGTCAGGCCGAGCAAGAGGTCGCGGCCCCCGAGCAAGACAGCGGCCCCACCAGCTCAGGCCCGAGCTTGTCCGGCAAGAGCGAGCCTGCGTCGTAGCTCGTCCAGCACCTCTCGCGTTTTGCTGCAGCCGCTGCGGGTGGCCCCGCTTTCTCGGACTTTTAGCAGCATATCCAGGTCTGCCACGCCGCCCGCGGCCTTGACTTGGACGTGCGTCGGCGAATGCGCGCGCATCAAGCGCAGGTCTGCGATGGTGGCGCCAGCGCTGCCGAATCCGGTGGAGGTCTTTACCCAGTCCACGTTCAGCTCGCCGCACAGCTCGCACAGGCGGATCTTCTGTGTGTCGCTCAGGTAACAGTTCTCGAAGATGACCTTCAGCTTCTGGCCGCGCGCATGCGTCGGCTGCAACACGGCTTCGATGTCGCTCCGCACCGCGGCCCAGTCCCCGCTCAGGACCTGGCTGACGTTGACGACCATGTCTAGCTCGCGCGCCCCGTCGTTCAGCGCTTGCTCCGCTTCGACCTGCTTCACGCGGCTCGTGTGCCCGCCATGCGGAAAGCCGATGGTCGTCGAAGGCACCACGCTCGAGCCGTCCAAAATCTCGCTCGCGCGCGCGAGGTAGTACGGCATGATGCACACGCTCGCGACGTCGTACTCCACGGCCAGTCGGCAGCCCGCCTCCAGCTCGTCTCGCGCCATCGTGGGCTTCAGCAGCGAGTGGTCGATCATCTTCGCCAGCTCGCGGTAGCTCGGCAGTTCCATGGCCCGAGCTTGCACACAAAAAAGCCGCGAGCGGCAGCCCGGGATGTCTCCGGTGCCTGCCGCTCGTAACTTTCGGCCTAGTTTAGGGTACTTGGCCGCGCTCGCGCGAGCCTTTCAGGCGACTTCGCTCGAGTGGTAACCACGCTCGCCGTGGTCGCTGAGGTCGAGACCCGTGACTTCGTCCTCTTCGGAGGGGCGGAGGCCTATCGTGGCCTTGAGCGCGTAACCCAAGATGCAGGTCGCGACGACGGCCATCGTGATCGTGAGGCCCATCGCCTTGAGCTGCTCGAGCCAGAGGGTCTTGCCGACGATGTCCTTCAGGTTCAAGTCGAGGTTCGGGTTCACTTCCGCCGTGGCGAAGAAGCCGACGAGGAGCGCGCCCATCGTGCCACCGATTGCGTGTACGCCGAACGTGTCCAGCGCGTCGTCGTAGCCGAGGGCGGTCTTCAGCTTGGTGCAGGCGAAGAACGGGACGATACCCGCCAGCACGCCGATGATGACTGCGCCCGTCGCGGTGACGAAGCCCGCACACGGCGTGATGACGACGAGGCCGCCGACCGCGCCGGAGCAGAAACCGAGCACCGAGGGCTTGCCGCGAGAGATCCACTCCGCCGCCGGCCAAGCCGCGCAGGCCACCGCCGTCGCCAGCGTCGTGGTCAAGAAGGCTTGCGAGCCCACGCCGTCCGCCGCGACCGCGCTGCCGGCGTTGAAGCCGTACCAGCCGACCCACAGCATGCCCGTGCCAATCATGGTGAGAACCATGCTGTGCGGGGCGAAATTCTCTTTGCCGAAGCCCTTACGCTTGCCGACGATGAGCGCGAGCACCAGCGCCGACCAGCCAGAGGACATGTGCACCACGGTGCCACCCGCAAAGTCGATCGCCTTGATGCCGGCGTTGGCGTTCCACACGCCGTTCATGAAGCCGTCCGCGCCCCAGACCATGTGGGCAAGGGGGAAGTACACGATGAACATCCAGCCAACCATGAACAGCATGAGCGCGCTGAACTTCATGCGCTCGGCGATGGCGCCGACGATGAGCGCGGGGGTGATGATCGCGAACATCAGCTGGTACATGGCCCAGACGTTGTGCGAGACCCAGCCCGCGTAGTCCGTGTTGGGTGCGCTCAGCACGTCCTTCAACATGGCGAACTTCGTGCCGCCGAGGAACGGGGAGCCGTGGTCGAAGGCCAAGCTGTAACCGATGGCCCACCACAGGATGGTGACCACGCCGGCCAGACCCAAACACTGCGCCATCACGCTCAGCACGTTCTTGCTGCGGACGAGACCGCCGTAGAAGAGTGCGAGGCCCGGGAGCGTCATGAACAGCACGAGGGCTGCCGACGTCATGATCCAGGCGTTGTGGCCGGGGCCCGGCCCTGCGACCAGAGACGCGCGGTCCTTGCCGGCAGCGTCCTTCGCCACGCGTGCGCCGTTGTTCACGTAGGCCTCGAGGTCCGCGATGCGATCCTGCAGAGCCGAGACGTCCACGGCGGCCGGAGCAGCGGCGGCTGCGGGCGCGGCGGCAGCCGGAGCGTCTTGCGCCCACGCTACACTGGCTGGCAGCAACGCCAAGACGAAGAGAAGGAGGAGGAGCAACCGTTTGGACATCTTGGGGTACCTCTAGAGAAGGAACGGACTGAACCGTGCCGTGAACGGGGGTTTCGGCGTAGCCGGTGGGGGATTTCGGCCCACCGGCTCCTGAGTGCGCCAGTGTTAACCCGCTCTATTTTTCTTGAATGTTTCCTCCGGCTGTCGCGAAAAGATCCGAAACCAAGTTGTTGGTCGGACTGGCGCTACGGAAACGTCATCGAAACTGTCCAGAGGCGGTCCCGACATGATCACGCCGCGGAGTCGGTACTTTCGGATGAAAAGTGACACGACTCGGCGTTTCGACGCCGCCCGGCTGATGGCAGGTGGATCGAAACAACCCAATCCCACTAGTTCGGCAGGGCGTCGCCGATGCGGAACCACAAGGAGCGGGTCGTCCCACATTGGCGACAACGCAGACGCGCTTCTCGCAGTCTCGTTCCGCGAAGCGTCACCGCTACGTGCTCGGCGACGTCGTGTTTACCTTCGCAGCGCGGGCACGGCACTGACTCTGCCTGCGTTTCCACCACGGCGGAGCTCACCACATGAAGCGGTCGATCCGGTGAGCCGCCCGCCTCGAGCGCGAATAGCCGCTCCCGTGCGCTCTGGAGCTTTTCTAGCGTTCGCGCCGCTTCGCGCTGTTTGGTGCGAGGTCGCGACTTCTTGGCCATCAGGTTTCGGAAGCTAGTCTAGCAGCAAGGACCACGGCTCCAGCGCGCCGAGACGACGGCGCAATTGTTTGCGAAAGCGTCACGTTGGCAACAATCCGTTGACGCAGCCGACGCCCCCTCGCGCCGCCCGTGGCGCGCGTGGTACGGCGACCGCATGCGTACTTCGGGCGCCGTTGCTCTGTGCTGCGTTGCCTGCGTTGCCTGCGTTGCCTGGGTGTGCGCGTGCACTCGGCTCGAAAATGGTGACGAGCGTTTCGGGGCGGGCGGCGGCGGTTCGTCCTCCAATGCGGCAGGGTCGGCGGCCACGGGCGGCGAGCCGCTCGAGGGTCGCGGTGGTGGCGCCGATGCTATCGGGGGGCTTGCCAGCTCGGGGGGCGGCGCGGGGGAAGGTGGAGAGCAATCGGGCACCCTCTGCGCTCCCGAGGGGACCCGCGAGCGGCTCGTCGTGGGCGCCTCGGGCGAGGTAACGCTGACGGGTGTGACCCGTTGGACTTGCGAGGCCGACTACCAGCTGGAAAGCAACGTTTTCATCGCGAGTGGAGCGACCCTGGCGATAGACCCCGGGGTCACGATCAAGCTCGCCACGAACACGATGCTCCTCGTGGAGCGAGGCGGGCGGCTCGAAGCCGTCGGCACGGCCAAAGCTCCCATCACCTTCACCAGCGCGAAGGAGCCGGGAAAACGCGACGCTGGCGATCATCGCGGGCTGATTTTAATCGGGGACGGCCCGTCACAAAGCACCACGCAACCGGTCTATGACTCGGTGAACGGAGCTCGCGCGAATTATGGAGGGGGACAGGCGGGGGACCCCAATGGGTCGTGCGGCCGCTTGGAGTTCGTGCGCATTCAGTTCGGCGGTGGGAGCATCGACGACGCGTCGTTGCCGGCGGGCGCGCTGACCTTGGCTGGTTGCGGCGCGGGCACGGTCGTCGATCACGTTCAGATCCACCGCGCCACGGACGGGCTCGGGTTCTTGGGCGGCACGGTCGGCGTTCGCCACGTGCTCGTGAGCGGAACGACCCTCGGCGAAGCGGTGGAATGGTCGGCTGGCTACACCGGCACGATGCAGTTCATCGTGGCGCAAACGCTGGGTGCTTCGGCGGCGATGCAAGGTAGTAACTCGGTCGAGGATCCCGAGGCTTCTCCCATCTCCCGACCGACGATTTACAACGCGACGCTGGTCGGCATCTACGACGAAGCGACGGGGCGAACGCCGCCGATCACGGGGCAGCACTTCGGCTTCAATCTCCAGTTCGGCTCACGAGCGGTGGTCAAGAATTCGCTCGTCATGGGCTTCGCCGACGCGGGATTCGACTGGGATCTCGAGCCCGCGGCCGCGAGCTCCCAAGTGGGGCCGGGCAAAGCCATCGACATCTCTCACGTGCTGCTCTTCGGCAACAAGACTGCTTACTCGTCGGAAGCGCAGCTCCTTTCCATGATGCAAAGCATGCGCACGCAAAATCCAGGGCTGCTCGACGCGGCAAACCCGACCGATGACGGGCCTGACGCGGTCCCGGTGTTTTCGCCTACGGATCCCACGGTCAACATCGACGTCGCCGCTGTCCCCGCAAGCTTCGACCCCACGGCGGGATTTCGAGGTGCGGTAGCACAAGACGGCAGCGACTGGACCGACGGCTGGACGAGCTACCCCAACGAGTGAGCTCGACACCAACCCGCGGCGACGTCGCCACGGGAACGGCACCGGGCTTCGCTAGGTCGGTGCGGATGAAGTCTTCGAAGGTCCTTTGGTCTGGGCTGTCACTGCTGTCAGTATTGGCGATGGCGTCCTGCGACCGCCATGATGACGCGGGGACTTCGCCCGGGACGTCCGGCAGCGCCGGCTCCGGCAACGCAGCGGGCGCCGTAAGCGGCGGAAGTGGAGGAAGTACGGTCGGCGGTGCTGCGGGGACCGCCGGCGCGAGCAACGGCGGCGGAGGCACGTCGACTGGCGGCACCTCACCCACGGAGGGCGGGGCCGGTGGAGTGAACGAAGGTGGTGGGCCCGGCGCGGGCGGTGGCGGCGAGGTTCCCGCCGAGTGCGGCGATCCGAGCCGAGACGGGGTGCTCGTCTTTCAGGACATCACCGCGGAGACGACGTGGTCTTGTCCCGTGTACACCCTCACCCAACCCATTTACGTGCATTCGACGAGCGACGTCCGCACCGTGCTTCACATCGAGCCGGGCGTCACCGTCCGCGGCCTGAAGGGCAAGGAGCCGATCAAGCTTCCGGGCGCGCTCATCGTGACTCGAACGGGGCGTTTGGATGCGGTCGGCGAGCCCGACCAACCGATCACGTTCACCACGGCGGAGCCACCGGCTGACCGGGGCCCCGGCGCCTGGGGTGGCCTGGTTCTGCTCGGCCGCGCTCCCGTCAACGCTCCCGCAAACTTCGAGGACGGAGGCCTTCCCGCGGGAGAGGTCTACGCCGAAGCCCTCCCCAAGAGCGAGCTCGGCGTCTACGGGTCCGCACCAGACGCGGTTGGCGGCGCCGGAGGCAGTGGTGGGGCGGCCCCCGAGGAACCGGAGCCCGCGGACTGGGATTGCGGCACCTTGAAATACGTTCGCGTCTTTTTCGCTGGGTTCAAGGCCGGAAGCACCAAGGAGCTGAACGGCATCACCCTAGCGGGTTGTGGAACGAAGACCTCGCTCGACTACGTACAGGTCCACCGAAGCTCGGACGACGGCATCGAGGTCTTTGGCGGCGCGCCCAACCTTTCGCACCTCGTGCTCACCGGTAATCAAGACGACCAATTCGACTGGGATCAGGGCTTCCGAGGCAAAGCTCAGTTCGTTGCGATTCAGGTCTACGACGACGCCGACACGGCCGACAGCTGCGGTATCGAGGCCGACGGCTATGCCACCCCGACCGCGCCGGCAGGTTTGCCGAGCGCTCCGCGAATTTGGAACCTGACCCTCAAGGCGAGCAAGGTGACGCAGCGAGGCATTCGCTTTCGGGATGGGACGCAAGGCTTCGTCGGAAACGCGGTGCTGACGTCTCACGCCGAGGGCGTACCCAAGGGACTCATCGACATCGACTTGCCGCTCACGGCTGACTACTTGGTCGCGGGCACCCTCGCGGTGCGCAACACCGTGCTGCGCGGCGTGTGGCCGACGAGTGGTCAGGCCGACACTCAAGGCACCGTGATTCTCGAACAAGACTATTTCACTGGTAGCGGCCCCGGCGCGGCCGGCAACACCGCGGTGACGACCGCGAGTGAGCTGTGGGTGGACCCGTTCAACATCGCCGCGCCGGATTGGGTTCCCCTCGCGGCTTCCGCGGCGGCCGAAGGCGGGGTCGCTCCGAGCGATGTGGATGGTTCCAGCTTCTTCGACACTACCGCTACGTACCGGGGCGCTTTCGCGCCAGGGGGATTGGATTGGACGGTCGGTTGGGCGAGTTATCCCTAGGCTCCGCGATCGGAGAGGCAGTCTCGTGACGTTCTCGTGCTCGCCATCGAAATGTTGCCGGAATCTCGCGCGGGAGATGGCAGAAAATTCACACTGGGGCGATAGGCTCCGCGCCAGCTCGGATCTCACGCGATGACTCAATCCCTTCCATTCTCTGAGCTCAGCCTCGCTCCAGAATCTCAGAGGAAGCCCATTTCCAGCCGCGGACTGCGCTTTTTGTGCCGCCTCGGCCAGGGCGGCATGGCCGAGGTGCACCTCGCCAACGCCGCCCCGCTGAGCGCTCCCCCCAGCCTGGTGGTGGTGAAGCGCATGCACCAGCAGCATGTAGAAGACCCCGCCGCGGTGCGCATGTTTCTGGATGAAGCGCGCCTCGCGCTTTGTCTCTCGCACCCAAACATCGTCCGCACGAACCGCCTGGGCATGTTCGAGGGTCGCCACGGAATCGTGATGGAATTTTTGGAGGGGCAGCCCTTCCACCTGGTGCTGAAGCGCGCCTACGAGAGCGAAGCCAGCCTGAGCTTGGACTTCGTGGTGCAAGTCGCCATCGCCGCCCTAGACGGCCTCCACCACGCCCACGAGATGAAGGACGTTCTAGGTAACCCGTTGTGTCTGGTGCACCGTGATGTGTCTCCGCAAAACTTGTTCGTGACCTACGACGGCGCGGTCAAGCTTCTGGACTTCGGCATCGCGAAGAACTCGATGCAAGACGGGCGCACCCGCACGGGCTTGCTGAAAGGCAAGATCTCGTACATGGCGCCCGAGCAGGCGCGCGGAGAAGACCTCGATCGGCGAGCCGATCTGTGGAGCTTGGGCGTGGTCCTGTGGGAAGCCGTCACCGGTAGCCGCCTCTTCAAGGGTAATAACGAGGCGGCGACGTTGCAGCTCACGCTCTCAGAGGAGATTTCCCCGCCGAGCCAGCGCCGTCCGGATCTGCCGCTCGAGCTCGAAGCCATCTTGCTGCGCGCCCTCGACCGCGACCGAGAGGGCCGCTACGCCACCGCCGCGGAAATGCGAGACGACCTCGAGGCGTGGCTCAGCAGCCGCGACCTCACCCAGGAAGCGTCACTCTCCCTCGTCATGCGTCGCCTGTTCGCTCGCGAGATGCGCGAGCAGCGGCAGCAGGTACAGGCCCTGCTGCAGGCCCAGCCTGAGCCAGCCCCCGAGAGCGGCATGACGCTCGTGGCGCCTCTGATAGGCACGTCCGCCACCATCTCCGGCAGCCTGCGCGGCACTCAGGTTTCGAGCGTGACGGACCTGATCGAGGAGCTGACTCGGCAGCGCCGCGTCACGACGCGGTTGCTCGGCGGCTTGGTCGCGCTGGTAGCCTGTGCACTGCTGTTCGGCGTCTACTGGACGCTCTTGAGCCGCCCGGAGCAGGCTCAGCGCGTCCCGGCGGCTGCGCCCATTGCCTCCGAGCTCGAGGGGCAAAGCAAGAATGTGTCAGCGGCGTTGCCTGCGCCGAAATCGCCTGCGATTGCGGTTGCGAGCGCGGAGCCGATGACGAACGCCACTCGAGACCGCCACCCGACGTCGGCCAAGGCCGTCGCCTGGGCCGCCTCCGCGACTATGGCAAGGCCGAGCCGCTCGCCTGCCCCCGCCTCCACCCCCGATCCGCCGCCGCCGGTGCCGTCGGCAAGCGCGCCGGTGGACACCGGCTTGTTGAATTTGGATACGACGCCGTGGTCGGTGGTGACCGTCGGCGGACGCGTGTTGGGGCAGACCCCCCTCATCGGCGCCTCACTGCCGGTGGGTACGCACACGCTCGTGCTCAGCAACGCCGAGCAGGGCTTGAAGACGACCTACCAAGTGACGATCAGCGCCGGCAAGACCACCGCCCGTCGCATCGGGCTCGACTAATGCAACGATTCAGAGCCTGCGCCGCCACGACCGTCGCACTGTTCGCGCTCGCCTGCCCGGCGTGGGCGGAGTCCAATGCTCACTTCAGCGAGGCCCAACGCGCGTACGCCGCGGTAGACTATGAAGCCACGCTTCGGGAGGCCAACGCCGGGCTGGAGGAGGGCGGCAACGACCAGTCAGCGACCGGCGAGCTGTACGTCCTGCTCGGAACGGCGGCGGCGGCCCTCGGTCGAACGGACGAGGCCCGGCTCGCTTTTTCGCATGCGCTCGCCGTCAACCCTGCTCTCAAGCTGGATCGCAACCTTTCGCCAAAGATGCGCGCGCCCTATCAGGAAGCTCGCGGCAATGCCATCACCGCTGAAGGTAAGCCTCCCCTGCATCTGGCGCTCGCACGCCGAAAGCAGGAGCTCGAGCTCTCGCTGCGCGACCAACTACAGGTCGCGTCGAGCAGCGAGCTTTGGACTCGCGACCCAGAGTCAGGAGCGTTCTCGCGTCGTAGCTTCGGGCCCGCGCGCGTGCAGCGGGTACCGCTGCCGAGCGGGACCGAGCTCCAGTACTACTTGCGTGTGCTCGACCGACACTCGAACGTTCTGTTCGAATCAGGCACGAGCGAAGAGCCGCTTCGCCTCGCGCTGGAGCACTCGGGCCCCTCCCGGTCCTCCACCCCGAGTACCGATGACGTGAACCGCACACCCTACCTGGTGACCGCCAGCAGCTTGGCCATCCTGGGCTTGGCCGCGGGCGGCGTCGCCACCGCCATGTTCGCTCGACGCGAAGACGCGGCTCGCGACTGGAACGGCCCCGGGTGCGAACAGCCCGGCTCGACCCGACGCGCGCAATGCGGCGAAGTCGATGCTCGTCGGCGTAACGCCGAGCACTTAGGCGTCGGCTTCGCGGCGGGCGGGGGAGCGTTGCTCGTTGGTGGCTTGCTCACCTGGTTGCTCACGCCCGCCACGACTACCCGAACGAACGTGGACGTGGACACGAGCCCCCAGGGCGTGATGGTCCGCCTCCGCACCGCGCTCTAGCGCCCAGGCGGTGGCGAAACCTCGTCAGTCCGAGCCTTTGAGGTTCGCGACCGGGAACAACCGGTGCGCCACGCGGGCGATACCTTCCGCCTCGAGCACCCCCAGGACTGCGTCCAAGTCTTTGTAGACATGGCCGCACTCGTCCAGAGGCGTGCGCTCGGTGTTGCCGACGATACCGCGGATTTCGACGCCACCCAGCACGCGCCGAACTTCGCGCATCTCGCGGTCTATCGCGTCGTGGGACGCCTCGAGCTGCCGCTTGGCTTGGCCGCGGCCCAGGAGGCGCCCAGACCCGTGATTGACGGAGAACGCGGACGCCGCGGCGCCGGGCTCGGCGAACAGGATCGCCGCGCCTGCGTACATGGACCCCGGGATGAGGCACGGGTGGCCCGTCTTTTCCCAAGCGGTGCCCGCGAGCTCCGGGTGACCGGCGGGGAACGCGCGAGTGGCGCCCTTGCGATGCACGAAGCCGCGCTTGGTCGCGCCATCCGGCAGGACGAGGGTCTCCTCTTGCACGAGGTTGTGCGAGATCTCGTAGTAGACCTCGGCCGAAACGCGGAACACCTCCTGCAATGCCTCCTGTACCCCGCTCACGATGATGTGACGGTTCGCGACGGCGTAGTTCGCGGCGCTATTGTGGTGCGCCCAGTAACGGCGCCCCAGCTCTTCGTCGATGCGCAGCCAGGAGTCCTCCCGCCGGTTCTTGGGCAGCCCGCGCAGCTCTGCGCCTTCGTAGAAGAAATGATTCGCGGTTTGCCAACCGTAGCCGCGCGAGCCGCAGTGCACCATCACCCACACGTCGCCGTTGTCGCGATCGACCTGCATCTCGATGAAGTGGTTGCCGCCGCCGACGGAGCCGAGTTGGGGCACGACCTTGTCGTAGGCACGCTCGATGGACTCGAGGTCCGCCGATTCATCGACGTGGATGTACTGACGCTCGCAAAGGTCCCCGTGAACGCCGAGCGCTTTGGCGCCGAAGCGTAGGACGTCGTTCGCCTTACGGTGGGAAAAGCGCGGCATCTTGCGGGGGCGGCGCGAGCCGACGCCCGTCGCGACGCGCTCTTCCACCGCCTGAACCCAGCGAGCCCGCGCGTCCCAATCCGCGACCGCCTCCGCCTTCAAGCCCGGAACGCGCATGTACAGCACGCCACAGGAGATGTCATAGCCCGAGCCGGCCTGGATGATGACGTCTTCCGTCACGATGACGCAGCCGACCGGCACGCCGTAACCCGAATGTGCGTCCGGCATGAGATAGGCGCCGATGACGCCCTCGTACGACGCGCCCGCCGCGAGCTGCTGCCACATCGACTCTTCCGTCGCTTCGAACAGTGCTTCCGAGAAGAAGGCGTGCGCTTCCGTACGCATGGTGCCGGTGCGCGGCAGTACGTAGTGGCTCGGGCCCACTTTTTCGGCGTAATACTTGAGGGACATGACGACGACCTTCGTAAGGTAGCGCCTCGAAAACTCGGACACCAAAGCTTTTACGAGCGGAGACCAGAGGAGTCGAACCTCACGCCTTGCGGCGCGCTTCGGTTAGCAGCCGAGCGAGCACCCACGCGCTCTTTGGTCTCCAGACAATCTTTCTTCAGGGCTCTATCGAGGCGTAAGGCCTCGCCGTGCCGCTGCACACGAGCGGCCCTCTACCCCAGGTCGCGGTGCACGGTACCGAGCCAGGGATCGAACCCTGCAAACGTGGTTTGTAAGACCACGGACGTCACCAGTCGCGAGCTGGCTTACGTTCACGGTTCGGCCACCGTCGCGGAGTTCGCATTCGGAATTCAACGGCGCTGCCTACCGGAGTCGAACCGGTCTCACCTCTGAGACAGAGAGGCTGCGACACCAGTCGCATCAGGCAGCTCACAGTGGGTCGGGTCTAAGTGGTCGAGGCATCACCTCGACAGTGGATCCCCGCGGAGTCGAACCGCACTCTCTGCGTCTTCAGCGCAGCGCTTTCACCGGTACAGCTTGAGATCCGCGCGTGCCTACGTTGTCGCCACTCGTCGGGGCCGGAATGATCCGGAGAAAAGGTGGTCCTGTTTAGCGTCTGGACCCAGCCTCGTACGCGCGCCGAAGCGTGGAACGAAGCCAAGACGGGCGAACTGCGGACCAAGGTGAAAAGCCGGGTAGCGTCGGCCGGTCCGCGTTCGGCGGGCGTGATTCATCCACCAACTGCGCAATAGTCCCGCCACACCTCGGGAACGATCGAGCCAGGACGAATCACGGGAGGGAGGGGCAAGGTCTTCGGCTTCACGGGCTGGCGGAGCAGTGCCATACCCGCCTCGGCCGGCGTTCGACTTCCCTTCCTGTCGTTGCATGCGTAGCAGGACGTGACGATGTTCTCCCAGACCGTCTTGCCGCCGCGGAAACGCGGAAGCACGTGGTCGTAGTTGAGCTCGTTCGTCGGCCGCCGTTCGCCGCAGTACTGGCAGCGAAAACCGTCTCGCAAGAACACGTTGGTGCGCGAGAAGCGCACTCTGCTCGAGGTCGGCACACGCGCCTTGGTCAAGCGCACGACCGCTGGCATGCGCAGCGTGATCGACACCGCGGGGATGTCCACGTCGTACTCCTCCAGCACCTCGACCTTGCCGAGATAACTGAGCACGATCGCGCGCTCCCACGAGATCACCTTGAACGGAGCCATCCACGGGGTGAGCATCAAGGTACGCGTGGTCATGGCTTCACCTCTTCCTTTGCCGATTGAACATGATCATTTTCCTTTCGAACGAACGTCCGCGCGTCGTGAGCGCGCGTGGTCGCTGCGGATGGAATCGAACCACCACGGTGCGGCGTATGAAGCCGGCCGCCTGCCGAGGACGCAGCGGATTGCGAGGAGCGGGAGCGACGAACCGCGTGGGAGAACGCTTCGCCGAAGCTCGAGCTCAGGCACGTGAGCGGTGCGACAGGCGACGAGCGCGCGTGCAGGCTCTCGGCTGCAGTGGGAGGAGTCGAACCCCCATCCTTCCGCTTAACAGGCGGACGCCTTACCGTTAGGCCACACTGCAGTAGTGCGCGGAGAGAGCGACCTCGCCGCGCGCTTTGGTGTCGAGTTTTCAAGGAGCAGCCCGGCGAGCGGGCACACGTATCCGTGCGCCGCGACGACGCCGTCGCGGCTTTTGGAGCAAGAGATCGAGCTCCAGTGAGCTCGGCTCCGGGACTAGGAGGCGAAGCGAACTAGTGCAGCGCATGTGAGATAGCAGCAACTTTGGGAAGCGGCGCTGCGCTAGGCGGACGCGGGGTCAGGGGCGAAGCCCCAGCGAGAAAGACACTAGGGCGGCGCATGCCGCGCAGCGGACAATCGCGCAGCGATTGTTGACCGCAGGTCACATGCGCTCCACTAGCTCGCTGGGTTGAGGGCCCAGCGTCCTACCGAATGAACGATCCCGGAGTAATGATGATCGAGCCTCGAACCGAAGCTCCACGGTGCGTTCGAGAGGACTTGCACCTCTGCCTCATCGGTTAAGAACCGAGTGCGCTGCTGTTACGCACCGAACGCGCTTGGCTCTGCGAGTCGCGCGCGAATCCGAGCCCGTGCCTCAAAGGCACAGCTTGATGTATTGCATGACTTTCTCCTCAAAATGCCGCGAGGGCCGCGCGAGCAACT
>JAQSWN010000352.1 GCA_029266615.1 Polyangiaceae bacterium
GTTCCGTTCAATCGAGTTTCAGTCATGTTCTTGCTCCTTGCCGATGAAGGTAGAGCCGGCGCATGCATCAAACCAGTGAATAGGATACATGGAACGCATGAGCGAAATTGATGGGATAGCGCCGGCGCCCGCGCCGCATCGCCCACATCGTGGCGCTCAGCGAGGGGCGGGGGAGCGCCGGTCGAGCTCGTTGTTCAACAACGTGACCACGTCTTCCGCGTGCAGGCTCCGGGGGCCGACGGAAAGGGTCGCGGCGCCGCGCGCGGCGAGCAGCTCGCGTGAGGCGGCGTCGAAACCCTGGTGATCCCCGAGGAAGAACCAAGCGTCTTCGGGCAACGCGGCTGTGCGAACGTCCGCTCCGCCTTCCTCGAGAACGTAAGAGGGCGCGTCAGCGAGCTCCGAGAGCAGCTCGGCGAGGTCGCCGTCGCGCAGGTCGACCCCAGGCCGCAGCTCCGTGAGCTCGGACAGCGCAGGAGGCGCGGCGTCGAGGGTCTTCTTGATGAGCAGCGCGAGGCTTCGCTCGTCCGGCCTGAGGAACTTCACGCGTGCGCCGTCCACTCGCAGCACGCGTGGCGCCTTCGGACCGCCGCGAAGAACGAGGTAGACGCAGGCGTTCGTTCGCACGGCATGGGAGACGAGCAGCGCCGCCCGCAAGGCACGGAGTAGCGCGTCCAGGCGGCCGCTGGAGCTCGGCAGGTTCTCCAGTGAAAAATCGCCCGAAGCAGACGCGGTCTGCCCGATCAAGACGAAGCGGCGCAAAGGGCTCCGTGCGCGCTCAGGCGCTTGCCTTCACGGCTGAAAAGACGATGGCGTCGTCGTCCTCTTCCGCGAGCGCCCGCTCGTAAGGCTTGAGCGGCTCGATGTCTCGAAATCCAGCCGCTTCGAGTAGGGCGCGAAAATCCTCGGGGACATAGCTTCGGACTCGAAGCTCTTCGAGCTCCGTCGCCACCAGCTTTCCGCCTTCCAGCAACTCGTAGCGGTGCAGACTGGTCGTGATGTTCGGTGCGCCGCTGTATTGTACGAGCCAGCTGAAGACCAGCCGCGCGCCGTCGGCTCGGTCCACCCAACGCCCGCCCCACACGCCGCTCGGCTCGGCCGGACCGGCCAGGAGCTTCTCCGCCTCCACCAAGAAGCGGCCGCCCGGGGCCAAAACTTCGTACACGCGCCGCAAAGCCGCCTTCACCAGCGCGTCGTCGAGTAGCAGCCCGAATGAGCCGGAAGGGATGAACACGAGCGACGGGGGACGCGCGCAGTGGAGCGCCTCCAGACTCTGCTGCGAAAGCTCTGGAGCGAGGCCACGCTGATGGGCGACGACGCGACACGCGTCCAGCATGTGCGCCGAAGCATCGCTGCCGGAGATGTCCAGCCCGTGCTCCAGCAAGCCGAGCAGGTAGCGGCCCGTGCCGCACATGGGCTCGTGGATGGGGCCGCGGGCTTCACGGGCGAACGACTCGTAGAAGTCGAATGCGTCGGGAGGAGCTTCGGGTTTGTCGAGCGCGTAGAACTCGGTCGAGAGAGCGCCGTAAGGACTCATGGCGCTCAGGTGGAGCGCTCCGTGCGGCCGTCAGGATGGCGCGCGAAGTGGGCGGCTTCCGCCCCGTGCACCGGGTCCGCAGACGGCCAAGGCCAGCCGCCGAAGCGGGTCGAGCGGTAGTCTTCGTACGCCTGCTTAATCTCAGCGCGCGTGTTCATCACGAACGGGCCGTTTTGCACGACGGGCTCGCCGATCGGCTTGCCCTGCAGCACGAGCACCTCCGCCTCCTCCGAGCCATTCTCCAGGAGCAGGGGCGCGTCCGATTTGACTTGCGCGGCGTGCTTGGACGCAAGCTCCACACCGCTCAGCTTGAGGGAGCGACCGCGAAAGAAGTAAAGCTTGCGGTTCACGCCAGCAGGACCCGCGGGCAGCGTGAAGCGCGCGCCGGGCTCTAGCTTCAGCGTCCAGATCGCGACGTGAGATTCAGGGCGGCTCGCCCAAGACTGCGGCGGCGGCGCGTTGGGCGTCGCGTCCGCATACTGGCCGGCGATGACCGTGACCAACGTTTGCTTTCCGGCGCTGTCCTTCGCGGTGCGCTGGGGGATGCTCTTGCGCCAGAACATGGAGAAGTGCGGCTCCGCGAATTTGTTGGCGGCCGGTAGGTTCAGCCATATTTGAAACAGCTCCAGCGGGTTGCATTCGGAGTCGTTCACGAGCGGGAACATCTCCGCGTGGACGATGCCCTTGCCGGCGGTGAGCCATTGCACGTCCCCATGACCATAACGCGCGGCGGCGCCGAGCGAGTCCGCATGATCGACGAGGCCGCTCCGCACGATGGTCACGGTTTCGAAACCGCGGTGGGGGTGCGAGGGGAACCCGGGGATCGCCTCGCCGTGGTACATGCGCCAGCCGTTGCGCTCGTCGAAGTCCTGCCCGAGGTTACGGCCCGAAAGCGACGCGGCGGGGCCGAGCTTGCCGTTACCGGGCGGGTAAGGGTCGTCGTGGTGCGCGCAGAACAGGAACGGGTCCAGCACGCGCCACTGGAAGCCGAGCTCCTCGGTCGCGAGCACGACGTTGGTGTCTGCCTGTGCGGCCTGGAGCTGGTCCCCCCGCTCGGGCGGCGCGTCGCTCCGGCATGCAGAAAGGGCGGGGGCGCTGACCAAGGCTCCGAGCAGGCTGCGACGACGCATGGGTGAGCCAATAATGTAGGCCGCTCCGCCCGCGCCGCAAGCCGGCCGCGAGCGCGGGCCGCTCCGGACCGGGACGCGCTAAACGGCGATTTTTGCGCGGATTGCTCGACGGCCCGACAACCACCGTGGCATGACGAGGGGGCGATGCGCTTTCGGTCGAACTCGCGCCCGGTTCTGCTTCTGGCCCTGGCGGGGCTGCTCTCCCTCTCGGCGTGTGACCGAGGAGTGACGTCGACGGTGCCTTCGGCCACTCCTTCCGCGGAGCCGGTGAAGGCGGAGCTGGTCGCGGCCGGCGGCGATCCGGCGGTAGGGGAAGGAGCGAAGTCGTACGCGAAGTACTGCGCGCTCTGCCACGCGAAGGACGGCACTGGTTATGCGGCAGACAACGCGCCGTCACTCGTAAGCAAGACCTTCTTGGAGAGCGCGAGCGACGAGCTCATCGCCGCCGGTATTCGTATGGGCCGCCCCGGGACGGCGATGGCGGCGTACGGCCAGGCGCGCGGCGGGCCGCTGAGCGAGCGCGAGATTCAGAACGTGGTGCGCTTTCTGCGTTCGAAAGGTCCGCAGCCAGTGCCGCTGCCGCCGGGCGGCGAAGGTGACGCGGCGCGCGGCAAGGAAGTGTTCGAGAAGAACTGCCAGACGTGTCACGGCAACCTGGCTATGCGCGGCAACGCAGTCAACTTGCAGAACCCGGAGCTGCTCACCGCAGCTTCACCCGCGTTCTTACGCTACGCCATCGTCAATGGCCGCCCGCCCACGCCCATGCCCAGCTTCCAAGGTCGCCTGAGCGAGCAGGAGATTGGCGACGTCGTGAGCTTCTTGTGGAGCTTCAAGCCGGCGCTGCCGACGCCGGAAGTGAAGAAGACCGACGTGCCGAGCGACTTGCCCGTCGTCATCAACCCCAAGGGTAAGCACCCCAAATTTACGCTGCGGGACGGCCGCTTCGTCTCTGTCGAGCAGGTGAAGGACGCGCTCGCCGCGAAGCAGCGCATCGTCATCATCGACGCGCGCGCGACCTCCGATTGGATTCAGTATCACATCCCCGGCGCCATCCCGCTGCCCTACCACGACCGGGACAAGCTGGATAAAGTGCCCAACGACGGCACGTGGGTCGTCGCCTACTGCGCGTGTCCCCACCACGCTTCCGGTGAGGTGGTGGACGCGCTTCGCGCCAAGAACTACCCGAACACCGCCGTCATGGACGAGGGCATCCTCTTCTGGAAGGACCGCGGCTACCCGCTCACGGGCGAAGCCGTGAAGGCCGCGCCTTCCGCCAGCGCCGCACCGTCCGCCGCCAAGCCCGGCAAGGCGAAACCCAAGCCCTGAGTCACGCACCCGGGCGCTGATGCGGCATCAGAGTTTTCCGTGCGTCATGCGCCGCGCGCGCTCGAGCCAATAGTGGTTGGTCAGACGCTCCAGCACCTCTTCACGCCGGAACGCAGGCGCGTGCTCGGTGTGCCACTTTTTCAGGTTTTCAGGCTGAATTTCAGCCCAATCGTCGACGATGACGACGGGCAGTCCATCGTAAAGCGCATCGATGGAGGAGCGCTTGACGATTGGGATGTTACCCAGCACCAAGGACTCCCAGGTGCGGTGACAGTCCAGCCCGTTACCGTGGGGGCTCACCACGAACGCGTAGCGCGTCTTCTCGCGCCATAGGTCGATGCGCTTCAGCTTGTTTTTTTGGAAGACGACGCTCTCGTTATGTTCCAGCGCGCGCTGCACGCTGTCCCGATCGTCGCCCCACGTTTGGTCTTTGCGTTTGTTGAAGTGAAAGTCCGCGTGCGCGAGCAACAGACGTTCTTCGGTGGGCAGCATCTTGCTTCGAAGGGCCTCGAGCTCGGCTTCTTGCTCGGCGGGGGTGGCTTGCTCGTGTCCCCACCGCGGGCCATTGCTGATGGTGTGGAAATCCAAACCAATGGGCAACCCCTGGAGCTTGGGGTGAGTGGCGCCGCGGTCGGGATTTTGGGTGAACCAGTAGACGAGCTTGTCGCTCGCGAGCAGCTCAGCGCTTCCTTCGAAGCTACCGGGTATCGACCAGTCTTCGTCCCCTGTGAGGAGCGCGAACCGGCCCCGGATGCGCGGTAGCGCTTCGCGCAGGAACTGGGGCAGAGCGATCAGGCGCATCCACACCAAATCGCCGTCTTTGACGGCGTCGAACGCGCGGGGGTCGAAGCGTAAGGGCGCGCGAGCGCCGCGCTGACCGCGCACGAAGGTCAGCCCGCCGTTGTGATCGCATCCGAGCGCGAGCCCTCGGCTCCATACCCAGCGCGTCGGCTCGAAAGCGCCGAGCGAACGCACGCGGTAGCGCGCCTCCCAGCCCCCGAGTGTGCCCGCGATTCGGTTCCAAAGCTCTTTCATGCGTCGCCTTCGGTGAGCGCGCGCCCATAGCACGCGAGGGTTTGCGCCGCGCAGCGCTCCCAGGTGAACTTTTGCGCATGCGCCAAGCCGCGTTCTCGTAGCTGGGCGCGGAGCTCCCCGTCGGAGACCAGCCGCCCTAGCTCGAGCGCGAATGGCTCCTCCGAGAGGTCCGCGAGCGTGAGGGCGGCGTCTCCTGCGACCTCACCCAACGACGACAAGGCGGTCGTCAGCGTCGGAGCGCCGCACGCCATCGCTTCCAAAACGGTGAGGCCGAAGCCTTCGTACGACGACGGAAAGACGTGCGCCAAGCATTGACGGTACAGCGGCACCACGTA